>CAUGGC010000022.1 GCA_959599095.1 uncultured Collinsella sp. | reverse complement strand
CGAAGTTGAAAGGCAGATTGCCGCTCTGGCGGGTTTGCAGCGTCGACCGGTTACGCGGTTTGGTAAAACCGCGTAACTAAATAAGCTTGAAGCCCTTGCGCTTGCCCACGGAAAGGGTGTCGCCCAGCTTGAGGGCACTGGGGTCGATGTTATAGCTCTTGGGAGCCACGGCCTCGCCGTTGATCTTGACGCCGCCGCCGTCGATGTCGCGACGGGCCTGGCCGGCGCTCGCTGAAAGGCCCAGGTCCTTAAGCAGGCCTGCGAGGTAGATCTGGCCCTCGTCGTTAACGGTCAGCTCGACGTGCTTCTCGGGGAAGTCGGCAAGCTGGCCTTCCTTGAACACACGGTCGAACTCGGCCTGGGCCTCGTCACCGGCGCCGGCGCCGTGGTAGGTATCGCACAGGTCGCGGCCCAGAGCGCGCTTGAGCTCGTAGGGGTCGGCGGAACCATCGGCCAGGGCGGCGTCGATCTTGTCGACCTCGGCCGGGGTGAGCGAGCTGGCCAGACGATAGTACTTGCCGATCATCTCGTCGGGGATGGACATGGTCTTGCCGAACATATCCTTGGGAGCATCGGTCAGGCCGATGTAGTTGCCGTAGGACTTGGACATCTTGCGCACGCCATCGGTGCCCTCGAGCAGCGGCATGGTGAGCGCGATCTGCGGCTCCATGCCCATCTTCTCCATGAGCTCGCGGCCAGCGAGCAGGTTGAAAAGCTGGTCGGTGCCGCCCATCTCCACGTCGGCCTTGATCTGAACGGAGTCGAAGGCCTGCATCACGGGGTACAGGAACTCGTGCAGGGCGATCGGCGTCTGGGACTGGTAGCGCTTGGTAAAGTCATCGCGCTCGAGGATGCGGGCGACGGTGAACTTGGAGCACACCTGCAGCAGTCCGGCCAGATCCATCGACAGGATCCAGTCGCCATTGTGCACGATGGTGGTCTTCTCGGGATCCAGGATCTTCATGGCCTGGCTGACATAGGTCTCGGCGTTGGCCTCGATCTGCTCCTGCGAAAGCTGCGGGCGGGTGGAGTTCTTGCCCGAGGGGTCGCCGATCAGTGCGGTACCGTTACCGATGATGAGGGTGACGTTGTGGCCCAGGTCCTGGAACTGACGCATCTTGCGCAGGGGCACGGCATGGCCCAGGTGCAGGTCGGGGCTGGTAGGATCGACGCCGAGCTTGATGTTGAGGGGCTCGCCCTTCTCAAGCTTCTTGCGAAGGTCGGCCTCGGGGACGATCTGCGCTGCGCCCGAGGTGATGATACGCATTTGCTCGTCGACAGACAGCATTGGGTATCCTCCTTTTGCTATAGCACCCTCACCGGATACGGCGGTGCTCGAAGTTCATAAACCCACTCATAATAACCAAAACGGCGCGGCCGAACACCTACGACAGGAAAATCCTCGTCCTGCCGCACGCGTCGATAACGACCGGCAAACGCGTACCGTCACGTTCGACCAAAAAGCGCCCCTGCTGACGGCGCGAGCAGTCACGGCAACGGACCTGCCCCGTCGCATCCGTGGCGCAGGTGCCCTCGGCAGTCAGCAAGCAGTGCTCGCACACCATGAGCTCGGGACGGCCGGCATCGACAGGCCCCAAGACACCGGGGCAAGCGGAAAGCTCGGCAACACGCTCCGCGTCGTGGGCGACAAGCTCGGCAGGCACATACACACAGCCCGCGCCGAGCCCGCGTAGCCAGGCAAGCGTAACCCGGTTTGCGCAAAACACCGGTGCCGCAACGTCAAACGCCACGCCCAGCTCACGCGCCATCGCCACCTGTCCCAGATTACGACAGACGACGCGCCCGGCACGCCGCATAAGCGAGCGGGTACGCGAGGCATCGGCTGCACGACAGACCTCGTCAAGCACCACAACGACGTCGGACAAATCGAGTTCTCCGCGCGGGTCGGCATCCATCAGCCGCCAGGCAAAGACCATGCGATCGGAAGCCCCCTTTTCCGTCGGCTCCGTCAACGCCGCCTCGGGCACGTCGCCAACAGTCATGGCGGCCTCAAAGGGCAGTATGTCAACGGCTCGTGCAACGGGTACGACCGCGTCCGCCTCGACCCGCATGTGCCCCAGCGCCGTCGCCGTCTGCTCCAACACGCCGGCGCTACGAATCAGGTACACCTCGCATCCCGCATCCACCTTGCGCTTGCAGTGCACGACAACGCGCTCCCCCGCCGCAGCATCCACCGGACAGGGCACCTGGGACCAGCGCTTGGGCACATCGGGGCGTGCATCGGCACCCGGATAGAACCGGATCTCGAGCGTGTCGCCCGCGGCCACGGCGGCATCGAGTTCGACGGTCACCTCTTCGTGACCCACCGTCACCAAGTGGCCCACGCGCACGCCCTGGTTAATCGCACGCTCAAAGCTCATGAGCTCAGCACCCGATCGCCCCCGCAGATACGCATCGGTAAACCCGCGGTTGAACGACCTGCCCAGCTCGCGCTCGAGCGCCGACACGGCAGCGGCATCCCACGCGCCATCGCGCAGCATATCGAGTGCACGACGCCACACCCGCACCACGTTGAACACGTAGTCGGGGTTTTTCATGCGCCCCTCGATCTTGAGCGACGCCACCCCGGCCCCAACAAGCTCGGGCAGGTGCGCAATGCCCAGATAATCGCGCGGGCACAGCAGACGATCGCCCTCCACGGAAACGACGCTCTCCCCCGCCTCGTCCACCAGGTCGTACGCCAAGCGACACGGTTGCGTACAGTCGCCGCGCATCGCCGATCGTCCACGCCGCAGGGCCGAAAACTCACAGGCGCCCGAATATCCAATGCAAATCGCACCGTGGCAGAACACCTCGATAGGCACGCCGGTAGCACACAAGGCGGCAATCTCGTCGACTGCCAGCTCGCGGGCGGTCGTCACGCGCTCGACCCCGAGCTCATCGGCAGCCAGGCGCACGGCGCCTTCGCTATGAACGCCCGCCTGCGTGGACAGGTGAATCTCGACCCCGGGAATCGCCGCGCGCAACGCGCATACCAATCCGGCGTCGGCAACAATCAGGGCGTCGGCACCCAACTCTTGCGCGTGTGCCCCCAGTGCCACCGCGTCGGCCAACTCGTCGTCGAACACAAATACGTTAAGCGTCGCATACACGCGCACACCATACGCACGCGCCACGGCACAGCCGCGGGCGAACTCGTCGTCGGTAAAGCCGTGTGCGCTCACGCGGGCGTTGAACCCGCCCAGGCCCGCATAGATGGCATCGGCACCCGCTGCAATCGCCGCGAGCATCTGATCGAGTCCGCCGGCAGGCGCCAGCAGCTCGGGCAGCGCCGCCTCGGCAGCCCCCGGCTCGTTATCGCATTTTCCACTCGGCCCCGTCGCCCGAATCGCCATCGGCAAACTCCTTACCAACAAGGTATGCATTCACTCTGAAAAATACCGTCATCCAGCATACACGAGGCCTCGCGCGCCTCGTTTGGTTTATCGTGTAATAACTTATGTCCATCCTGCCCCAGCGGCGCACCCGCCGCCCGGCACGACATACCTGGAGGTCAATATATGGGTCCTCGCCAACGACAGGGGCGCAGTCGTTCCAAGACGCATGCCCTGCCCATGATCCTGCTCTCGTTCTTGGGCCTTTTGCTCATCGCGGGCGTAGCGTTTGGGATTGGCATGATCGGCAACGTCAATCGTTGGCTGTCCGATCTGCCCGACTATACCGACGCCAACGCCTATCTGGTGAGTGAACCCACCGAGATCGTCGATTGCAACGGCAACAAGATCGCGAGCTTCTACACGCAAAACCGCAAGTCCATCACCAAGGACCAGGTTTCCCCGTACGTGCTGCAGGGCACCGTCGACGTCGAGGACGAGCGCTTCTACGAGCATGGCGGCATCGACCTGTGGGGCATTGCTCGCGCAGCGGTGGCGACCCTTTCCGGTGGCCACGAGGGCGCCTCGACCATCACCCAACAGCTGGTGCGTAACACCATCCTGCAAGAGGAGCAGTTCGACTCGACCATCGAGCGTAAGGTCCGCGAGGCCTACATCGCCATCAAGATGGAGGAAATGTACTCCAAGGACGAGATCCTCATGATGTACCTCAACACCATCTATTACGGCCACGGTGCCTACGGCATCGAGGCCGCAGCCGAAACCTATCTGTCCAAGAGCGCCGCCGACCTCACCCTGAGCGAGGCCGCGCTGCTCATCGGCCTTCCCAACTCGCCTTCGCAGTACGACCCCACGGTCAATCCCGATCTGGCACTGTCTCGCCGCAACAAGGTTCTCGATAACATGCTGCGCCTGGGCCACATCACCCAGAAGGAGCACGACGCCGCGCAGGCAGAGCCCATCACCCTCAACGTAACCGAGATTTCGGGCAGTGGCGTCGACGTGTATTCGCAGCCCTACTTTGTCGCCTATGTTAAGCAGCTGCTGGAGCAGGAGTTCTCCACCGACGTGCTGTTTAAGGGCGGCCTAACCGTCAAAACCACCATCGACCCGACCATGCAGCAGACTGCCGAGGAGGCCGTGCGCGCCCAGCTCGACACGCTTTCGCTCGACGGCCTGGACATGGGCATGGTCGTCGTCGACCCCAAGACCGGCTACATCAAGTGCATGGTGGGCGGCTACGACTATAACGCCGACGAGAACCACGTGAACCACGCCACGGCCAAGCGTCCCGTAGGCTCCACGTTTAAGGCCTTTACGCTGGCCACTGCCATCCAAAACGGCATGAACCCCAACGTCACCCTCAATTGCAACTCGCCTCTTACAGCCAAGGGCACCACGACCAAGGTGCAAAACTATGCCAACCAGAGCTACGGCACCATCACGCTCAAGCAGGCGACGGCATACTCCTCCAACACCGGCTATATCCAGGTTGCAGAGGCTATCGGCAATAACAAGATCATGTCCCTCGTCAAAAAGCTCGGCATCGATCCATCTAAGGACAATATCGAGGACGTTCCCGTCATGACGCTCGGCACCGGCTCCATCTCGCCGCTCGAGATGGCCGCCGCCTACGCGACGTTTGCCAACGGCGGCTACTATCGCCAGCCGATCGCCATCACCGAGATTGACTCTCGTACCGGTTCGGTGCTGTACCAGCACACGGACAATCCCTCACAGGTGCTTACCGAGGGCGAGGCCGCCGCGGTCACCGATGTTCTGTCCGGCGTCATGCAGGGCAGCGGTACGGGTGCTGCCGGCGCCTTGAGCGTCAACCAGCCCTATGCCGGCAAAACGGGCACCACCGACAACACCACCAACCTGTGGTTCTGCGGCTATACCCCGCAGCTGGCGTGCGCCCTGTGGACCGGCTATTCCGCAGGTGAGATCCCCATCCAAAAATACGGCACGGACCTGCTGGGCGACAGCACCAACCTGCCTGTCTTTAAGCGGTTTATGAACACCGTTCTGACCGGTACCGAGCGCGAGGAGTTTGCGACCGGAACGGCGCCCACCTACAAGAACAACAGCGTCTGGAAGTTCTACGGCACCAACAACGCCAAGAAGACGGAGAACGACGACAAGGACGAGAACGAGGACGAAGAGGAAACTACCACAACGACTACCACGACGACCACGACCACCGAGACCACGGGTGGCGACACCACCGGCGGCACCGGTACGACCGGTGGCTCGACGGGCGGCTCAACTGGTGGTTCGACCGGCGGCGATGGCGGCACGCCTACGCCTACGCCTACGCCTACGCCTACTCCCGACCCCTCGCCCACGCCTGACGATACGGTCGGCTAGAAATCATCCGGCCATAAGCAACAAGGCCCCCGAGCAGCTTATTAAACTGCTCGGGGGCCTTTTAGTTTAAAGCGACCTGGTGGGCGGTCTTTATACCGGCAAACAAAAAAAGGGGGTACCGACCAACGTCGATACCCCTTACAAGCCACTATGTCACGCACACAGTGCCGAGCGCACGACCCGCACGCCTACTTGCGAGAATTGCTCAGCTTATTGATCAGCGCCTCAAGACGCTCGCCGTCCTCGGCCGTCTGGGCAATAACCAAAATCGTATCGTTGCCGGCAAGCGAGCCAAGCACATCGGGCAGCTCTGCCGCATCAACGGCGGCGGCGATGCCGGAAGCCGTGCCAGGCTGAGCCTTGATCATAACCAGATTATCGGTGCGCAGAACGCCCGTTACGAGCTCGGAAACCATACGCTGCAGGTGCAGGTCCTCTGCCAGAACATAGATGCCCTCAGGGAGCTTACGCAGCCCCATATCGGCAATATCGCGAGAGACAGTCGCCTGCGTGCAATCAAAGCCCATAGCGCGGAGCTCATCGACCAGCACGCGCTGCGTGCGGACGTCCTTATTGCGCACAATATCTCTAATGGCATCCTGGCGCCCATTGCGTTTTTTAGCCATACAAACCCTCTCTCCAAAAGATGGCGGAGACAATCAATCAGTGATTGAATAGTTTAACGCTATTTGAAGGCTTTTGTGTATAAGAACGCATTTCGAAACAATTCTATGCAAATTTGTTTCGAGATGAGCCGTTTAGGCGGTTTTTGCGCCCGTCCGGTTAAGAAAAGCTGCCAGATGCGTACACATCACGCAGCGCGCGGGCTTGGCGCTGGCGATCGGCCCAAACAACAGACCGAGCCCCCGATGGTTATCCTTGAGCGCGGCGACCATCTGACGGGTTCGAGGCGCCTCGAGCATATCACGCATACGGGCGGAACGCTCGATTGACGACACCCCATGCGGGCTCAGACACAAATTCTCGATGCAGGCGACCAGTCCGGCAAAGTAGAACTTTTGGGTTGCCAGCTTGAGCCGACCACCGCTATCTGCTTCCGAGAGTGAGTCCGTAAGCTCGTCGAGCGCCCGGGTGTCATCGGATACCTTGGCATACATGGTGGGATCAAAGGCATCTGTAAGCTTAGGTGCCGCCGCGTGGAAACAAGCGTCGCCGCATCCGGAGACGCGCTGCGCCCGCGAGAGCGAGCACGCCATAAACCCAACTGTGCGAAACGCCTTGTCGTACAAAAGGCATGCCTCAAACAGCGGACGGCTATACATCACGCCAGAGGTCTGAACGACTAGGCCGCCTAAAATCAACTGGGACAGCCCGGTCACCATCGAAGATTTGCTATCAATGGAAATATGAGCAGCATCCAAGACGCGCGAATGGCGCTCTCGATGTGCATCATAGCGGTCGAGCGACACCGTGGGGAGCACTATGTCTGCCGTAGTATCGCACGCGATATCGACCATCTTGGAAAGAGACTGCGGAGCAAACCACTCATCGGCGTTCATGGCGATGATTTGAGAGCCGCGCGAGGCAGCAAAACCGGCACGAAGACAAGCGCCGCGCTTCGCGTCCTCGACGTCAATCAAATCAATATGGATGTCCCTGTCGGCAGCAACTTGAAGCGAATGGCGCACACCGGGCGCAGCATCGCGGCAGACAACGACAATCTGCAAATCGTAGAGGTCTTGGTTCTGGATACTCTCGAGCGCACGCATCGCATAGCTGGGCGAACCTTCTACCACAAGGATCACCGAAAGTCGCGGATGCGAGCCACGTCGAACCAAGTTATCCGTCCTCTCGACAGCAGTGAATCAAACTGTCGTTCATGGTACACCCCGGCAATAAAAGCAATGAGACACCGGTTGTATTGCACGCCAAGAACAGATGTTGCACACGCGCAGCCCACAGATGACAGGTGCCGACGCACGACGCGCCGAGCCCTCCCCTAGTCGAGCACGACAAGCTCGGCGGGATCGTAATCCACGCCCATAAACGTAAGGCCGCAGGCAGGAGCCGTGGGGCCCGCAGCGGTACGGTCGCAAGCATCGATGACCTCGCGCATCCACTCGGGTTCACGGCGATGCATGCCAATCTCGACAAGCGTGCCCACGATCGTGCGGACCATCGAATGCAGAAACGCATTGCCCTCGATGGTAAACGTCAGGATGTCCTCGCCAAACGCAACCTCATGGCCAAACTCGGCACGCATCACGCAGCGGTGCGTGGGCTTGCCCACGGCAGACGCCACCTTGCAAAAGCTCTTGAAGTCCTGCTCGCCCAGCAGCGCGGGACAGGCCGCAGACATCGCCTCAACATCCAATGGGTAGCGATGCCACCACACCGCACCGCGCGAAAGCACAGGGCGCGCGTCGCGATCGGCAATACGGTACGTATACGTACGGGAACGCGCATCAAAGCGTGCAGAAAAGCCTTTACGGGCCTTGTAGACCTCGTTTATGGCGATATCTTTGGGCAGGAGGGCATCCATAGCCCTCAGCCACCTACGGCGCGTCAAAGCCAACTCAGCGTCCGTTACGGGCACGCTGATAAACTGTGCCACCGCATGCACGCCGGCATCGGTACGTCCCGCACACGTCAGGTCGATCGGACGGCGCAGGAGCGTCTCAATAGCTCGACGTAGCTCACCCGCAACCGTCGTCTGTCCCGGCTGCACGGCAAATCCGCTATACGACGAACCATCATAGGCCACGCGAAATACGAGCGTGGCGTCAAGCTCGGAAATCGAATTGAAATCAGACGGCGCAGTCATGGGCGCTCCCAACAAACAAGCAACGGTATCGCGACAAAAAAAGAGGGGTACGCGAACGTACCCCTCGAATATAGCCTATGCAGACGGATTGTCTACTCAGCGGTCTCCTCAGCAGGAGCCTCCTCGGCAGCCTCGACCTTCTTGGGAGCAGCGGCCTTCTTGGGGGCCGGAGCAGCCTTCTTAGCCTTAGGCGTGCAAGGCTCGGTGACGAGCTCCATGATAACGATGGGAGCGTTGTCGCCCTTGCGGTTACCGAGCTTCATGATGCGGGTGTAACCGCCGTTGCGGTCCTGCCACATGCCCTGAGCAGCCTTGTCGAAGATCTCGGCAACGAGCTGCTTATCGCCGAGCTTGGCGATAGCCAGACGACGAGAGTGCAGGTCGCCCTTCTTGGCCCAGGTGATGATCGGATCGACGACCGAACGCAGCGCCTTAGCGCGGGTCTCGGTGGTCTTGATGCGGTCGTTCTCGAAGAGGGCCTTAGCAAGGCTCTTCTTCATGGCCTTGGTGTGGCTCGCATCGGTGCCGAGCTTCAGGCCCTTCTTAACGTTATGACGCATGGTCTAGTTTCTCCTCAAATATGCGAAGCATTAAGCCTTCAGGCTCAGGCCCATGGACTCAAGCTTGTCCTTCACTTCCTCGATCGACTTAACACCGAAGTTACGGATGTTGAGCAGATCGTTCTCCGAGAACTCAACGAGCTGACGGACCGAGTGAATGCTGGCGCGCTTAAGGCAGTTGTAAGAACGGACGGAAAGGTCCAGATCCTCGATCTGCTTGTCCAGCTCAGCGTTGTCGTTGGTGACCTCGGGAGCGAAGATCGAAGCCTCCTCCTCGACCTCGGGGGTCTCGGCAAGGTTCATAAAGGCAGCCATATGCTGGTTAATGATATTGGCAGCCTGGACCACGGCGTCGCGCGGGGCGATGGAGCCGTTGGTCTCGATCTCGAGGACAAGGCGGTCGTAGTCGGTGTGCTGACCGACACGGCAAGCCTCAACGAGCTTGGCGCAACGGGAAACCGGCGAGTACAGCGAGTCGACGTGGATCACACCGATGGGATCGTTGTCGCGTTTGTTGGCCTCGCCAGAAACATAGCCGCGGCCATAGCCGATGCGCATGCTCATGGTGAGATGGCCACCCTCGGTGAGCGTAGCGATGTGCTGCTCGGGGTTGACCAGCTCAAACTCGGACGGAATAAAGAAGTCCGCACCGGTGACCTCGCAGGGGCCGTCAACCGAAATGGTGGCGGTCGCCTCGTCGGTCGTGCCGAGAGCCCTGAAGACAAGACCCTTGACATTCAGGACGATGTCGGTGACATCCTCGACCATGTTAGGGATGGTCATGAACTCGTGCTGCGCGCCATCGATCTGAATAGCCTCGACGGCGGCACCCTCGAGCGAGGACAGAAGAACGCGACGAAGGGAGTTACCCAGCGTATCGCCGTAGCCACGCTCGAGCGGCTCGACGGAGACACGAGCAGACGTCTCGTTGATCTCTTCGACCTGAACCTGAGGCCTAATGAATTCTGACATGTATTACCTCCAGCCTCAGCAGCCCGGATGGACTACTTAGAGTAGAGCTCGACGATGAGCTGCTCGTTGATATCACCGCTGATCTGCTCACGCGTCGGCAGAGCGAGCACGTTACCAGACAGCTTCTCGATATCGACCTCGAGCCAGCCAGGGACCTCAAAGCGCTCGGAGGAAATCAGAGCCTCCTTGATGGGGAGGAGGTCACGGAACTTCTCGCCGACAGCGACGACGTCGCCGGCCTTGACGCGGTAGGACGGGATGTCCACGCGCTTGCCGTTCACGGTGAAGTGACCGTGACGGACGGACTGACGAGCCTCTTTGCGGGTGCGGGCGAAGCCAAGACGGAAGACGACGTTGTCGAGGCGAGACTCAAGAATGATCATGAGGTTCTCACCGGTGACGCCGTTCATCTTACGGGCCTTGTTGAAGTAGCCGTGGAACTGCTTCTCCAGAACGCCATAGATGAACTTGACCTTCTGCTTCTCGCGCAGCTGCATGCCGTACTCAGATTCCTTGCGACGGCGCTTGGGCTGACGGATAGATTCCTTCTTGCTGCTGTAACCGAGCTCAGCGGGATCGATCCCGAGCTGACGGCAGCGCTTAAGAACAGGAGTCCTGTCGATTGCCATATTGATACGATCCTTTCAGTTACACGCGGCGACGCTTCTTGGGGCGGCAGCCGTTGTGCGGAATGGGGGTCTTGTCCTGGATGCTCGAGACCTCGAGGCCAGCAGCCTGGAGGGAGCGGATGGCGGTCTCACGACCGGAGCCGGGGCCCTTGACGAAGACGGAAACCTTCTTCATACCGTGCTCCATGGCCTGCTTGGCAGCAGCCTCGGCAGCCATCTGGGCAGCGAACGGCGTGGACTTACGGGAGCCCTTGAAGCCCACCTGGCCAGCCGACTTCCAGGAAATGACGTTGCCCTGGGGATCGGTGATCGAAACGATAGTGTTGTTGAACGTAGAACGAATGTGAGCCTGGCCCACGGAAATGTTCTTACGGTCCGCGCGCTTCAGACGGGCAGCGCGAACGTTCTTCTTAGCAGTAGCCATCTATCTAGCGCTCCTTATTTCTTCTTCTTAGCACCGATCTGACGCTTCGGGCCCTTGCGGGTACGAGCGTTAGTGTGGGTGCGCTGGCCGCGGACCGGGAGGCCCTTGCGGTGACGAAGGCCGCGGTTGCAGCCGATGTCCATAAGGCGCTTGACGTTCTGGTTGCGCTCACGGCGGAGGTCGCCCTCAACCATGATCTGGTTCTTATCGATATAATCACGGATGGCGTTAACCTCATCCTCGGTGAGGTCCTTAACGCGCGTATCCACGTTAACGTTGCACTCGACGCAAATCTTCGTCGCAGTGGTGCGGCCGATGCCGTAAATGTAGGTCAGACCGATCTCAACGCGCTTCTCACGCGGGAGGTCGACACCATTAATACGGGCCAACGTAGTCTCCTCTCTTAACCCTGACGCTGCTTATGACGGGGATTCTCGCAAATGACGAGGACCTTGCCATGGCGCCTAATGATTTTGCACTTATCGCACATCTTCTTGACCGAAGGACGTACCTTCATCGTTCTTCCTTTCGGTAGCGCTCAAACTACTTCCCTACTATCTACTCGCCCAGCCGCAGGCGTTTAAAACTATGGCTGGTCTTCACACGCAAACCGACCGTAGGTTGAGCTAAGCCTGCAGTCGGAAAAGAGCGTGTATGCGTGCCGCTATTTATAGCGATAGGTGATGCGGCCGCGGGTCAGGTCGTACGGGGAAAGCTCCACGACAACCCTGTCACCGGGGAGAATGCGGATGTAATTCATTCGGATCTTGCCAGAAATGTTGCACAGAACCGAATGACCGTTCTCGAGCTCGACCTTAAACATGGCGTTGGGCAGCGGCTCTTTTACCGTACCCTCGAGCTCAATTGCGTCTTCCTTCTTCACAAGCAATCATCTTTCTCTAGAAAACGACAGCGATTGAGTATTCTACAACACGTATGCACGCATCGTAATAACTTCGTAATGGCTCCACAACTAAGTGGAACTTGTTACATTTCTCCGCCTTGGAGCGAACACCAAGCACCTTGGGCATCCGTGGTCAGAATCACCGGACCGTCATTGGTAATGGCGACGGTGTTCTCGTAGTGCGCGGCGGGCAGGTGGTCGTTGGTCGTGACGATCCAACCGTCGGAGCCCGTGCTCACATGGTTGGAACCCATCGTAACCATCGGCTCGATGGCAATGACCATGCCGGCCTGGAGGCGAACGCCCCTCCCCTTCTTTCCATAGTTAGGAACGTTGGGGTCCTCGTGCATCACGCGGCCAATGCCATGGCCCACATAATCGCGAAGCACGCCGTAACCGTGAGACTCGGCGAGGAACTGAACGGCATAACCGACGTCCCCGATATGGTTACCGGGAACAGCCTGCTCGATGGCAGCCTTAAGGCAATCGCGCGTGATCTCGCACAAAGCCTTGGCTTCGGGCGTGGGGGTGCCGACGAAAAACGTCCAAGCGTTATCGCCGACCCAACCGTCGACAACGGCTCCCGTATCGATGGAGATGATATCGCCATCGCGCAGGATCATGTCGGGGTTGGGAATACCGTGTACCACGGCATCGTTAATCGATGCGCAAATGGTTCCGGGAAACCCGCCGTAACCCTTAAAGGCTGGGGTGCCACCATGCATGCGGATAATCTGCTCCGCGAGCTGATCGAGCTCAAAAGTCGAAACGCCGGGGCGCACCATGGCTCCAACGTGGCGGAGCGCCATCTTAGATAGCGCTCCTGCCTTCTTCATCTGCTCGATTTGCGTTGCAGACTTAATCTTGATCATAGACCGAGAGCCTCTTTGACATCCCCGTACACGGTCTCGCGAGCCTGGTCACCGTTGACCGACTTGAGCAGACCCTGGCCACGATAGTAGTCGACGAGCGGGCTCGTGGACTTCTCGTAGACGTCGAGACGGTTCTTGATGGTCTCGGGCTTGTCGTCGTCGCGCTGATACATCTCACCGCCACACTTGGGGCAGGTAGCATCGGCAGCGGTGCCGGTGTAACCGCAGGCGCGGCAGGTGCGACGCGAAGACAGACGATCGATAATGACCTCGGGGGCCACATCGACCAGAAGGGCGCAGTCGATCTCGCGACCCATGGCGGAGAGCTCGGAATCGAGCGTCACGGCCTGGGCGGTGTTGCGCGGGAAGCCGTCGAGGATGAAGCCCTGCTGGGCGTCATCGGCGGCAAGGCGCTCCTTGACAAGGTCGATCACGAGCTGATCGGGAACGAGCTCGCCAGCGTCCATGTACTTCTTAGCCTGAATACCAAGCTCGGTGCCACCCTTGACGGCAGCACGCAGCAGGTCGCCCGTGGAAATGTGAGCGACGCCAAACTCGGCGACGAGCTCCTGTGCGACGGTACCCTTACCGGCACCCGGAGCTCCGAGCAATACGAGGTTCATGAGCAATCCTCCTCTAGCCTATTTAAAGAATCCATCGTAATCATACATCTTGATCTGGCCTTCGAGCTTATCGACCGTGTCGAGCACGACGCCGACCATGATGAGGATGGACGTGCCGCCAAATGCCTGGATTAGCTGGTTACCCGTAAAGGAGAAGATGATCGAAGGCACGATGGCGATGAGCGCCAAAAAGACAGCGCTGGGAAGCGTAATCTTGTTGAGCGCGTTCTTGATGTAGGCCGCGGTAGCCCTACCCGGACGCACGCCCGGAATAAAGCCGCCCTGCTTCTTAAGGTTGTCGGCCGTGTCATCGGGGTTGAACACCATGGACGTGTAGAAGTACGCGAAAAACACGATGAGGACAACGTTAAGCACCCAGTTGAGCCAGCCGCGCGAAAGCGCAGAGGCAACTGCCTGGATCCAGCCGATGCCGGGGAAGAACACGGCAATCTGAGCCGGGAAGTACAGCAGCGCCGAAGCGAAGATGATCGGCACGACACCCGCGGTGTTGACCTTGATGGGCAGGTAGGTGGTCTGGCCACCCATCATGCGACGGCCCACGACGCGCTTAGCGTAGGAGACCGGGATGCGGCGCTGGCCGCGCTCAAGGAAAACAATCAACGGGATAACCAGCAGGATGATGGCGCAGATGATCACCATGGTGATGATGCCACCGGCATTGCCCTCGGTGCTGGAGAAGATAGCCTGCGGCAGACCGGCCATGATGTTCGCAAAGATGATCAGCGACATGCCATTGCCGATACCGCGCTGGGTGATGAGCTCACCAATCCACATGATCAGCATGGCGCCCGCAGTGAGCGTGCCGACGATCATGAGGTCGAAGATGATCTCGGGAGCGCCAGCGCCATTGAAGCTGATGCCGAAGCTCTTAAAGAGGAAGAGGTAACCAACGGAGTTGAGGATTGCCAGAGCCAGGGTGAGGTAACGCGAATACTGCGTAATCTTGGTCTGACCGACCTCGCCCTCGCGAGCAAGCTCATGCAGGGAAGGCACGACGGCCTGGAGCATCTGGAGGATGATCGAGCTGGTGATGTAAGGCATGATGCCCAGCGAAAACACCGACACATAGCTCAACGCGCCGCCAGAGAAAAGATTCAGGAGGGCCATAGCACCTGCGGCGACCGAATTGTTATCGGTCGAGAAAAGGCCCAGCATCCCCTGGAAGGGAATGCCGGGCACAGGAACGTGCGCACCAATGCGGTACACGACGAGCATAGCTATGGTAAAAAGAATCTTTTCGCGCAATTCTTTGATGCGGAAAGCATTCTTAAGACCATTTAGCACGGCAGCTCGACCTTTCCGCCGGCGGCCTCGATCTTGGCCTGCGCAGAAGCGCTGACCTTGTCGACCTTGACCGTGAACTTCTTGGTGAGCTCACCATTGCCGAGCACCTTGACGGGCTCGAACTCGCTCTTGGTGATGCGAGCGGCCTTAAGAGCGGCACCGTCGATCACAGCGCCGTCCTCGAACTTACGCTCGAGACGCTCAACGTTAACAGCGGTGTACTCGATACGACGGGGGTTACGGAAGCCCGGAAGCTTGGGCAGGCGCATAGCCAGCGGAGTCTGGCCACCCTCGAAGCCGGCACCCTTGGTGCCACCAGAGCGGGAACCCTGGCCCTTCTGACCGCGGCCAGAAGTGGTGCCGTGACCCGAAGAATTGCCACGGCCGACGCGCTTGCGGTTCTTGGTGGAACCGGGCGCGGGAGTAAGATCGTGAAGCTGCATTTGCTACTCCTCTACAATCTCGACAAGGTGCTTGACCTTGAAGATCATGCCGCGGACGGACTCGTTGTCAGCAATCTCGCGAACCTCGCGGATCCTGTGGAGACCGAGGGCACGGACAGTACGGACCTGGTCCTGCTTGCAACCGTTGGTGCTGCGGACCTGCTTGATCTTGATGGTGTCAGCCATGCTTAGTTCTCCTTACCGACGAACATCTCGGAGACCGTCAGGCCACGGCGAGCCGCGACGTCCTCAGGGCTGGAGAGCTCCTTGAGGCCCTCGACGGCAGCCTTGATGATGTTGAGGCCGTTGTCGGTACCGAGGGACTTGGACAGGACGTTCTTGATGCCAGCAAGCTCAAAGAGGGGACGCACAGCGCCGCCGGCGATAACGCCGGTACCCTCGACAGCGGGCTTGATGATGATGCGGCCGGCACCAAAGTGGCCGAGAACCTCGTGCGGGATGGTGCCCTGCTCGGTCACCGGCACGTGGAACATGTTCTTCTTGGCATCGAGAGATGCCTTGGAGATGGCCATGGGCACCTCAGCGGACTTGCCCATGCCAACGCCGACGTTGCCCTTGCCGTCGCCAACGACGACGAGAGCGACGAGGCTCATGCGACGACCACCCTTGACGGTCTTCGACACGCGGTTGATGTAAACGACGCGCTCCTCGAACTCGGAGGCCTCGCGCTGCTGCTTCTGATTACGAGCCATGTGCTACATACCTCCTAGAACTCGAGACCGGCGGCACGAGCACCGTCGGCGAGGGCCTTGACGCGGCCATGGTAGATACGGCCACCACGATCGAAGGCGACCTTGGTGATGCCGGCCTCGATGGCGCGCTTGCCAACGAGCTGACCGACCTTCTCCGCAGCCTCCTTGTTCGAGGTGTGGGTGCCCTTGAACTCGGCCTCGAGGGTCGAGGCAGAGACGAGCGTCAGGCTGGAGCCCTTGCTGTCGTCGATGATCTGGGCATAGATGTTGGCGTTAGTACGGGTCACGCGAAGACGCGGACGCTCGGCGGTACCCGAGACCTTGCCGCGAACACGACGCTGACGACGCTTGAGGCCTTCCAGCTTCGCCTTATGCTTGTTCATACGTAAACTCCTAAAAAGGTTGATCTTGCCAGCACCTGACGGGGTGCTGGTCTTATGCGAGTGAGTCGGTTACGACTACTTGGCGGCCTTACCCAGCTTGCGGCGGATGTGCTCGCCAACATAGTGGATACCCTTGCCCTTGTAAGGCTCGGGAGGACGATGACCGCGGATCTCAGCGGCGATCTGACCGACCTGCTGCTTGTTGATACCCTTGACGTTCACGTGGGTGTTGTCGGGAACCTCGAAGGTAATGCCCTCGGGAGCCTCGACGATCACGGGGTGCGAGAAGCCCAGGGAGAACTCGAGGTTCTTACCCTTCTGCTGCACGCGGTAACCGACGCCGGCGAGCTCGAGCTTCTTCTCGAAGCCCTCGGAAACGCCGACAACCATGTTGTGGATGAGGGCGCGGGTGAGGCCGTGGCGGGCACGGGTCTCACGCTCGTCGTCGGGACGGGAAACGGTGAGGACGTTGTCCTCGACGTTGATAGCGAGCTTCTCAAAGACATCGAGCTCGAGCTGGCCCTTGGGGCCCTTGACGACAACGTTGTTGCCGTTGACTGCCACTTCGACTCCGGCGGGAATCTGGACAGGCTTATTACCGATACGAGACACGGTGATCTCCTTTCCTTCTACCTACCGAGCGAATTACCAGACGTAAGCGATGATCTCGCCGCCGACGTTGTGCTTGCGAGCATCGCGGTCGGTCATGACGCCATGGCTGGTGGAAATAATGGCGGTACCAAGGCCACCGCGGACGCGGGGCATGTCGGCAACGCCGGTGTACTTACGCAGGCCCGGCTTGGAAATGCGGCGGATGCCGTTGATGACCTTAGCCTTCTTGGGACCATACTTAAGCGTGATGTGCAGAGTCTTCTGGGGAACGGTGTCCTCGACATCGTAGCCCTCGATGTAGCCCTCCTCGTGCAGAACACGAGCGATCTCGACGAGCTTCTTGCTGCTCGGCATGGAGACCGTGGCCTTGTTCACAGAGTTAGCGTTACGGATGCGCGTAAGCATATCTGCGATCGGGTCTGTAAGGTTCATACAGATTCTCCTTCGTTCTTGATGAACACGTGCTCTTGGTTCTTCGCCGCCCTTAACGGCAAAGCCTAACTAGCGCGTTTTCCCTGTTCCAAACGGATGCTTGAAACGCTGGTAGTGACTTACCAGCTGGCCTTCTTAACGCCGGGAAGCTCGCCCTTGAGTGCAAGCTCACGGAAGCAGACACGGCACAGGCCGAACTTGCGGTACACAGAGTGCGGACGGCCGCAGCGCTGGCAGCGCGTGTACTCACGAGTAGAGAACTTCTGCTTGCGATTGCACTTGACGATCATCGATGTCTTAGCCACTTATATCCTCCTCACATAGAGTATTGTTCGCCCCAAGCGCCGCTCCCTTGTGGAAACGGCGCTTTTAGGGCAGGTGAACCTATTTCTTGAACGGGAAACCGAAGGCGTCCAGAAGGGCCTTGGCCTCCTCATCGGTGTTGGCGGTGGTCACGAAAGTGATGTCCATACCACGCTGGTGATCGACGGAGTCGAAGTCAATCTCGGGGAAGATGAGCTGCTCGGTGACGCCCATGGAGAAGTTACCACGGCCGTCGAAGCTCTTGGCGGAGATGCCGCGGAAGTCGCGGATACGGGGGATCGCGACGGAGGTCAGACGATCGAAGAACTCCCACATACGGTCGCCACGCAGGGTAACCTTGCAGCCGATCGGCATACCAGCGCGCAGGCGGAAGGTAGCGATGGACTTACGGGCACGGGTGATCATCGGCTGCTGGCCGGTGATGGCGCGCAGGTCGCGCACGGCACCGTCGATGGCCTTGGAATCGGTAGCGGCCTCGCCGACACCCATGTTCACGACGATCTTCTCAAACTTGGGGATCATCATGACGTTCTCGTACTGGAACTTGTCCTGAAGCTGCTGCTTGACCTCGTTGTTGTACTTGGTCTTCAGACGCGGCACATACTTCTCTTCTGCCATTGTTCACTCCTTCTTGGGGTTTTAAGCACGGGGCGTGGCCACGATGGGTTGTCCTCGTGCCTCCTGGCTGCATCCGCGCCGCTCATGGCATTTCGCGGTTTGGACTCGACGCAGCAGGAGCCGACAAAACAATCGGTACTATACGCGCATCGGGAGCGTATTTCCAGAAAAACCTCGTCTGCCTGCACAACTCCACAACTCCCCCGCACAAATGGATCCCAAAAAGCAGTTGCGGTGAAATAGGGACTGTTTGGCGGCCTAACAGGCTTAAACAGTCCGTATTTCACCGCAACTTATTGATGGGAACGCGATTAGCGCTTGCGGGGGACGAGTTTGGTGCGGCGCAGGTGGATCATCTCGGCGGCGATGGAGATGGCGATCTCTTCGGGATCCTCCGCCTCGATGGCAACGCCGATCGGAAGGTGCAGCCCATCGATCTGTTCCTGCGTAAAGCCCTCCTGCTCCAGGCGGGCGCGCACAAAGGCCGTCTTGCGGCGCGAGCCCAAGCAGCCCAGATAGGCAGGTTTGGCGCGCATGGCCTGAATCACCACGTCGATATCGGACTTGTGGCCCGCTGTGGCCACGACCACCAAGTCGCGCGGGCCGATGGGACACAGCTCGCTCAGGTTCTTGTAATCGACCAGGCGACGATCGTAGACACCGGGCACCCAATCGGGGGTCAGCGTGCCGGGGCGGTCGTCGCACGCCACGACGGCAAAGCCCGCCGCCGTGAGCACGCGCGCCGTCGCAGCGCCCACATGTCCGCAGCCAAAGATGTAGGTCAGGCCCTCGGGGCAGAGCGTCTCAATGTGCGCCGCGGGAATCTCGGAGGCCGCGTTGGTGTAGGTGACCTTACTCCCCTCCTCCACCAGCGAAAGCCCGGGGCAGCCGGCAATGGTATGGCGCGATGCCTCGCCATGGTACTCGGCCACATCGCCCTCGAGGGCCTGGATGACAAACGGCTCAAAGTCGATGACGAAGTCGCCGATGCGCCGATAGGCCAAGACGTCGGCGATTTCCTGGAACAACGGCGCCTGAGTCGCATCCAGATGCAGGTAGCACAGGCAGATGGCTCCGCCGCAGATCATGCCGGTATCGGAGTTCTCGCCACCCATGGTGTAGCGGACCAGACGCGACTGTCCCGCGCTCAGGAGCTCGCGCGCCTCATCCAGCGCAAAGAGCTCAATCTTGCCGCCGCCGATGGTGCCCGCCTGGCTGCCGTCGGCAAAGACAGTCATCCATGCGCCCACACCGCGCGGTGACGACCCTGCCGTGCCGGCAACTACCACCAACTCGCACGTCTTACCAGCCTTCAGAGCGCCAAGCGCAGCATTCACCACATCGAGCTTTTCCATTGCAATTTCCTATCCCTGGAATACACCGGTGAGCATGGCGAGCGCCTCGAGTACGCCGCCGCCGACCGACGTCGCCTTGTCCGAAATATAGTTGATATAGCTGGCATCGCCGCGCGGGTCGACGTCGGCGCACTTAAAGCCCTCGGTCACCTGAACGCCGTCGGCCAAAAGGCCGCGCAAGCAGCCGTCAATCTGCGTGCACATGGGAGTATCACCCGCATAGCCGATCACGTCTCCGGCGCTCACGATGTCGCCGATTGCGCGGCCGGACCGAAACACACCGGCGGCGGGGCTGTGGATAACGCGCTCTTTGCCATAGCCGGCGATGATGCCCGGCACGCCCGTATTGGGTTGGGGCGAGCCCTGGGTGATGACGCGGCCGAGGAAATGACCGCGCATGGTCTCGACCACGGCGTCGCAGTCAACCGGCGCGGTAAAGCCCGGCCCCACGGCGATGACGGCAGGCGCCATGTCGCGCGTGGTACCCAAGTTGCGCTTGGCCAGAATCGCGTCGACCACAGCCGCGGGTTTCAGCTCGCCGAGCATCTTGGCCTGGGGGTCTACCACGACGGCGACGTCTCCAGCCTCGGTAATCGCAAGCGCCTCTGCCGGCGTCTGTGCCAAGCGAGCGCGAATGCCTTCGACCTGGACATCGCCCAGGCGAATGGCCTCGCAAAAACTGATTGTGCGGCGGATGCACGTGGGAACCGCGATATCGGCCATAACGACCGACACGCCGGAGCGCACCAAGCGAGCGGCGACGCCCGTGGCGATATCGCCGGCGCCGCGAACATAAACGAGCATTCCCGGGGCACCTCCCTGTGCTACGGTTTGAGCAGAGCAAAAGCGGTTCGACCGCTACTCTGATGATTATTTATTATCACAGTATTATACGGCGGTGAACAGATGGAAACGACGAGCGGAAACCTTGCCTCCGCGCTCAAGATCGAGCCGGGCATTACCGCGATTATCGGCAGTGGCGGCAAGTCGACGCTGCTGAAGACGCTAGGGCTCGAACTCATGCGCGCTGGCGGCCGCGTGCTCCTCTGCACCACCACGCACATGTTTCCCGTCGCCGGCGTGCCATGGGACGGGTCGAGCCGTCGCCTGGACGCCGCACCTTGGAAGCCGGGGGCCCTGCATGTTCCCGGCTGCACCTGCGAGGCCTGCGCGGGCATGAGCCGCGGAAGTATCTGCCAGGCGGGTGTTTTGGACCCCGAGACGGGCAAGCTCTCCGCCCCCGCCGAGCCGCTCAACGAGCTGGCGCAGCGCTTTGACTATGTGTTGGCCGAGGCAGATGGCAGCAAGCGACTCCCGCTCAAGGCGCATGCCGCCTGGGAGCCGGTAATTCCCGCCGCCGCGGCAAACGTTGTCTGGGTCGTCGGCGCCTCGGGGCTGGGCAAGCCCGTCACCGAGGTTGTCCACCGCCCCGAGCTCTTCTGCGAGCGCTGCGGCTGCGAGCCCACCGACATTGCCACCCCAGAGCGCGTCGCCATGGCGCTCAATGCCGAGCTGCGGATGCTGAACCTCAACAATGCCCGCGTCATGCTCAACCAAGTCGACACGCTTGCCGACCCAACGATGGCAGATCGCCTCGAGACAGCCCTCGGCCGCTCCGTCGTCGCCACCAGCCTCAAATAGCCGGCGCTGCCCCAGCAGACCTATAAGTTGCGGTGAAATAGTTCCTGAAACGGCCTATTTGGCGGCTAAACAGGAACTATTCCACCGCAACTGCGGAGGGGAATCCGGTGACCTTCCTGCTAGCGGGGGACGTAGCGGCCGGGTTGGGCTCCGGTGGGCTCGCCGTCGCGCGCGGCCAGCACGCCGTTCACAAACACAGCCTTGGCGCGGCCATGTGCCTCAAAACCCTCGAGTGGCGTGTAGTCCACAGCTTGATGCTGCGTCGCCGCGCGAATGGTCCAGCGCGCCTGGGGATCCCACACGCACACGTCGGCATCGGAGCCCTCGGCAAGACAGCCCTTGCGCGGGTACATGCCAAACACGCGTGCCGGGTTCTCGCTCATCAAGCGGCAGAGGTCCTCGGGGCCCAGCTGTCCCTCAAAGCTCGTGGCAATCGCGACGGGACGATGCTCCACGCCGGGCCCGCCGTTGGGAATCGCGCGGAAGTCGTCGCGCCCGCGGTCCTTTTGCCCGTGCAGGTTAAAGCTGCAGTGGTCGGTGGCGATGGTATCGATCTCGCCGGCCACAAGCGCCTCGCGCAGGGCCGCACGGTCGCCGGCATGGCGCAGCGGCGGACTCATCACATACTTGGCACCCGCAAAGCCGTCTTCCCCCTGCTCCAAATAGCAGGTGTCGTCGAGCATCAGATATTGAGGGCAGGTCTCGACATAGATGTTCTTCTGCCCGCGCGCTTTGGCAGCGCGAATGGCCTCGAGCCCCAGCTTGGTCGAAAGGTGCACCACGTTGACCGGTGCGTCACCAGCCAGGTGCGCCAGATACAGCAGACGGCTCACAGCCTCGGCCTCGCACACATCCGGACGGCTGAGCGCATGGCCCTCGGGCCCATGAATCCCCTGCTCGTACACGCGCTTCTGCAGTTCATTCACCAGCGTACCGTTCTCGCAATGCACGCACAGGATACCGCCCAGGCGCTTGAGCTCCTCCAGCACCTCGAGCGTCTCGGCATCGTCCAAGCGCAGGTGATCGTAGGCAAAGTAGGTCTTAAACGACGACACGCCCGCCTCGCGCATGGCCGAAAGATCGGCGCGGTTGCGCTCATTCCACTCGGCGAGTGCCATATGAAAGGCGTAGTTTGCCGTGCAGGTACCGTCGGCGCGATGATGCCACTCGGCAAGGGCATCGGGCATGGTCACGCCGCGATCGGCCGTCGCGTAGTCCACGATGGTCGTCGTACCGCCGCAGGCAGCCGCACGCGTACCGGTCTCAAAGCTATCGGCCGTCCAATCCATGCCAGTCCAGCACTGCATGTGCGTGTGGCCGTCGATAAAGCCGGGAAACACCCAACAGTCGGTGGCGTCCTGGACGGTATCGCCCTCGGCCGGCTCAATCGCCGCGGCAATCCGCACGATCTTATCGCCCTCCATGGCAAGATCGGCGCGACGAAGCCCCTGGGGCGTCACGAGCGCACCGTTTTTGATGATGATCATTATTGCTCCTTATTGATTGATGCAGTTGGCCACGCGATCAAAATACGAGCAGGCGGCGATATGCTCCGTTATGCGTTGCTGTCCCTTGGCGGTATCGACGTCCCACAGCTCGTAGGCACGCGCCTCGACCGGCACCACGTCGGTACGGCCCTTGAGGATTGAACCGCCGCCGTCCTTGCCCTCAAGACACATAAGCGCATCGAACAGTTCCGCCGGAAAGAGCACCGGGCTCGAAGGCTCACCGTTGCACGCAAGACGCACCGGATGCTTGCGGCCACGCTCGTCAAATGCACGAACCATAGCCTCAAAAGAATCCGAACTCACGAGCGGCTGGTCGCCCGGCAAAAAGAGGCAACCTTTCCAGTTGCGTTCGACTCCCCACGAAAGGCCCGCACGGACGCTTTCGCTGCGCAGCTCGCCATCGTGCAGCACGCACGGGCAATGCTTGTCCTCGCAAATCTGAACGACCTCGGGCCAACGCGTCGAAACCACGACGTCAAAGCCCTGGGGAACCGAATCGATGGTCCGGGCAATCAACGGCTCGCCATAGATATCGGCAAGCATCTTGTTAGAGCCAAACCGCTTGCCCTCGCCCGAAGCCATAATGACGCAACCGAGTTTCATCTCCGCAAACCTCCCCTGGCTGCCTTGGACACCATAGTTGCTATACCCACCATAGCAAGCTCGCACTCCGTCGGAACAGGCACGCGCTCGTTTTTCCAGCGAACGCCCCTTGGCTCTCCATAGCACAAAGGAGGGCACCCCGCGACGCAGGGCACCCTCCTCAATGGTGCAGATATGCCTACTCAGCGTCGCCGGTAAACGTGGTACCGGTCTTGCCGGCAAGGCCATCGCGCGCCTTCTCGAGCAGCGTGATGAGCGCCGTGCGGCCCGGCTTGCTCTCGGCAAACGTCGAGGCGGCCTGGACCTTGGGCAGCATGGAGCCGCGACCGAACTCGTTGGCCTCGGACAGACGCTTAACATCGGCAGCGGTCAGTGTGTCGAGCCACTGCTCGTGGTCGGTGCCAAAGCCAATGGCAACCTTCTCCACGGCCGTCAGGATAATCAGAGCATCGGCGTCGAGCTGCTCGGCAAGCTTCTCGGCCGCAAAGTCCTTATCGATGACAGCGGCAGCGCCCTTAAGGTGGTTGCCCTGGGCCTTGGTGACGGGAATGCCGCCACCGCCGCAGGAGATCACCACGTGGTTGGACTCGACGAGCGACTTGATGGTGTCGAGCTCGACGATGTTCACGGGCTTGGGCGAAGCCACCACGCGACGGAAGCCCTGCTTCTCGTCGTGGATGAACTGGTAGCCGCGGTCGGCCTCCAGCTCCTTGGCCTCGGCCTCGCTCATCCACGGACCGATCGGCTTGACCGGGTCGGCAAAGGCCGGATCGTCTGCCGCAACCTCGACCTGGGTGAGCACGGTGGCGACACCCTTGTCGATATTGCGGTCGAGCATTTCCTCGCGCAGGGCGTTTTGCAGGTCATAGCCAATGTAGCCCTGGCTCATGGCGCCGCAAACGGACAGCGGGCAGGGAATGTACTTCTGAGGGTTAGAGCGCGTGAGCTCGGCCATCGCATTGGCGATCATGCCCACCTGGGGACCGTTGCCATGCACGACGACGACCTCGTTGCCCTCCTCGATCAGATCGACGATAGCCTTGGAAGTCGTCTTGACGGCCTCCATCTGCTCGGGAAGGTTGGCGCCGAGGGCGTTTCCGCCCAGGGCGACAACGATACGCTTAGCCATTTCTCAGCCCAGCTTTAGGCCTGGAACCAACGGGCGGTGTTGCGCTCGTCGAGGGCCTTGAGGGTAGCGGCGGGATCGGCAACCTTCTGCAGGAACATCATGGCTGCGATGGCGTACGGCTTGTAGCTGGCCTCCTTGTACATGCCCACACGGTGCATGTCGAAGACGTCGGCGTTGACCTCGCCGTGCTCGCAGGAGACACCGGAGATGTCGGCGGGCAGCGGATGCATAAAGATGGTGTCCTGGCCGTTGGCGGTCTTCTCCATGAGCTCGGTCGTGGAGCACCAATCTTGATGCGTAGCGTTCTGAGCGAGCAGCTCCTTCTCGAGCGCTGCGATGCCGGCGTCGTCGCCCTCGGCGTACAGGTTGGTGCGCTTCTCCATGGCGGCAAACGGAGCCCAGCTCTTGGGGATCACGATGTCGGCGCCCTCGAAAGCCTCGGCCATGGTGTTGACCTGCTTAAAGGTGGTGCCGGACTCGGCGGCATAACCCTTGGCGCGCTCGACGACCTCGGGCATGAGGTCGTAGCCCTCGGGGTGAGCCAGGGTGACGTCCATGCCAAAACGGGGCAGCAGGCTGATCAGCGACTGCGGGCAGGACAGCGGCTTGCCGTAAGAGGGCGAGTAGGCCCAGGTAACAGCAACCTTCTTGCCCTTGAGGTTCTCAAGACCGCCAAACTCGTTGATGAGGTAGAGCATGTCGGCAGAGGACTGCGTGGGGTGGTCGGAGTCGGACTGCAGGGAGATGAGCGTGGGACGGTGATCCAGAACGCCATCCTCGTAGGCCTGTTGGACAGACTCGGAGACCTCGGCCATGTAGGCGTCGCCCTTGCCGATGTACATGTCGTCGCGGATGCCGATGACGTCGGCCATGAAGGAAATCATGGTAGCGGTCTCGCGGACGGTCTCGCCGTGAGCGATCTGGGACTTCTTCTCGTCCAGGTCCTGCAGCTCAAGGCCGAGCAGGTTGGCGGCCTTAGAGAAGGAAAAGCGCGTACGGGTGGAGTTGTCGCGGAACAGCGAGACGGCCAGGCCCGAGTCGAAGATCTTGGACGAAACGTTGTTCTCGCGCAGCTCGCGCAGGGCGTCGGCGACGATGTAGAGCGCCTTGAGCTCATCGGTGGTCTTGTCCCAGGTGTGCAGGAAATCGCTGCCGTACATGCCCTTAAAATCGAGGCCGTTCAGCTGCTCGACGAGCTCGGTAAACTTGGCGTCCATGTAAATATCCTTTCCAAAGATGAAACGATTGCAATGAGTAGATGTGCTCCGGCATGCGCGTGTGGCTAGAACATGCAGAGCGCTATGACGAGGACCCGCCACCGTCGAGGAAGCATGGGAGATAACGACTGCGGGCCCCAAGTCAACAGGGGGTGCCAGGGGCACGAGCGGCCCCCGGCTCAACAAGATCAAGGAATGGGACTAGTCGATCTTGTTGTTGGTCAGACCAGCGCGGAACACGGTGGCGTCGCCGTCGGCCTGGCTGGGATCGTAGAGGTTCAGAGCGGCAACATACATGGCGGCAGCGGTGACCAGGTCGTCCTTGTAGGTAACCTCGTTGGGAGCGTGAGCCTGAGACTCGGCACCCGGGCCAAAGCCCACGCAGGGGATGCCGTAGCGGCCCTGGATGGAAACGCAGTTCGTGGAGAAGGTCCACTTGTCGCACAGCGGACGACCGGTGCGCTTGTCCATGCTGGGCTCGCAGCCGATGCGCTCGTCACCGAACATGGCCTTGTGGGCGTCAACGAGGGCCTTGACGTGCGGAGCGGTCTCCTTGTTGATCCACGTGGGGAAGTAAGCCTCGGTCTCGTAGACCTCGCCGGTCCAGGACGGACGGTCGTACATGTACATGGAGACCTTCACGTCGTCGCCGTACTTCTTGGCGGCCGGCAGGTTGCGGATCTCGTCCAGGCAAGACTCCCAGGTCTCACCGGCGGTCATACGACGGTCGATGGAGATGGCGCAGGAGTCAGCGACAGCGCAGCGGCTGGGGCTGGTGTAGAAGATCTGGCTGACGGTGCAGGTGCCGCGGCCCAGGAAGCGGGCATCCTCGTAGTGCTCGGGGTTGTACTTGGGGTCGAGCATCTTGACGAGGCCCTTGATGTCGGTCGACTCGTCGCAGCCATTGTTGTTGAGGGCGCGGACGTCGGCAATGATGTCGGCCATCTTGTAGATGGCGTTATCGCCGCGGTCGGGAGCGGAGCCGTGGCAGGAGGTGCCGTGAACGTCGACGCGGATCTCCATGCGGCCGCGGTGACCGCGATAGATGCCGCCGTCGGTGGGCTCGGTGGAAATGACAAACTCGGGCTTAATGCCGTCCTTGTTGTAGATGTACTGCCAGCACATGCCGTCGCAGTCCTCTTCCTGGACGGTACCGACGACCATGATCTTGTAGCCCTCGGGGATGAGGCCCATGTCCTTCATCATCTTGGCAGCGTAGGTAGCAGAAGCCATGCCGCCCTCCTGGTCGGAGCCGCCGCGGCCGTAGATGATCTCGTCGGTCTCGTAGCCCTCATAGGGATCGGCATCCCAGTTCTCGATGTTGCCGATGCCGACGGTGTCGATGTGGGAGTCGATGGCGATGATCTTGTCGCCCTCGCCCATAAAGCCCATGACGTTGCCCAGGCCGTCGACCTTGACCTCGTCATAGCCGAGGCTCTCCATCTCGGCCTTGATGCAGGCGACAACCTCGCCTTCCTCGCAAGACTCAGAGGGGTGGCTAATCATTGCGCGAAGAAAACGCGTCATATCAGCACGATGGGACTCAGCAGCAGCCTTGATAGCGTCGAAATCGAGTTCTTTAACCATTGTTCATAACCTTTCAAACGAAGGAATCTACCTGTGAGGTGGCGGAGCGATACCTATTTACTCCGCCCAGTATTAGCAAGTGGGGTATTCGCCCTCCCAGACGATGCGGCGATACTGGTCGGGGTCCGTGTCACCTTCCGTGGAGAAGCAGAGCACGGAGCTCGTCTTGTCCAGGCCGATGAGCTCCTTGAGCTCGGCGTACTCGGGATCGAGCATGAGGGTCTCGACCAGGCCGGTGGTCACAGCGCCGGACTCGCCGGAGATGACGCGCGGGTCGCCCTTCTCGGGAGCACCCAGGGTGCGCATGCCGCGAGCGGTGACCCAGTCGGGGCAGGACACAAAGGCGGTGGTGTGGTTGCGCAGGATATCCCAGCCCAGAATGTTGGGCTCGCCGCAGCACAGGCCGGCCATGATGGAGGGCATGTCGCCGTCCACGATGCGCGGGTCGCCGTCGCCGGCGGCAGCGCCCTTGTACAGGCAGGCGGCAGGAGCGCACTCGACCACGACGAAGGTGGGCGGGTTATCGGGATACAGGTTGGTGAAGTAGCCCACCACGGCGCCGGCCAGCGAGCCTACACCGGCCTGAACAAAGACGTGCGTCGGGCGGTTGATGGCCATCTCGCGCAGCTGCTCGGCAGCCTCGGAAGCCATGGTGCCGTAGCCCTCCATGATCCAAGACGGGATCTTCTCGTAGCCCTCCCAGGCGGTGTCCTGAACGATGACGCCGCGCTCGCAGGCATCAGCCTCGGCGGCGGCCATGCGCACGCACTCATCGTAGTTGACCTCTTCGATGGTCACCGTGGCGCCCTCGGCGGCGATGTTATCGAAGCGGGGCTTGGTGGAACCCTTGGGCATGTGCACGACGGCCTTCTGGCCCAGCTTGTTGGCAGCCCATGCCACGCCGCGGCCATGGTTGCCGTCGGTGGCGGTAAAGAAGGTGGCCTGGCCAAAGTCCTTGGCAAGCTGATCGGAGGTCAGGTAATCGAAGGTGCACTCGGCAACGTCCTTGCCGGTCTCGTCGGCAATGTAGTTGGCCATGGCAAACGAACCGCCCAGAACCTTGAAGGCGTTGAGGCCAAAGCGATAGCTCTCGTCCTTAACGCACAGATTGGACAGGCCCAGGCGCGCAGCCTGACCGTCCAGGCGGGCAAGCGGAGTGACGGTATATTGGGGGAACGACTGGTGGAAGGCACGGGCCTTCTTCACGTGGTCGAGGCTCATGATTCCCAAGTGCTTGTCATCGCTCTTGGGCATCGTGTTGCCCGCCCACTGGATCTTATCGGCCATACGGTGAACTCCTTAAGTCCTCTCTTGCCGGCCCCCGCATACGCGTTTCAGCCCATTCCCATTCATGCGACTGAACTTTTATGTGGATGCCAAACAAAAAGTTTGTTAGCACTGTTCTATCACACATTTTGATTAATAAACCTAACAAATTGTTTGTTGCCGTAATCGGTACCTTTTCGTCGCCGAACGGTTACATAACGCAGCAACGCTTTCGTTATTTGCGAACAGGTGTGGTTTATGGCAAAGTGAGTCCAAACTAATTTTTAGGAAGGCACCCATGACCCCCGCACAGATTGAGTTTTATAAGCGCCTTGCACACGGCCTGGCGCTCCAATTTGGCCCCAACTGCGAAGTCGTCGTCCACGACCTGGAAACCGAGGACGTGGACCACTCCATCGTAGTGATCGAAAACGGCCACGTCAGCGGGCGCAAACTGGGTGACGGCCCCAGCCATATTGTGTTTGAGTCCATGCACGAGGGCATCACCGACGTGCACGACCGCGAGCCATACCTCACCAAAACCACCGATGGCAAGCTGCTCAAGTCCTCGACCATCTTTATCCGCAACGACGAGGGCAAACCCGTCGGCATTTTGGGCATTAACTTTGACATTACGCTCATGAAGGCTTTTGAGCGCTCGCTCGATGCCTTTACCGGCACCGGCGCCACGGGCTACACCGAGCCCGAGCCCATTACCAAAAACATCGGCGACCTGCTCGAAGATCTGCTGCGCGAGTGCGAGCAATACGTGGGCAAGCCCGCAGCCCTTATGACCAAAGATGAGCGCATTCGCGCCATTGGCTACCTCGACCGTCGCGGCGCCTTCCTCATTTCCAAGTCGAGCGAGCGTGCCTGCGAGTTCTTTGGCATCTCCAAGTACAGCTTCTATAGCTACCTCAACGAGGCAAAGGCTGCCGCCGGCGACAAGTAGTCAGCGCGCCTGAGCCCCTCCCCTTTTGGGCGCGAGTTCTGGAATGCACGAATCCGAGAGTCGGCCGCAAGGCAAGTTCCATATAATCGATGTGATAGACAGTTCGAAAGGATGGAACAAGATGGGGTCGAGCAACGCATCACGCAACGGCCGCGGAGGCTTCGTTTCTGCCGCCAGGCATGCGAAACGCGCGTTTGACGAGGGCGAAGACGATCTGTTTGCGTTGAGCCTGGACGACGTGATGAGCGACCGCCCTTGGACCGCCGATGAACTCATGGGCGGCGGGGTTCGCTCGGCAGGCCCAAAGCCCACGTCGGCCGCTGCTCCCGCGCCGGCCACGACGCCCGCGCCGGCATCCGTGCCCGCAGATGACTTTGCCACCCGCCCCATCATGCAAGCACCGCGCCAGGCCGCCCCCGCGCCCCGCCCCGCCAGCGATCCATCCGAGACGGCGGCGTTTCTTGCCGCGGCGACACAGCGCCATGCGCCCAGCAGCACGCCCGCGTATGCCACCTCGCAGCAGCCGACATACGCGGCTCCCCAACCCCAACCCGAACCCGAGCTCGAGCCGCCCGTTATGGATCTGGACGACCTCGCCAACCGCCAGTTTGCCTTTGATTCCTGGGCCGCGGCCGACTTGGATGAGACCTCGGCCGGCATGCCGGCGCTCGATATTCCGGTCAACCCACTGTTTGCAGCTGCCGAGGAGCGCGACTCCGATTACAACGAAGCAGCAGCGCACGGTGATCGCTTTGATGCCGCACCCCGCGCCTCCCGCATTGAGACCGAGAGCTACGGATCCGCATCGAACGCATACGATAACAGCCCGTTTGCCGACGCGTCCGCTCCCGAGCACAACAAGGCCGGTGTAAAGGCCGCATCGGCATCGTCGTATACCCGCGGCACCGACGACGAGCGCTTTGCCGACTACTACACCGAGGAAGAGCCGCCACACTTCTCCGAGTTTCCCCAAGCGGCAAAGATCGTCTTTATCGCGATTATCGTGGCCTTACTCGGCGTGATCGCATTTGAGGGATTCCAGCTATTCCGCGGCCCCACCGCCTCCGAATCGGCAACGCAGCAAAAAGAGAACGACAATCAGCACCTGGACATCAACACCCTCAAGGGCGACCCCAACGACGGAGACGACGAATAACAAATGCCAAAAATTGAGGGCCGTAGACCAAATCAACCCCGTGCGCTCATTGCCGCACGGGGTTGATTTCTGTCCGCGCGTGCTGATAGACTCCATCGTGCCCGCAAGGAGCGGGCGCGTTTTATCCAGAGTCGGGGTAGAGAGTTGGCTCCACGATCCCGACGCCAACCGGCCAAGAGGCACGGTGGCCCTGCCAACATCGATGAAAGGAGTCCGTATGGACAATTTCTCTGCGCGCAGCGAGCGTAACTTCCACAACCTGGTCGTCAAACCGAATCACATGCATCTTCTGGACAAGCCAAATGGCTACGCCTCGGCCATGGCCAAGAGCGGCCTCTCCCACCAGATGCGCTTTACCGTGCAGATGCTCGAGGAAGAACTCTGCACCGCCGGCAACCCGCACGTGCTGCAGATCAAGCTGCTCGGAGATGACTCGCGCGAGCCGTCCAGCTGGGAGTTGTTTGCCGACGGCACATGCGTTGCGGACGGATCCGGCGTCTTTGCCCGCGAGTGCTTCTGCGAGGGAGCCAAGGTGTTCCTGGACCTGTGCCGCGACGCCGTACGAGCGGCCGAGCTGCGCCAGTGGAGCCAGAGGGAGTACGAGCTGCTGAGTGCCACACGCGGAATCGTGGGTGCGCAGACGAACGCACCCGCCACGCGAGACCGCAACAGCGTTGTTGGCAGGATTGTCCCTGCCTGACTCTTTGATTCCACGCCTGACCGTTCACCCGTTCGCCTCAACAGTCACCAGCAATGCAACGCTATAATTCTATAAACGCATTTGTATTGCATTTCGAGCGATGGGAGCGCAGATGCTTGGCAGTTACAAGGAACTCATTAAGAGCAACCCTGACGAAACCGAGATCAGGAGCTTCCTGGTGAACGGTAATCAAGTCTCCGTGACTCTGCGCATCCCCGACACCCTGCGCGACGCAGCGAAGGAGGAAGCGGCGCTGCGAGGCATGAGTTTCTCTGCCTTCGTGCGCACGTGCATGATCGAAGAGCTCGCGAAGAAGGGGGCGTGAGCGTGATTCGGGTCAAGACTCTCACCATCCAGCTCATAGACGCGCAACCGGACCGCATCCGTATCTGCCGTATCGACGGCGAGTCGCTTGTGACCGTCGTCGTTCCAAGGGAGGACCTTACCGAGGCGAAGTCGCTGCCGAACATCCCGCAGCGCGGCATCTACTACCTGCTCGACGAGGACCACGGCAACGTGAGCCGCGTCTACGCCGGACAGACGACCCAGGGCATCGCCCGGCTCGACGCGCACAAGGCAAAGAAGGAGTTCTGGAACAAGGCCATCATGTTCCTCGATGACGACCAGAACATCAGCAGAGACGCGCTGGACGTCCTTGAAGCGAAGGCCATCGACTACGTGCGCACCCACGGCTCGTACGAGACCGACAACTCGGCGACGCCCAAGCCCTACGTCGACCCGTACAAGGAAGAGGCCGTCGAGCGCCTGCACGAGAGGATCCTCTTCAGGATGTCAGCTCTGGGGTACGATCTCGACAGAGTCGACCAAGGTCCGGCGGGCGCGCCGGCGGTCTTCCACACGAAGAAGAACGACATACGCGGAGCTGGGCGCTACGACAAGGCTACCGGGCACTTCACCGTGCTCGCCGGCTCGAAAGTTAACCTCTCGAGGCCCGTGCTGAAAAACGCGAGCGTCGCGGCCGCGCGCAGGGAAATCTTCTGCGATTCGGGCGGCATCGCAGAACTCGCCGAGGACCTCGAGTTCTCGACGCCCAGCGCCGCGGCGGCGTTCGTGCTCGGCGGTAGCCAGAACGGCTGGGCCGAATGGGTAAGCGACGACGGAGAAACACTCAACCAAGTCTATAGAAGTGAGGAAAACTAGATGAACAAGCAGCAGCTGGCCTCCAAGATATGGGAGTCCGCCAACAAGATGCGATCCAAGATCGAGGCTAACGAGTACAAGGATTACATCCTGGGCTTCATCTTCTACAAGTTCCTCTCCGAGACCGAAGTCACCCGCCTGAAGGCACGTGATTTCGCCGAGGAGGATTTGCCGAGCCTCGTGGAAGACGACGAAGAAACGGTCGAGTTTGTCAAGGGCGAGTGCGGCTACTTCATCGCCTACGAGAACCTCTTCTCCACCTGGGTCGCCAAAGGCGGCGACTTCGAGATTTCGAACGTTCGCGACGCCCTCTCTGCCTTTAGCCGCAACATCGATCCCGCCCGCAAGCGTGTCTTCGACGGCATCTTCGACACGTTGCAGACCGGTCTCTCCAAACTCGGCACCGACGCGCGAAGCCAGTCCAAGGCCGCTCGCGATCTCATATACCTCATCAAGGACATCCCGATGGACGGTCGCCAGGACTACGACGTGCTCGGCTTCATCTACGAGTACCTCATCAGCAACTTCGCCGCCAACGCCGGTAAGAAAGCCGGCGAGTTCTACACGCCGCACGAGGTGTCTATGCTCATGAGCGAGATAGTCTCGTGGCACCTAGCTGGACGCGAAAACATCACCATCTACGATCCCACGAGCGGATCGGGCTCGTTGCTTATCAATATCGGCAAGGCGGTGGCGCGACGCAACGGCGACCCGAACTCCATCAAGTATTATGCGCAGGAGCTTAAGGAGAACACGTACAACCTCACGCGCATGAATCTGGTCATGCGCGGAATACTCCCCGACAACATCGTGGCGCGCAATGGCGATACGCTCGAAGACGATTGGCCCTGGTTCGATACGGTCGAGAACAAGGATGAGACCTACAATCCACTGTTCGTCGATGCCGTGGTGTCGAATCCGCCCTACTCCCAAAACTGGGATCCGGAAGACAAAGAACTCGATCCGCGCTTCAAGTTCGGCGTTGCCCCCAAATCCAAAGCCGACTATGCCTTCCTCTTGCATGATTTGTACCACTTGCGCCCCGACGGCATCATGTGCATCGTTCTGCCCCATGGCGTGCTGTTCCGCGGCGGCGAGGAGGGCACCATCCGCAAGAACCTGGTGGAGAACCGCCATATCCAGGCAATTATCGGGCTTCCCGCCAACATTTTCTTCGGCACCGGCATCCCGACAATCGTCATGGTACTCCGCAAGCAGCGCGAGAGCAGCGACGTGCTGGTCGTGGACGCGTCGAAGCACTTTGTGAAGGAAGGCAAAAACAACAAGCTGCGCGCGAGCGATATACGCCGCATCGTAGACGCAGTCATGACTGGAGCGACCATCGACAAGTTCAGTCGCCTGGTGACCATCGACGAGATACGCGCCAACGATTACAACCTCAACATTCCGCGCTATGTTGATTCGTCCGAAGCTGCTGAAAGCTGGGACGTGTACGCCACTATGTTCGGCGGAGTTCCGAAGGCCGAGATCGACGCTCTCGACCGCTACTGGAAGGTGTGGCCGAGCCTGAAGGGCCAACTGTACGGTGAGGACGGTGGGTCGTGCCTTGCTTCCGTGACGGACGACGTGGCAGCAACGGTGAAGGCCAACGCCGACGTCGTCTCATTTCTGGGCGGTTATCGGGATACGCTGACTCATCTGCCCGAGGAATTGCGAAAGCGATTGGTTGATGGCGCGTTGCAAGTCGACTCCGTGGCCGAAGAAGAACGTATTGCAGCACGGCTTCGCGATGCCCTTCATGGTGTCGCGCTTGTTGACGGATATGATGCCTACCAAGCTCTCGACGATGCGTGGACGGATATCTCCGGTGACCTCGAGATTATCCAAACCGAGGGTAAAGGGGCCGTGCGCAAAGTCGATCCGAATATGGTGATAAAAAAGAAAGACGGAAAGGAAACTGAAGTTCAGGACGGCTGGATTGGTCATGTACTCCCGTTCGAGCTAGTGCAAAGCCACATACTCACAGCCGAAGTTGCCAAAATAGACTCGATGGAGGTGAGGCTGTCCGCCATATCCTCGTCTTGTTCTGAATTGATTGATTCCTTGGACGCCGAGCAGCTCGCCTCTCCAGTGATTAACGATTCAAACGATGCATTCGTCCTCAAAGAAATCAATGCCCATCTTAACAGCGAGATGAAATATATCTCCTCTCCAGCGATTCATGACCTGGAAGAATATTTGAAGCTTCTTGATCGAAAAGCAAAAAAGCAAGAAAAGCTAGCCTTCATTGAAAAGCACCCTGAGGTTTCCTGGCAGGAAATGGAGTCAAACAAAGACGGAACTTACGGCAAAGCAAAGGTTGCATCCTATATAAGGAAGCTAAAGCTGGCAGTAGGCTTTCCCATCGATAGCTTTGAATACGTCCTTGCACAAGCGAAGGAGCTCCTCGCCGAGGAGAAGTCACTCAAGAAAGCAAATAAGGAAGCGAAGCTTGCGCTCGAGGAGAAGACCAAGGAGGTTATCGAGGGTTTGACCGACGCCCAATGTGACGAATTGCTTGCTGCAAAGTGGATTGAGCCGCTGCAATCTGATTTGCTCGAGCTGCCCAATGCTGTCGTAAGCGATTTCGTCGCAAAGATTGTCGCACTGAACACAAAGTACGCGACAACCTATTCGGACGTATGCAACCAGATTACTGAGGCGGAAAACGAGTTGGCAGCGATGCTGGGCCAGCTCACGGGCAACGAGCACGATATGGCGGGTATTACCGAGCTGCGGAAACTGTTGGGAGGTGAATAGCATGGCTGAAAAGATCAATGTGCCCGAAATCCGCTTCACTGGCTTCGTTGACCCCTGGGAACAGCGTAAGTTGGGCGAACTAACCACCATTTTATCCGCCGCCAGGGTGCATAAGGAGGAGTGGCGAACGACAGGGGTTCCTTTCTATCGCTCCAGTGACGTGATGGCTGCGTTCAAAGGAACTGAAAACGAAAGGGTGTTCATATCTCAAGAGTTATTTGAAAAATTAAGCGCTCAGTCAGGCGCACCTCAAAAAGGCGATGTGATGGTGACGGGCGGTGGCTCCGTTGGGACTCCATATATCGTGCCTGATAACAAGCCGCTTTACACCAAGGACGCTGACTTAATTTGGATTAAGCGCCATACGGAGATTGATCCGAAATTTCTATACTCGTTCTTCATCTCTCCGATTTTCAAGTCATATATTCGAAGCATCTCGCATGTTGGAACGATAGCACACTACACAATCGAGCAAGTTAAAGAAACACCTCTATTGATACCGTGCTCTATTGTCGAGCAGAAAGCCATTGGTTCCTTCTTAGGCAATCTCGACAACCTCATCACCCTTCATCAGCGTAAGTTTGAGAAACTCGTTCAGTTAAAGAAATCGATGCTTGATAAGATGTTTCCCAAACCGGGCGAGCGATTCCCCGAAATCCGCTTCGCCGGCTTTACTGACCCTTGGGAACAGCGTAAGTTGGGAGAATTTGGTTCGGTTGCGATGTGCAAGCGCAT
>CAUGGC010000021.1 GCA_959599095.1 uncultured Collinsella sp. | reverse complement strand
CGCCGAATGCTCGCCATCGAAATTTATCGGTGGCCCACTTCAGACTGTAATGGGGGGTGCTCACCCGCGAGCAATTCCTCCCGCATGAGATGCGCATCGTCGCTGCCCTTCGTATGCAGGGCGCAAGCGACGAGCAGGTCATTGTACGCGTAAAGAGCGAGAACCTCTTTCAATATCCCACGGAGCGCATGGTCGCCAACCGCGCAACCGTGTGCCTTCGCCGCCTTGACACCATGGTGCCCACGGACGCCGTATGCGCCGCGCGCGGCATCGACCCCAAAACCGCCGTCGAGGCTGCGTCATCCCTAACCAGGCTCATGGCATCCGGCACTCCCACGCAGGCGGACCAGGCCATCTTCTACAGCATGATCTGCCGCTACGATATCGTGCGCGAGCTCGTGCTCGTCGAGGTAGGGGAGCGCCTACAAAACTTCGATTATGCCTTTACGGCGGTTGACCTCAACGCCTTTATGACACGCTTTACCACGGAGTATCCGGATGCGGCCCGCTGGACTGAGGCCACGGTCAAGCGCATTAAGGGCTCGCTCCGCCAGACGCTCCGCCATGCCGGCCTTATCGGCGAGGGCCAGGGCCCGGAGTCCGAGCGCCTGTCACCACTCTTCCTCGATTCCGATGTCGAGCGAGCCTTGGTTCAGCTGGGCGAGCAGTCGCTTATCGCGGCCCTTACCGGCAGGGCGGTGATGTAGCGTGGCTCCCGTCAAAAGCGCCGTCGACCCTGTTATCACCCCGGCGACCGATCTCACCACCAATATCGGCATCCATTCCCGCAAGAGCGTCGTGGCGGCGCATGCCCGCTCCGAGCGCGCCTGTCAGGAATTTGAGCGCCGTGCGCAGCTTCTGCGCGAGTGCCTGTGCAGCGAGGACTTTTTGGCCAACAAGGGCATAGGCAATGAGATCGGCTTCCACACTTTTTGCTATGACCCCGCGCTGGAGTTTGAGGCGCGTGCATTATTTGACACCCTTTCACGCGATGCCGAGGCCGACAAGCTTCCGTGCGCGCTCAAGGTCGTGAACCTTTACGACGCCGTGCTGGCAATTCTCGAAAAGCGCCGTGTCCTCAAGGCTATCCCGCACCAAGAGGAGCGCCGCGGTACCCAACGCGTGCTCGAGGACGTGGCCAAGTTCGCCTCGCCCGAGAAAGTCGCCGCGTACATCCTTGGGCAGACCGAGCCGCACGCGCCTGGAGACGTCGTTCTCCTCACCGGCGCGGGCGAGGTTTTCCCGTTCTTTCGCATACACACGCTTCTCCACTGCATGCTTGCGGATTTTGATGAGGTGCCTGTGGTCGCCGCCTATCCGGGCAGTTTCAACGGCTCTTCTTTCCAGCTCTTTAACCGTCTGCCGGCCGACAACTACTACCGCGCCATCGATATCTCGTAAGCACGGCTCCCCGCAGGCAAGTCCCTGCCGCCGGTAACAACCCTTTGCCATAACGTTCCCAAACCCAAAGGAGCACCCATGGACAACACGATCATTCGCGACCTCTTTGCTAAAGACATCAACCGCTCCATCAACGGCGTGGTCAAGGTCCAGGATTCAAAAGATGGGTCCATCCGCCAGGAGCTTGACGAGTACGTGGTGACGCGCGAGTTGCAGAGGCACTTTGCCACGTTCTTCAAGGCCTACGGCGATGCCATCGATGTGCCCACCGACAAGATCGGCGTGTGGATCAGTGGTTTCTTCGGTTCCGGTAAATCGCACTTCCTCAAGATGCTGAGCTACCTGCTCGAGAATCGCCAGATCGGCGGCAAGAGCGCCATCCGCTACTTTGACGGCAAGATCGTCGACCCCATGGTCGAGGCTGCCATGGAGCGCGCCTGCTCGGTGTCCACGCAGGCCATCCTCTTTAACATCGATAGCAAGGCGGGCCAGTGGAAGCAGGGCGATACGGCTCCCACGGCGCTGCTTCGCGGCTTTGAGCGCATGTTCTACGAGGCGCGCGGCTTCTACGGCGAGGACCTAAAGCTTGCAAAGCTCGAGGAACACATCGATTCCCTGGGCAAGACCCAGGAGTTCCGCGAGGCCTTTGAGCGCGTCAACGGCGAGTCCTGGCTCCAGACCCGCGACACCTACAGCTACTTTGAGGACGACGTCGTCGAGGTGCTGCAGAGCGTGCTCGGCATGAGCGAAAAGGCCGCATGGAACTGGCTCGAGGGTTCTGAGGACGAGGTTTTGGCCCCCGATGTCTTTGCCAAAAAGGTCAAGGACTACGTTGACGCTCAGGCAGCGGCCCACGGCGGCAACTACCGTTTGCTCTTTATGGTCGACGAGGTGGGTCAGTTTATTACAAACGACCGGGATCCAAGCCTTATGTTGAGTCTTCAGACCATCGTCGAGGAGCTGGGTGCCGCCTGCGGTGGCCGCGTGTGGGTGATGGTCACGAGCCAGGAGGCCATCGACAACCTGAGCCTGCCCGTGGGCAACGACTTTTCAAAGATCCAAGGCCGCTTCAATACCCGCCTTTCGCTCTCCAGCTCCAGCGTGGACGAGGTTATCCAGCGCCGTGTGCTCGAGAAGACCGCGCCGGCGGCCGATATGCTTGCACAGGTCTACGAGCAAGACGCCGCCGTCCTCAAAAACAACTTTACCTTTGAGGGTGGCTCGCGCTCCGACCTTGCCGGCTTCGCCAACTCCAAGGATTTTGTGGCCAGCTACCCGTTTGTGGGCTACCAGTTTAAGCTCCTGCCCGACGTGATGACCGAGGTGCGCAAACACGGTGTCAAGGCCAAGCACATGTCCACGGGCGAGCGCTCCATGCTGAGCGCGTTTCAGGAGAGCGCTCAGGCCATCCAGCATGACCAGACTGGTGCACTCGTGCCGTTCTGGCGCTTCTTCGACACAATCTCCAAGGATTTGGAGCACGGCATCATTCAGGTCGTCGTCTGTGCGGAGCGTGCGGCTGAAAACGCAGAGGGTCTTGAGAGCTACGATGTCCGGGTGCTTAAGCTCCTGTACTTGATCCGCTTCATCGGCTACGTCAAGGCCACGGTCGAGAACATCTCCATCCTTATGATCGATAGCCTGGACGTGGACAAGCGCGCCCTTAAGGACCGCGTCAAGGAATCTCTCGCCCGCTTGGAGCGCGAGAGCTACGTGGCACGCCAGGGCGATACCTATAGCTTCCTCACCGACGAGGAGCAGGAGATAGCGCAGGAGATCGCACGCACCCCGATCGACAACGCGAAGGTGATTGAGTACATCAAGAAGCGCCTGTTCGAAAGCATCTACACTGCGCGCAAACTCAACCGCGGGGCCAACGACTTTCCGTTTGACCGCTATGTGGACGGCTCAATCCACGGTACCAGCATGGGCGGCATGGAACTTTCCGTGGTGACCATGGCCAGCGATCTGGGCCGTTCGGACGATGCCGAGCTGGCATTGAAATCCGTGGATAAGGCCATCGTGGCCTTGAGCGACGAGGTGGATTATTGGGCCCCACTCGTCAACGCCGCTAAGATTCTCATGTACGCCCAGACGCGCAATCTGCAGGAGCTACCACCGAGTACCCGCCAGATTGTCGAGGCCAAAATGCGCGAGAAGGACTTTAACGAGAAAGAGGCTGACGCCCTTTTGGCTGAGGCGGTGCTCCATGCACGATGCGCCGTCAACGGGCGCATGATTGAGATCCGTGCTGCCAAACCCGCTCAGGTCTTTGAGCAGGTGCTGGCGCAGCTGTGCGATGTGGTCTTTGAAAAGGCCGACTATATCGGCGCGCCGGTCACGAGCGATTCCGATATTCGCTCCACTCTGGCGGGCAACGTTCAAGCTGGGCTCGCTGGCATGGATGCAGGTAACACGCGTGCGCTCAAAGAGGTCGAGGACTACCTCAAAGTGCAGCACCAGCGCCACCTGGATACCGCTATGGGCGATATCCAGCGCCAGTACCAGCAAAGGCCCTTTGGCTGGCGCGAGGTCGACATCGCAAATGTGGTGGCGCAGCTTGTGGTGGAGCAGCGCGCGCAGGTGCTGTTTGGCGGTCAGACGGTTCAAGCTAACGACAGCCGCATGGTGGCGCTCCTGCGCAAGGATGCCGATAAGGCCCAGGTGCGCTTGCGCATGCGCATGAGCGACCGGTTGCTACGCGCCACGGGCGAACTCATGTGTGACCTGTTTGATCTCAAGACCGTGCCCTCCAACGAGGATAAGCTCGTGGCCGAGCTCAAAGAGCGCCTTGAGGGCTTGCGCGAGGCGTGCCTCGCCATGGCACGCGACTACTACACGGGCATCAAGCCGGCCTACCCGTATCCCGGTGAGGACGAGTGCGAGAAGATGCGCTCGGAGGTGGCCAACGTCCTTAAGGACCAGAACGAGGCCGAGGCGTTCTTGACCACGTTCACCAAGCATGAGGAGCGTTTGCTCGATGCCAAGGAAGACTTTGACAAGGTGGTTGAGTTCTTCGAGTCCAATCAACGAACAGCGTTTGACCACGCTAGGGATTTCTTGAACCGCACCGAGGGTATCGAGTATGCCTCCGATGACATTCCCGGTGCGGTGGAGAACGTGGCAACGGTTCGTGAGATCCTCAAAGATCCCAAGCCCTACGGCCGTATTAAAGACCTGCGGCCGCTTATGGATCCCGTCGAGGATGACATGAAAAAGCTGTTGGGCATCCGCCGCAATGAGTTTTTGTGTCGCATCGAGAGCGATCTGCAAGACCTGCGGGCGCAGGCCGAGGGTCAAAAGGGCTTTGTCAATCAGGCCAAGGATGCCATAGCAGACGCCAACACCAGGTATGAGTCGTTCAAGAGCCGCGCCCATGGCGTTCAGAGCCTCAACGAGCTTAATTCCCTAGCGGCAAACTGGGAAAACTGGATCGTTGCGGCAACCAACAAGATATACGACGCCACGGACGCTGCGCGTGAGCGCATGGACAACGAGCGCCGTACCACCGAAGTCACGAGTACGGGTGAAGTGGTCAAAAAGATCTCCAACAAGGGCGCTGCGTCGTCGGCGCCTGTGCCTGTGCCCAAGCCCCAGCGCAAGATCAAGACCGTGCGCCGCGCCGATCTGGCCAAGCCGAGTCGTCTCTTGTCCGCAGAGGACGTGGAGCGCTACGTGGACGACCTGCGCTCCCGCCTTATGCAGGCGCTCGCTGCAAACGACGAAATCCGTATCAACTAACCCGCGGAGCCACCGGTGCCAAAGCGCGCACCGGTGGCTTATGGCGTTTAGAAAGGCTCATCAACCATGAACGATTCTGCTCTTAAGAGCTTCTGCACCTGGGCCCGTACGGAGCTCATCAAAGGCGTGGAGGCGCAGATGGTGCGCTACGGCATCACCGAACCTGCACCCGCGCCCGTTGGGTCCGAGACCGTCAACGGCCTGCCCCTAAGTCCGGCTGAGATTGAGCAACGCGACGAACTGCTGCGCATGCAGGCAGAGGTGGGTCACGAGACGCTGCGCGACCGTGCGGCCTACACCTGGTTCAACCGCATCGTGGCTATTCGCTTCATGGATGCACGCGGATGGCTCCCCAGTCGCATGCGCATGCTAAGTCGTGCGGACGGTAGCCATGGCAGCGAGGCCGTGGAGAACGCGCTGGACGTGGAAATAACGACGGCCGATACCGATCGCATAGCCGAGCTCAAGATGGCGGGCTTGGATGAACCGTTGTGGCGCTACCTGTTTGTTGCTCAGTGCGAGGAACTTGCCGATTGCCTGCCGGGCGTCTTTGAACGCGTGGGCGGAGCCATCGAGCTGCTGTTGCCCCAGGGCCTCATGATGGCTGACAGTGTGGTGGGCAAACTCAATGCCGTCCTCACTGACGAGGACTGGCGCGAGGGCGTGACCGTTCTGGGCTGGATGTATCAGTACTACAATGTCGACGTTAAAGACGAGTTCTTCAAGTCCAAGCGCAAGGCAACGGCGGCGGATATCGCGCCCGCCACGCAGCTCTTCACCCCCGAGTGGATCGTGCGCTATATGGTCGAGAACTCGCTCGGCCGTCTGTGGATGCTCAACAATCCGGGGAGTTCGCTACGCGAGCGCATGGAGTATTACATCGAGCCCGATACTGAGCACGAGGACTTCATCCGCATATCGAGTCCCGAGGAGATAACCCTCTGCGACCCCGCATGCGGCTCGGGCCATATCTTGGTCTATGCGTTTGAGCTGCTCTTCCATATGTACGAGGAGCGCGGCTATCGTGAGCGCGAGATTCCCGAGCTCATTCTTACTAAAAACCTTGCAGGTATGGAAATCGATTCCCGCGCGGCACAGATCGCGGAGCTGGCGCTTGCCATGTGCGCCCGCGAGCACGACCGTCGCTTCTTTAGGCGTGGCGTTCGCGCCGACGTTACCGTGCTCTCGAGCATCCCGTTAGGGGAGGACGAGCTGCCGGGTAACAAGAAGCTCGCCGAGGAGCTGAGTCATTTGGGCGAGATCGGTTCGCTGCTCAATCCCTCAGAGGACGAGATCGACGAGCTCAAGGCCGCCGCCGCGAGTTGTTCCGATGACCTTTTTGCCGCTACGGCCAAAACTAAGCTCGAAAGCGCTGCCGCCATCTGCGAGAAGCTGTCCCGTCGTTTTACCTGCACCGTTGCGAATCCTCCGTATATGGGCAGCAGCAGCTTTAATCCATTCATGAGCAAGTGGATCAAGAAGAACTACCCCGACGTGAAGAGCGACCTCTGCACGTGCTTTATCGAGCGCGGTTTTAACCTTGTCGAGGATAAGGGCTACGCCGCAATGGTTACCATGCAGAGCTGGATGTTCCTGGGCAGCTTTGAGAAGATGCGCGCCAAGGTTATCGACAACAAGACAATCGTTTCCATGGCCCATCTGGGACCTCGCGCGTTTGATGCTATCGGCGGCGAGGTCGTCAACGTTACAGCTGACGTGATCTACAACCAGCATTCGGACGCCGAGGGCGCCTATGTGCGCCTTGTTGATATCAACGGCTCTGAGGCCAAGAGGCTCAAACTGGTCGAGGCCATCCAAAACCCCGATTGCGGCTGGTTCTACCGCCGCGACGCCGACACCTTCAAGCAAATCCCCGGCACCCCCATAGCCTACTGGGCCAGTGACGGGTTACTCTCTGCTTTCTCTTTGGGCCACTCCATTGGCGATTACTCGGACTATACAGGGTCCCAAAATAAAACAGGCGACAACAATTTATATTTGCGCTTGTTTTGGGAGGTCGGCGCGCGTTCGGTTGGGCGAAAAGGCTCATGGGCTACTTACTCAAAGGGCGGCGACTTTCGTCGATGGTTTGGCAATCTTCATTGGTTGGTTTCGATTAAAAAGGACGCAATTGAGTTTTACCAGAGTAATCCGACCTCCAATTTACTGGCGTCAAAATATTGGTTCAGTGAAGGCGTTTGTTACACAATGCTGACATCAGGCAAGCCGAGTTTCAGGCTGTTGCCGCCGACGGGCGGATTTGACATGGCCGGCCCATGCATTTGTGGCCTGGGCTCAAGCGAGAACTGGACCCTAGGTTTCCTTAATTGCTCTATTGCCGCCGATGTCCTCAGCATGCTTAACCCTACTCTTAACATGCAGGCGAGAGACATCAAAGCACTTCCCATGCTTATTTCCGCTGAGTATAAACCGGCAATTAATAGTCTGGTCGATAGCAATGTGTCCATTTCAAAAAATGATTGGGACTCGTTTGAAACCTCTTGGGATTTCAAACGTAACCCTTTGGTTTAGGTGGGGTTCATGTTTGAATATATTTCAGCAAATGAAGTTGTCTTTGTTGAGGCGAATCCTGCATGGGTCAAAAACGGTATGACGTGCAAGTCTTTGGGCCCTATACTTTCGCCGCTTCTAAGGTTCTTTGTTGTCGAAACTCCCGCTCCGGGATTGTCCAACAGAAGCGTTTCGGTTTCTGAATACGGATGGGATGCTCCTTGGAGAAAGCCTCAATATTTGAATAAAAAGCTAAAGGCAGCAAGCTCAAATAAGTCTTTATATTGGTCTGCCGCGGCTGTTGGTGATATGGAACAGGCTTTGCGTAATGCTGATTTGTTTGATTGCGCTGGCATCGAGTCAAAGCCCTTCGAGTCTGCTGTCTTTTATGATGCCAAAAGCAATCAAACGATCAGTTTGTTTTATCACTTACGAAATGGATTTGCTCACGGCAGATTCTGTGCATTTAAGTCAAAGGGCGATATATGGTTCGCTATCGAGGATGTTGCGGGAAAACGAAAGGATGACCCGGCAGGTGACATCAAAAGACTCACTGCAAGAATTCTAATCAAGAATTCGACTCTATGTAAATGGATGAAGCTGATAAAGGCTGGGCCTGATATTCGTTAATGGGTTTCAGCTCGTGTCCGGGTATTTAGTTAGCTTTAACTAGTGAGCTGAGAAATGATATCAAGTTGTCTTTCCTTTACGCTTGATGCAGTTCGCAGGGTTTGGCTTGCGACTTCATGAGTCACTAGTGCGTTTTTGCAAATGCCCGATGCGGTGAATAGCTTTTCCAGAAGTCGATCGGTAAGGTCGGGGTATTTTTGGAGATTTCGGTCCCTTAGTTTAAGCCTCTTGACAACTCATCAACAATGAAAGGAGGGCCTCATGACCACTTTACTTCAAGATAAATACGAGGCTCGCAAGGCCGAGGTCAATGCTCGCTTTGAGCAGCTTCGCGCTAACGAGGAAGAGCTCAACCGAATCTTTGCCAAGATCTACAACATGGAAGGCGAAGCGCCCATCGAGGTCGAGGATAAGTACGTTTCGGTGGCTCGCATCTTCGATACCGCCGACGAGATTCCCGAGAGCTATAAGGGCAACAAATACGTGCGTACCAAGCGCGACGAGATCACCTCGCTCATAAGCTATGCCGTGGGCTGCATGTTTGGCCGCTATTCGCTGGATGTGGACGGGCTGGTCCTGGCCGATCAGGGCGCCACAGTCGATGACTATCTGGCCAAGATGCCCAACTCTGATCATGTGACCTTTATGCCCGATAGCGATAACGTGCTGCCCATTACCGATGACGAGTACTTTGACGACGACATCGTGCGCTACTTTATCGACTTTGTGCGCACCGTGTATGGCGAGGAGACGCTTGAGCAGAACCTGGCCTTTATTGCCGAGGCACTCGGCGGCAAGGGTGCCTCGCGCGAGGTAATCCGCACCTACTTTTTGAAGGACTTCTTTAAGGACCACTGCCAGACCTATAAGAAGCGCCCCATCTACTGGCTGTTCGACAGCGGCAAGAAGAACGGCTTCAAGTGCCTTGTTTACATGCATCGCTACCAGCCTGACCTGTTGGCTCGCATCCGCACCGACTATGTGCATGAGCAGCAGGAGCGCTACCGTGCCCAGATCGGGTATGCCAACGATGCCCTTGTCAGTGCCGAGCGCGGCGAGCGCGTGCGCTTGGATAAGCGCATCAAAAAGCTCAACGACCAGCTCAAAGAGACCATTGCCTACGAGGAGAAACTGCACCACTTGGCAGACCAGATGATTAAGATCGACCTGGATGACGGCGTCAAGGTTAACTACGCCAAGCTTCAGGATGTGCTGGCGAAGATTAAGTAACTGCAGATACGGTAAGGATATTCATGCCCAAGATCGATGTAGAAGAACAGCTCAAGCTGCGATTTTTGCAGCCGTTGTCCTCATGCGCGCCGCGCCGTGTGGTGGTTTGGCACGATGCGGACGGCGAGTTTGCTCCTGAGTTTGAGCGATTGGCTGCCGAGGGTTTCGACGGCGTGGGGGCCGATGCCGGCGTAATGCCTGCTCACGGTGGCTTTGAGCGCCCGGTGCGCTTTGTTGAGGCCTGCGAGGGTCGTATGTTTGCCGTCAAGAAGCTTATCAACCGCGATGACCTTGCGAGCGATATCTTGCTGTATCGCCGTTGCCCGCGCGGCAGGCTTGAGGGTGATTGGCTTGCCGATGTTGAGCTGTATGCCGATCAGTTCCAGGCTGACTATCTTTCGCTTTTGGCCGATCAGCTAGGCATCGAGAATATCGACGCCGTGCGCGAGAGCCTGCGCGAGCACAAGACGTTCTTTGATGCCAAGACACGCTGCGCTAAGTTTGCCGCGTGTGTTCCGCATGCCTCGGGCGCATCCGATATCGAGCTCGGCATCCTTACGGTGATTTTTGGCGGTAAAGAGCTTGGTGACGCGCGCCCCGCGTTTGTGCTGCGTGGCTGTATGACCATGCTGCTGCACGAGGGTCCCGAGGCGCTGGCCGAGTTGATGGACAAGTACTGCGTGCGCGATGTGCTCTCTGCCTTTATGCTTCGCTGCTATGGGTTTGAGGGACCGCTGTATGAGCGTGACTCATTGCTTGTGCTTTCATCCCATGTGCTCCTTACAGCGGCGTCTACCGCGCTTCCCGAGGGGGCGCTCAAGGGACTCGAAAGCTATGTGGCTTCCGCCTACGGCCCCTATTGCCTTGAGGCGGTGCGCACGTGGGACCAGGCCGCCGATACCCAGGCGTCTAGCGAGGACCTATTTGAGATCTGTCGTTTGGTGGAGGATGCCCGCGGGCTCTTTGTGCGGTTTGAGGCTCTGCCGATCGATGCACTGGCCTCGCTTGATGTGTTCCCGTGCGTCAATGAGGCTGTGCTCTCGCAGTTGTTCAGCTCGTTTGCCCAGGGTGCAGACCGTGTTGAGGACGCACGCGCCTTTGTGGCGCGTCGCTGCGACCTAAGCTGGTACCGCCGTGTCGAGAGCTACTTTGGCTTGCTTGCCGCTGTGGCCGATATGTGCGCATTTAGGCAGGCACATGCGGGCGGGTTCCATCTGGCGCAACCCCAGCAGGTGTGGGATGCCTATACGTCCGATTGGTATTCCATGGATGCTGCCTATCGTCATATGTGCACCGCGTATTTGCGGGCGCGCTCTGTCGAGTGCGATGTGCTCGAGGAGCCTGCCCGAGCCGTGGTGGACTGGGCGGAGAATCTCTACAGTAACTGGTTCTTGGCCGATGCCAATGCCTGCTGGACATCAGCTGCGCAAGGGGAGTGGGCCGATTGCGGCTACATCGATGGCCCTGCACGGCAGGATGAATTCTACTGGCATGTGCTGCCCACCTTTGTGGGGTCTGCCAAAACGACGGTCGTTATCGTAAGCGACGCGCTGCGCTATGAGGTGGCCCGTGATGTCGCGGCGCTTCTCGAGCGCGAGCGCGGCGGCAAAGTCAGGGTTTCTAGCATGCAGGCGGTCTTTCCCTCCATCACCGAGGTGGGCATGCCCGCGCTGCTGCCGCATCAAGCGCTTGAACTTGCAACGGATGGCTCGTTTGTGTTGGCTGACGGCATGCCCACTGCGACGACTCCGCAGCGCGAGGCCGTACTTACCCACGTTGAGCCCACGGCCCGCGCTTTGCGCTCGAGCGCATACCTCAACATGGCGGGAACCGAGCGCAAAGCGCTGCTCAAAGACTCCAGGCTCGTTTATCTCTACCACAACAAGATCGATATCACGGGCGAGAAGGCAGCTACGCAGGATGACGTTTTCGATGCCTGCGCGGACACCGTGGAGGAACTTGCCGCGTTGGCGCGCCGCGTGTGCACCGACGCTCCGGGCGCACGTGTTGTTATAACGGCGGATCATGGCTTTATCTACACGCGTCGGGAACTCAACGAGTGCCAGATGCTCGGCAAGCCAGACCTTCCCTTCCTTGACGCTCCCGTCATGCACGGCAAGCGTCATCTGGTGGTGCCCAACGAGGCCGTGGCCAAGCTTTCGGAAGAGGCATGCGGGGTGTTTGTTAATGTTGGCATGGGACGTTTGGGTGCCGGTTTTGAGGGATTTGCCCCGCGCGAGAACGTGCACTTCAAGCGTCCCGGCGGCACTAACAACTACGTCCACGGCGGCATGAGCCTGCAGGAGCTCTGCGTGCCCGTTATCGGTTTTTGGCGTGCGCGCTCGGGTTCCAAGGACTTTGTCGATACGCGCGCAGCGACGCTGCGCGTGCTGAGTGAGGGACGTCGAGTGACCAACTCGCTCTTCTCGGTCAACTTGATCCAGGAAGAACCTGCCCAAGGCAAGGTCTTGCCGTGCGAGTACGAGCTGGTGTTTACCGATGCAAGTGGCAACGAGGTGAGCGATACGGTCAAGGCGCATGCCAACAAGACTTCTGTTAACTCGCAGGAGCGCGTGGTGCATGCCAAGTTTGCGTTGCATGCAGCGGATGGATTCTCGGCCAAGGGTCCGTACTATCTGGTCTGCCGCGAGCGCGAGACGGGCAAAATCGTTTGGCGCGAGACGTACACCATCGCTGTTTCGTTTGCCCCTGTTGCTGACTTTGGTTTTTAGGAGTGTGCCCTATGTTTGATAGCCATGACGACGATCTGTGGGAAGTTCCCTCGATTGATGTGAATGCGCCCGAGCAGGCTGCGGTGCCTGCAAGGGTGGCCGTGCCTGCTGCGGAGGCTGAGACTGCCGCGCCCGTTGAAGCTGCCGCGCCCGCCGAGGGTGAATCCTCGACCGATGGCTATGACCAGGCCGTGGCCGGGGACCCCGAGGGCGACGGCTACGACATGGATGGGCTGGACGGCAAACTGCTCGAGCACTTTGCTGGCAAGATCGTGCGCAAGGACCTGACGGCCCTTATGAAGCGCGGCGCCAACGTGCCCACCTTTGTGCTGGAGTACCTGCTGGGCATGTACTGCTCAACTGACGACGAGGATGCCGTGGCAGAGGGTTTGGAGCGCATCCGCAGGATCCTCACCGATAACTACGTGCGTCCCGACGAGTCCGAGCGCATTAAGTCCAAGATCCGCGAACTGGGCCGCTTTACCATCATCGATAAGGTGACGGCCAAGCTCGACGAGTACAAAGACATTTACGTGGCGTCGTTTGCCAATCTGACCATCGAGCCGTTTGTGATGCCGGCCGAGTACGTGCGCGACTATTCCAAGATTCTGCAAGGCGGCATTTGGTGCATTATGAGCATCGAGTATCGTCACCCCTTGGATGAGGAAGACGAGTTCGGCATGGAGGTCTTTGGCGACGATGCGCCGCGCCGCTCCAAGGCCAAGCGCAAAAAGCGCGGACCCGAGGACTCTCCGTTTAGTGTGGCGTCGCTCACGCCCATCCAGATGCCCAATCTAGACCTGGATGCCATGGTCGACGAGCGCCAGTACTTTACGCGCGACGAGTGGCTCAACATGCTGCTGCGCTCGGCTGGCTATGAGCCCAGCGAGCTTTCCGAGAAGGAGCGCCTGCACTTTATCGAGCGCATGGTGCCGCTGATCGAGCGCAACTACAATCTGTGCGAGCTGGGTCCCCGCGGCACCGGCAAGAGCCATATCTACAAAGAGGTCTCGCCTTACGCCATCTTGCTTTCGGGCGGTCAGACCACTACGGCCAACCTGTTCGGCCGCATGAACTCCATGCGCGCCGACCGTGTGGGCTTGGTGGGTCACTGGGACTGCGTGACGTTCGACGAGGTCGCCGGCATGCGCTTTAAGGACACCAATGCCGTGCAGATCATGAAGGACTATATGGCGAGCGGCAGCTACGCGCGCGGCCGCGACCAGATCAACGCCGATGCCTCCATGGTCTTCGAGGGCAACATCAACGACACTGTGCAAAACGTCCTTAAGACCACGCACCTGTTTGATCCGTTCCCGCCGGAGTTTAACAACGATTCGGCTTTTTTCGACCGTATCCATTATTACCTGCCGGGCTGGGAGATTCCCAAGATGCGCTCGAGCCTGCTGACCGGGCATTACGGCCTGATTACCGACTGCCTGTCGGAGTTTTGCAAGGAGATGCGCCGCAAGGACTTTACGCACCATATCGACCGGTATTTCCGCTTTAACAGCGACTTTAACAAGCGCGACGAGATCGCCGTGCGCAAGACCTTTAGCGGCCTGGCCAAGCTGCTGTTCCCCGACGAGGCCATGGACAAGGACGACGTGCGCTGGCTGCTGGACTATGCCATCGAGGGCCGTCGCCGCGTAAAGGAGCAGCTCAAGATTATGGCGGGCGTCGAGTTTATCGACGTCAACCTGGGCTATATGGATGCCGACAACCCGCAGGACGTGCATGTGGTGCGCGTGCCCGAGCAGAGCGAGGACACGCTGATTCCCGACGGGCCGTTGCTGTCCGGTCACGTGTTTGGCGTGGGCAGGTCGCAGGGCGGCGAGGTTGCCGTGTACAAGCTAGAGAACAAGGCCGTTGCCGGTGAGTGCAAGTTTAAGCACGAAGGCGTGGCCTTTAACAAGCCGGTGCGCGATACGTTGGAGGCCGCGTTCGACAATTTTGTAAACCTGGCGAACCGCGTGGCGCCGGGCATGCACATTGGCTCCAAGGACTACCTGCTGTTCTACAACGACTTGCAGAGCAAGGGCCTGTCCGAGGAAGTTTCGCTTGCCGAGTTTGTGGGCCTTTGCTCCGCGGCGTGTAACCGCCCGGTGATGCCCGCGCTGGCGATTCCGGGAATCTTGCGCATGTCGGGCTCTATGGACGAGATCCGCGGGCTCGAGGACATTATGCGCGTGGCCAAAAACGCCGGCGCCAAGCGCGTGATTTTGCCGCTGAGCGCCATCGCGGGCCTGCAGAGCGTTTCGTCCGAGATTATCTCGGGCCTGAGCCCGGTGTTCTACATGGATGGCGACCCGGTTGACGCTGCGAAAAAGGCTCTGGATCTGTAGAAGTGCGGGCGTGTGGGGCGTCCGGTGCTCGGGCGTCCCGCGAGCATGTTGGTGCGTAGTGCGTGAGGAGGCTTGCCATGGCGGGTGAGCGTTCTGTTGGCGAGTTGCTCGACGAGCTGTTTGGCTTTGAATCGGTAGCCAAGTGCCAGACGGCGCTTGAGCAGTACGATCGCGGGGAGTTGGTGCGCAAGGCGCGCTCCCGCGAGCTGCTGGGCGTACTTAGGGGCGTCGAGGCTGCCGAGCACGCTGCGCGCGACTCTGCCGTGCGGGCTGTTGATACGTACGTGCGCCGTGTTGAGGGCGCTGCGCTTGCACGCGCTCGCAAGCAGGCGGGCGTTGCGGGTCCGCTGCAGATGGAGCGCCGCTATGCTGCCTTTTTGCGCATGGAGGACAAGGCCGAGTTGCTGGCGCGCCTGGAGCAGACGCTTTCGTTTATCGAGGTAAAGCTACGGGCCAATACGGCGGCCAGGGTTCGTGCGGCGTACGATGCTGCGGGAGCTATGGTGCTGCAGTCCGTGGCGCGCTTGAGTGACGTGCGCGTTGCCGAGGCCGTGCCTCTGGATGCCGATCTGCTGTGTACGCAGCTGGAGCAGTTGCGCTGTGCCGCCGATGCGACGGACCTTGCGGGTATGATCACAGCGACGTTTGAGTCTGAGCTGAGTGCGACGGGGTCGCAGGGCGCTGACGGGTTTACGGGCGATTTGGCTGGCGATGTAGCTGGTGACGTGGCGTTGGAGCGTGAACTTACGAACGTGCGCGGCGCTGCGCAGCGAGCGCGCTTGGCGGCGCAGGCGTATCGGGCCGAGCGCGCCGCCCGCGTTGCGGGGAGCACGGTGGAGCCGGTATCGTTGCCCGAGTCTGTGTGTGTTGCGTGCGAGACGGCGTGCGATGCCGGGGAGCTTTCCGAGTTGCTCGCTCAGGTTAAGAAGTCGTTTGATACCTACCGTCGTGTTGTTGCCGACGGTGGGTTGTTCTGTGCGTTTGGCTCTGGCTCACCGCATGGGATTTGCCGGGGCTCGAGCTATTTAGACTACGATTCACGGCTTGACGAAGACGTGCTGGTGGGCGAGTACGACGGCGCTACCAGGCATGATGTTCGGCGTGAGGTCGCGATTCCCGAGCTTGTGGATGAGGCTTCGACTGATGGCGGCGACTCGCTCGAGGTTGCCGTGGCACGCATGCGCGAGTTCAATGAGCGCCGCTACGATGGTGTGCTGGATGAGGACCCTGCGCGCCATGTGAATGCGTTTTGGTATGGACTCAAAAAGCTCAGTCAGTATTGCGAGGCCGCCGTGCGTGTGGACGAGCGTGCTTGGGATTGCTTTATCGATAAGGTGCAGTTCGCCTACGATGAGCCCGTGGGGCGCCTGGCCACGCAGATGGACGACAAGCAGGTTGCGGCTTTTATTGCTGCCGTGGAAGTGCTTGGCGCTGACGAGTAAGGGCCTGGTTTGGCGGGAGGTTTCACCATGAAAATCGAAGTCGATGTGGACCAGCTGCGCGAGAGCCTGCTCGACCGTGCGGGGAGTGCGGCGAGCGTGGGCTTTCCGGCCGCTATGCTCGACGTGATGGATATCGAGGATGAGTCGCCCCAAGAGCTCCTGGCTCGAGCCGAACGCGAAGGTCTCGATCTCCGCGACTTTGCCGTCGACGATGACTAGGGTAGCTAATTTGAGACGGGGCGTCTGCACCCGCGGCTGCGCGAAGATGAACGATAAACCGTCGCAATGGAGTCTAATGAGCTCGCGACCGTTCTATTTTGACTGCACGCTGGCTAAGTGAGTAGGCTTTATTGGAAATCCTGAGCACCCGACAAATTTGCTTCAACAAACCCGCAGGTCACAGACTTGTGCTTTGGTGGCGTGGTCGGCGATTCGGCAAAAGTCTACTCACTTAGTTTTGAGAGACGCTAATTGTCCGCAACGAGATCCCAACCGGGGCGATTGATGCTCTAATGTAGCCAATTCGGGACGTCTCTCTTTTAGCTACCCCATGGCCACTACGACGCCAGCGTGGCGATGACGGCTTCGTCGCCGGCATATATGAGGGTGTTGCCGTCGGGGATGATCGTTTGGCCGTCGCGCTTGAGCATCACGACGATAAAGGGGTGCTTGCCCTGCGGCACATCACGCAGGCGCTGTCCAGCCAGACGACCGTGGGGCGTCACGGTGACCTCGCGCAGCGTAATCTCGGCACGCTCTTCAAACGTCGGCGCGGCCATCACCAGAAGGTCGCCTTCTTCAATTACGGTGTCGCCGTTGGGCAGCACCGGGTGCGCGCCGTCACGCAGCACCAGGACCACGAGCATGTCGGTCGCACTGCCAATATCCGCAAGCGAGCGACCGGCAAACGGATGTCCCGCGCCCACCTTGAGCTTAACGAACGACATGCCGTCCTTATCGCGGTAATCGTTAAAGGTGCGGCGCACGTCACCTTCTGCATCGATCATATCGAGCTTCTTTGCCACCGCCGGCAGCAGCGATCCCTGCACCACAATGCTTGACACGGCAATCACAAAGACCAGGTCAAACAGGTCGTGCCCACCGGGAACACCGGCCACCACGGCAAAGAGGCTAAACACGACCGAGGCGGCACCGCGCAGGCCCGCCCAGCTTACGAGCGCAACCTGGCGAGGGTTGGTCCTAAACGGCGCTAACAGCAGGCCGACGGCGATGGGGCGGCTCACAAAGAGCATAAACGCCATGAGTGCCAGGCCGGGTAGCAGCATTTGCGGCAGGCGTGCGGGCGTCACGAGCAGGCCGAGCAAGAAGAAGATCGTCATCTCGGCCATCTCGGTAAGGGTATCGAAGAAGTGCGCCATCTCGACCTTGCCGGTGATGTCGCTCGCGCCCAGCACAATGCCTGCCAGGTATACGGCCAAAAAGCCGTTGCCCCCCAGGTAGCTCGGCAGCGCGTAGGCCACGATCGCCACGGCGAACAAAAAGATGGTCTGCGCGCCCTCGGCCGTTGCGTGTGCGCGCTCTATCAGGCGGCCCGATGCCCAGCCGATGACAATGCCCAAGCCCACCCCTAGGATGATTTGCTTGGCCAGCAGCACGGGAATGTCGATGTTGCCGCCCGCCGCGAGGGTCGCGAGCACGGCGGTGAGCATGTAGGCGACGGGGTCGTTGGAGCCCGATTCGACCTCAAGCAGCGAGTCGGTTCCGCCCTTCAGCGACAGGTTGTGCTCGCGCAGCACGCTAAAGACGCTCGCCGCATCGGTCGACGCCACGACCGAGCCCAGTAGCAGGCCGCCGATCCAGTCGAAGCCCAGCACAAAGTGGGCGAACACGCCGGTGATGCCAGCAGTGATGACGACGCCGAGCGTGCTCAGCAGTACCGCGGGCACGGCAACGGGTTTGGCACGGTCGATATTGGTGTTAAAGCCGCCGTAGAACATGATGAACAGCAGCGCCGTGCTGCAGACGGTTTCGGTGAGCGCGTAGTCGCTAAAGTCGATATGCGCCGGGCCGTTGACGCCCAACAGCATGCCGAGCGCGATAAAGATGAGCAGGGTGGGGAAGGGGAGCTTTTTGCCGACGGGTTTGATGGTCAGGCAAAGAATAATGACGAGGCCGATAAAGAGAAGAATCTGGTTCATGGATAGTGTCCGCTCCTGGGTGGTTGGCGTGGCACGGTCAGTTGTCTGTGGTTCTTTGTACCCAAAGGTGGTGGGTTTATGGGGTTGGACCGTGTGTGTTCGCATTATCGATACGAGGCCGGGGCGCGGGCGGCGCTGGTTGGGGCGTTGGTGCTGGTGGCGCGGGGTTTCCGGGGCGTGCTGGCGGCCGCTTGTGACTGTTGGCGGCTTGCGGTACTTTCCAGCTTTATTGCAACGGAGTACAATGGGTAACGTTTAAGTTCAACTTGAAGTTTTAGTCGTGGCATCGGGCTTCGGCCGTAATGCAGGGAAAGGCGTTCCATGGCGATCTATGTGACATCTGATGCTCACGGGCACGTGCGCGCGCTGGACGAGGCCCTTTCCAAAATCTCGCTGACGTCCGACGACACGCTGTATGTGCTGGGCGACATGATCGACCGCGGTCCCGATCCGGTCGGCGTCATCAACTTGGTGCGGTCGCTGCCCAACACTCGCGTGCTTAAGGGCAACCACGAGCAGATTATGCTCGACGCGATCATTGGTCAGGACCCGCTCGATGCCGAGACCTGGGATATCAACGGCGGTTGGACCACACGCGAGCAGCTCAACGAAATGGAATTTGAGGCGTACGAGGAACTGGTGCGCTGGATGGCCGGGCTGCCGCTCTATGCGGTGGTCGAGACTGCCGAGCGGCCGTACCTGCTGGTGCACGCCGGCATTCAGGCCGAGGCGGCGCGTGCGTTTTTGCTTGAGCATGGTGTCGATTGCGGCGACGGCAGGGGAGCGGTCGATGCCGATGGCGAGTTGCTACAGCAAATGCTCGCCGTGCAGTCGTCTGATGACTTGCTCTGGATTCGTCACGGCTACTGGGATGCTCCGACGGGGCTGCTTTCTGCCGAGGGCAAGGGTCCGGTCGTGGTGAGCGGCCACACGCCCACGGTATCGCTGGGGCGCTATTGCGAGGTTGGCGGTTTGGCGGGACTCGACGAGGAGTCGGGCCGCGGGCAGATTGTGCGCTTGGGTGGCGAGGGTGCCGCCGGCGTGCCCGATCGTATCGATATTGACTGCGCGGCGGCCACCGGCTCCGAGTTCGGCCGTGTCGGCATCCTGCGCCTGGACGACGGGGCGGAGTTCTACGCGAACATCAACCCGGGCGAATAATCGCTGCAAAGGGTAGCTAATTTGGGACGGGTTTTTGACTACTTTTGCCCTTCTGCTCACCAAATGATTTTTCTGGGACGGGGATTAAATAATCATTTGGCTGCCCGCTAACTAAGTGAGTAGACTTTTTTGGAGATGCCGAGCACCCAACATATTTGCCTCAATAAAACCGCAGGTCACAGACTTGTGCTTTGTCGGCGTGGTCGGGGATTCGGTAAAAGTCTACTCACTTAGTTTTGCGTGATGCATATTGTCCGCAACGAGACCCCAGTCGGAGTGATTCCATCGCAAATTCCGGTGACCGGGGGCAACTAATTAGGCGCCGTATGGGTTCCGGTCGCGCTCGATGCGCTGGCGGATGTGGACGTACTCGACAATCAACAGCACCAGCAGTAGGGCCATGATAGCCAGGTAGCTTACGACGGCACCCATCAGGCCCAGCAGATTGATCAGGATCACCGGGAGCACCACGCTCACGGCAAAGCAGATCAGGTAGATCTTGGTGACGTCTCCAGCGTGGCGCAGCACCGTGATGATGGCGTAGATAAAGTCGATGGCCGCGGTTACGCCGCCGGCGACGACCATCAGCAGTGCCAATGTGCGGTAGCGCTCAAAGTTGAGCCCGTACATAAAGCTCATGAGGGGAATGCCGGGGCCGGCCATAAATGCGGCGCACACGCCGGTGATGGCCACAATCAGCGCCATAACGGCAATAATAATCAAGTCAAAACGGCGGCGCTTGCGCGGGTTCGCCCAAATGCTCGACAGGCGCAAAAGCTGCGGTTTATAGATAAAACCAATGCTCAGCAAAATAGCCTGCGCCGGAAAGAACAGGGCATTAAAGTACAGCTGGTATTTGTAGGCCAGCGTGCCTTCCATCACAAACTTGGGCATGCTCTCGATGAGGTTGAACAGGAACAGTGCACCAAAGAGCGGAGCGCACTGGACAAACAGGTGGCCGACCTCGCGCAGGCTCACGCGACGCGACTTTTCGGTCTCGAGCAGGGCGAGCGGCGCGGTGACCAGCACGAGCGAGGCGATGGCGGTGACACCCATGGCCATGGCCGCGATGGGCATGCTGTGTGTAAGGAACAACGCCAAGCTAAAGACCGCGATGACGCCGACGGAGCGTAGCGTTTGGCTCATGCCGGCCAGGTAGAGTTTATCGGCCTGCTGCAGGCGGCCCTCGTACACGTCGGCGATGCCGTCGATCACCTTATACAGGTAGACGCCCAGGCCGATCGTCGCCATCTGCGCGTCATAGCCGCGGGCGCTGCTGTACATGAGGCCGCAGCCTAGGGCGAGCGCTCCGCAAAGCCAGCGGTTGAGCTGGTAGGAGGCAAAGGACGTCGTTTCGTCGATGTCCGAGACCTGAAAATTGCGCACGCCGTAGTTGCACGCGATCATGATGAGCGTGCCGGTGACAAAGGCGATGGAGAACTTACCGGCTTCCTCGGCGCCTACGAGCTGCGTGGACACGATGGTGAGCAGGGGAAACGCGAAGCCCCACACGGCGGTGCTCAGGGTATTCCAAAGGTAGTCGCGACGGGTGGCGTGATCTTCGTACTCGGCTTCTTGCGTGGAGAAGCCGCCGCCGTAGACGGCTCCGAGCAGGCGGTTCCACCAGGCATTGACCATGCGGTGGATGGGGCCGGGCTGGCGATCGCGCTCGCGGCGACGGCGTGTGACCCGGCTGCTGTCGGGACCGCCGGCGTTACGCTGGCTTAGCTCTTGGATTCGTGCGAGCTCCTCGGCGGTGTGCGATGCGGGGAACAGGCCGTTCTCGATGCGTCCGCCCTGCCCGTGCGCCCCGTCCGATACGGTGGGGTCGGCGACGCCATTGCGGCGGGCGATGGCGCGGCGAATGCTATCGATGGGCGTGATGCTCAAAGCGGAGTCCTTTCTATTGCTGCGCTCTAGTATAGACGCGACGGTGTTCGTTCGTGTTTTTGAACAGGTTGTTCGATAATTTCGGCGGCGCCATTCAGTAGACGTCATTTGGGGACGTTCCTTATGTGCCGGCACTTTGGGAACGTCCCTAAGTGCCGGCATCCGGGGTCGCTCCTTGGTTGTTGCCTGTTCAAGAGTGTCCCTAACGACTAGGCCGCTTGCGTGCGATTTTTGACCGTTGGGCGGGCGCTTCGCCGTTGCCGCAAAAACGTTTTTGCATATCGGGTACAACGGGCTTTACGTGAGTAAAGTGCGCGCCTCGTCCACGTGTCGCGCTTTTAAAGGAGGCCCCATGCCAGGTATTACCCCTGCAGAAGTTCTGTCCAACTTTGGCATTACGCTGGTCGAAGACCCCGCCGAGAGCCAGCCCCGCCTGCTGGTTGACCTGCCGGCAGCAGAACTCGTCGAGCACGCCATCCGCCGCAACGAAGGCCGCATGGCCTCCAACGGCGCACTGGTGATCGAGACGGGGGAGCGTACCGGACGCTCGCCCAACGACCGTTTTATCGTCGACACGCCCGACGTGCACGACAAGATCGCCTGGGGCGCCGTCAACCGACCGCTTTCGATCGAGAGCTACGAGACCATCAAGGCCGGTATCGTCAACTACCTCAACGAGCGCGACGTGTTCGTCACCCGCGGCATGGCCGGCGCCGACCGCAACCACACGCGCCGACTGCTCGTCGCCTGCGAGCGTGCCAGCCAGGCACTCTTTATTAAGCAGATGCTCGCCCGCCCGCTTGCCCGCGAAATCGCGCGCACCGGCGAGCCGGACTTCTGTGTGCTCGCCGCGCCGGGCTACCAGTGCGATCCCGCCATCAAGGGCCTCAACTCCAGCGCCGCCGTGGTCATCAACTTCCAGGAGCGCGTGATTTTGGTCGCGGGTACCGGCTACTCCGGCGAGATCAAAAAGTCCATCTTCAGCGTTATGAATTATTTGCTGCCCGTCGAGGACGACGTGCTGCCCATGCATTGCTCGGCCAGTATGGATCCCGTCACGCACGAGACCGCGGTGTTCTTTGGCCTGTCGGGCACCGGCAAGACCACGCTTTCGGCCAACCCCACGCGCCTGCTGATCGGCGATGACGAGCACGGCTGGTCCGACATGGGCATCTTCAACATCGAGGGCGGCTGCTACGCCAAGTGCGAGGGCCTGGACGCGTTCCACGAGCCCGAGATCTTCAATGCCGTTCGTTTTGGTGCCATCTGCGAAAACGTGGTGCTCGATGAGAACCGCAAGCCCAACTACGACGACATCTCGATCACGCACAACACGCGCGTGGCATACCCTGTGGAGCACATTCCCAACGCGTGGACCAAGGGCATGGGTACCACTCCGAGCGTCGTACTCTTCCTGACCTGCGATGCCTTTGGCGTGCTGCCGCCCATCTCGCGCCTGACGGCCGACGCCGCCATGTATCACTTTGTGACGGGCTTTACGGCCAAGACCCCCGGCACCGAGGTCGGCGTCACCGAGCCCACGCCCACGTTCTCCTCGCTGTTCGGAGAGCCGTTTATGCCGCTCGACCCTATGGTCTACGCCAAGATGCTCGGCGAGCGTATTGCCGACGGTCGCACCCGCGTCTATCTGGTCAACACCGGCTGGATCGGCGGCGGTTATGGCGTGGGCCATCGCATCGAACTTGCCTACACGCGCGCCCTGGTGGCCCGTGCCCTCGACGGCACTATCGAGGACAGCGAGTTCTTGCACGACGATATCTTCAATGTCGACATTCCCACTACGTGCCACGGTGTGCCCGACGGCATCCTGGTGCCGCGCCAGTACTGGCAGAGCACCGCGCGCTATGACGAGGCCGCGCACAACCTGGCGGTGATGTTCGAGGAGAACTTCGAGAAGAAGTACTCGCACCTACCCGAGTCCGTCAAGGCCGCCGGCCCGCACGCCCAGGTGTCCGCCGAGGCCCGTCACCGCGGCCGGGGCCTGCTGGGACTCCGCCACTAGCGTTGCCTCAGGCCCAAAACCACCATAAAGGGGACAGGCACCTTTGCGGTGGTTTTGCTTGGGCGGATGACTCGGGTTACAATACGCCTGGCATATCGTCCCCTTCTCCGGATGGGGACAGCGTAAGCGCTCTTGTGGCGGCACCGTAGGACTTTGAAGGTGGCCGCTGTAAGAGCGCTTTTTGTTTAGACGCTCGCGTGGGGCGAATCGTGAAGGGAGCACGTATGAAGGGCTTTGTTGCCGAGAATTCGTTTTGGGAGCTGTTTCCGCAGGCGGCTATCGGCGTTGTGGTCGTAAAGGGCATGAAGCCCTCGGCCCAGATACCCCAGGAGGACGTGGATGCGATTGCCGCGCTGCTTGACCGCGCCAATATCGACGCGGAGCGCCATCTGACCAGCGATACTATCAGCGAGAACGCACCGGTCAAGGCATGGCGTGACGCGTACCGTCTGTTCAAGACCAAAAAGGGCGCGCGTTGCTCAATCGAGAACCTGCTCAAACGCGTGCTCAAAGGCAAGCCGGTGGGCCACATTACGTCCGCGGTGGACATCTACAACACGGTGTCGCTGACCTACGCGCTGCCCGTGGGAGGCGAGGATTTGCATGCGATCGAGGGTGACCTTCGCTTGAAGGTGACCGACGGTGGCGATGCGTTCCTGCCTCTTGGCGAGGAAGCGGATGACCCGACGCTGCCCGGCGAGCTCGCCTATATCGACGATGCAGGCGCCGTGTGCCGCTGCTGGAACTGGCGCGACGGCGTTCGAACGGCGCTGTCCGATGATTCGGCCGATGCGTTCCTGGCGATTGAGTGCGTGGAGCCCGAGCGGATGGGGGATTGCCAGGCCGCGATCGATCGCTTAGCCGAGCTGCTCGAGCGCTATCTGGGAGCGACGGTTGTCGTTAAGACGCTTGTGACTCGCGTCAATCCCTGCGTGGAGCTGTAGCGGCGCCTGCGGATCATGTTCGCCGGTCAAAACCACCACAAAGGTTCCTATCCCCTTTGTGGTGGTTTTTATGTTGATGGGTTAACAAATGGGGTATTTGGGTACGGGTGTCGGCTTATGCGACTAAGATGTTTACCCGTAAGCATTATGCAAGCGAAAGGCGGTCGTCTCCCATGCAGCAGAACGACGAGACACGTTTCGAGGACTTTGTCGGACTGATCAGCGGGCTCTACAAGGAGATCCAGCGCATTAAGACATCCGAGGGCGCAAGGCTGGGCCTCAAGGGCTCCGACGTTATGTGCCTGTACTATCTTGAGCGCAGCAAGGACGGCCTGACTGGTGCTGACCTGGCTCGCATGGCAGGCGTGACCCGTGCCGCCGTCTCGCGCACGCTCGCGCATCTGGAGGAGGGCGGCTACGTCGAGGTTGACGACTCGGGTGATGCGGCCGTCAAGTATCGTGCTCCGGTGCGCCTGACTGCCCTGGGCGGCGAGAGCATGAGCGAGGCCGATCGCATCATTCGCGAGGTGCTCGATACCACCGGCAAGGCCATGGGCGTGGAGCAGCGCGAGCAGATGTATGCATCGCTGCGCACGATCCTCAACACCCTGCGCGAGATCTAGAGCCGCGCTGGCGCTAGCTTTCAGCCAAGAACTGCATCGTCCCGTTTGAGCGCGTACGCCGTGCCGGGACATTGCTGTCAAAATTCCCTGCGCGAGACCTGCGCAAGAAAGGATTCGTTATGTCCGTCCGCATTATTACCGATTCCGCAAGCGATATGTCGCCGGCGGAGCACCCCGCTCTGCGTGTTCTGCCGCTGTCCGTCACCTTTGGCACCGATGTGTATATGGATGGCGTCGACATCGATCACCAGCGCTTTTACGAGATGCTTGTGGAGCGCGATGAGCTGCCCAAGACCGGTCAGGTCAACCCGTACGCCTTTTCGCAGGCGATTGCCGAAGCGCGTGAGGCCGGCGACGAGGCGGTGATTATTACCGTGGGTGCCAAACTTTCGGGGACTAATCAGAGCGCCCGTACCGCACTTGCCGAGGCGCCGGGCGGCGACGTGTATGTGGTTGATAGCAATAACGTTACCCTGGGTGAGCGCGTGCTGGTCGAGTATGCCCTGCGCCTAGTGGACGAGGGCCAGGGCGCTGCCCAGATCGCGGCGGCTGTCGAGGCCGTCCGTGACCGCGTGGTGGTTATTGGTCTGCTCGAGACGCTGGAGTACCTGGTGCGCGGCGGTCGCCTGTCTGCTGCTGCCGGCGCCGTGGGCACGCTGCTCAACGTAAAGCCCGTTGTGGCTGCCGAGGACGGTCTGATCGTGCAGCTGGGCAAGGCGCGTGGTTCCAAGAACGGCCGCAACCTGCTCAACCAGAAGGTCGAAAAAGCGGGCGGCATCGACTTTTCCATGCCGCTGGCGCTCGGCTATACGGGCCTTTCGGATGCGGTGCTCAAGAAGTATATCGAGGACAGCGCGGCACTGTGGGCTGGCCACACCGAGGGCGAACTGCCCGTTCACACCATCGGTGCCACCATCGGCACCCATGTAGGCCCCGGCGCCGTAGCCGTGGCCTTCTTCCAGCCCGTTAACTAGCCCACCTGCCAAAACCACCACAAAGGGGACAGGCACCTTTGTGGTGGTTTATGCTATTCCGGGTGGAAGGGAGCGAGCAATGGCGTCTGAGGGCTTTTTTGAGCGGGTGTACGAGGTGGTCGAGCAAATCCCCGAGGGGATGGTCGCCACGTATGGTCAGGTGGCTCTGCTTGCCGGTCGTCCACGAAGTGCGCGGTACGTGGGGTATGCCCTGCATAGTAATCCTCGCCCCGGCGAGATTCCCTGTCACCGCGTGGTGTTTGCCGACGGGCACATATGCGAGGGTTTTGCTTTTGGCGGTCCCGATGCTCAACGTGAGCTTTTGCTAGGGGAGGGTGTGGCGTTTAAGGATGACATGCACGTCGACTTGGCCGTCTGTCGCTGGCCAGTGGGGCTCTAGCGGCTCTGCCGTGGCGAAAACCACCACAAAGGTGCCTGTCCCCTTTGTGGTGGTTTAGTTTACTGGGGCTAACTTATGGAGAAGCTATGGCGGGCGATATTGATGCAGCAAAGTAAACCACGGTGAACTATATTGGTTTCAGCAACGGAGCAGGCAATAGGCGATGAAAAAGCCTGCCCTGTTGAGTTTGATTCGCATTCCTCCCCTCTGTGCGATTCAACGGTGTACTTCGGGAACAGGCCCGCTGGCAACTAACTGCCAGCGGGCCTGTTCCTGTTTGTCGGGGGAGTGCAATGGGCAGAGCCGAACCGGTCGGGCACCAAAAAAGGCGGACGCCGTAGCGCCCGCCCTATAGCAATCGAAAGTTCTAGCCAGCAGATCGATCTAGTACACCATGCCCATGGCGTCCTGAACCTCGGCCAGGGTCTGCTCGGCAATCTCGTTGGCGCGACGGTTGCCCTCGTGCAGCACGTCCTTCACATAGTCCAGATCGTTCTCATAGCGCTGACGACGCTCGCGGATCGGCGCGAAGTACTCGTTGACGGCCTCGGTCACGTACTTCTTGAGCTGGCCGGAGCCGCCCATGCCAATCTCCTCGGCAATCTCGACCTCGGAACGGCCAGTGCAGATGGCGGCGGTTGAAAGCAGGCCGGACACGCCGGGGCGGTTCTCGGGATCGAACGTGATCATGCGCTCGGAGTCGGTCTGGCTCTTCTTGATGCGCTTGGCCGTCTCCTCGGCGGTCATCGAGATGTTGATGGCGTTGCCGTAGCTCTTGCTCATCTTGCGACCGTCCAGGCCCGGCAGTAGCGGGGTCTCGGACAGCAGCGCTTCGACCTCGGGGAACACTTTGCCGTAGCGGTTGTTAAAGCGGCGGGCGATGGTGCGGGTGAGCTCGATGTGCGGCAGCTGGTCGCGACCGACGGGCACCACATTGCCCTTGCAGAACAGGATGTCGCAGGCCTGGTGCACCGGGTAGGTGAGCAGAAGGCCGGTGAGCTCGTGGCCCGAGGCCTCCATCTCGGCCTTGACCGTGGGGTTGCGCGCCAGCTCGGCCTCGGAGACCAGCGACAGGAACGGCAGCATGAGCTGGTTGGCGGCGGGCACGGCGGAGTGCGCGTAGATCATGGTCTTGTCGGGGTCGATGCCGCAGGCAAGGTAGTCCATGACCATGTTGTACACGTTGTCCTGGATGTGCTCGGTCGTGTCGCGGTCAGTGATGACCTGGTAGTCGGCGATGAGCACGTTGGTCTTGGCGCCCATGTTCTGCAGCTCAACACGGCCCTTGAGGGTGCCGAAGTAGTGACCCAGGTGCAGACGGCCGGTGGGGCGGTCGCCGGTGAGCATGGTGAACTTCTCGGGCGTTTTTGCCAGGCCCTCGCGAATGGCGTTGCTCTTTTGCAGCGCGACTTCGTAGCTGTTCTCGTTTGGCATGATTGCTCCTAACGTATGTTCATGGGTCAAGATGATAACGCGTTTATTGGAGGGGCGGGGCGTAAGTAGGCGAGGGGCTGGCAAGGGGTGGCTTACGCGATTGATGCGATGTAGTTGCACTTGGTCAGCGATGCCTTGGCACATTCTCGGCAGCTTACCCTAGAGCTTGTGGTGGCGCTCTTCCTTACGTTCCTCGGCTGCCTGCTCCTCCTGCTTAAAGGCGGGGTCGTCGGGGGTGACGAGCTCATCCTCGTGCGTGCGCTTGTTGTAATGGTGGCGCAGCACGGGCTCAAACAGATGTAGATGCTTGGCAAAGGCCGCCGAACCAATGGCGAGCACGGTAAAGATGAGCACGCGCATGGGCACCTCGACCTGGTTAATCGCGGCGGCGCCGGCCGAAAGCATGATGCACCAGGCGTAGATGAGGAGCACTGCCTGCTTTTGGTTGTAGCCCTCTTGGATCAGGCGGTGGTGGATGTGGCCCTTGTCGGCCTGCCCGATGCTAATGTGGGCGCGCTTGCGGCGCACGATGGCGCTAAACGTGTCGATGATGGGCACGCCGGCAACGATGAGCGGAATGATAAGCGAGGTGAGCGCGGCGGTGCGGCTCACGTTGAGCAGCGAGATGGAGCCCAGCGCAAAGCCCAGAAGCAGCGACCCCGAGTCGCCCAAGAAGATGCTTGCGGGGTTGAAGTTGTAGCGCAAAAAGGCCAGACAGGCGCCAAAGAGCGCAATGGAGAGCGCGGCGGCGTCGATGCGGCCCGAGAGAACGGCCATCGAAAACATGGTGAACGACGCGATGCCGCAGATGCCCGTGGCCAAGCCGTCGAGGCCGTCGATGAGGTTAATGATGTTGGTGAATGCCACCAGATAGATCACGGTGATGGGGTAGGCGAGCCATCCGAGCATGATCTCGCCGGGGGCAAACGGGTTGACGATGACGCCGATCCGTAGGCCACCGATACAGGCGATAAGCGCGGCGAGGACCTGTCCGGCCAGCTTTTGCTTGGGCTTGAGCTGGAAGACGTCGTCGATAGCGCCGGTCGCAAAGATGACGGTAAAAGAAAGCGCAAGTATGGGGTAGCTGATGTGCAGACGGGGGTGGGGCACCAAAACGGGCGGCCAACCCAGGTACCAGGTGCCTAGGATTTGCACAATACAGGCAACGACCAGGCCCAAAAACACCGCCGTTCCGCCCAAACGCGGGATGGGCTTGGTATTGATGCGGCGCTTAGAAGGATAGTCGACGGCGTCGAGCTTAATTGCCAAGCGCTTGACCAGGGGCACCATGAGGAAGGTCGTGATAAAGGCCGCCGCTGCCACGCATAGGTACGGTATGTAGCTCGGGGATGAAGCCATGAATCTAAAAACCGCCAAGCGTCGAAGGAAAAGGTCAGAAGAACGCCATGCGCAAAGGGCATAGCCGAACCATGATACTCGACCACGGGGGGTGCATGGAATTGCATGCAGCGATAATCACGCGCTTACCAGATATTGGGTTGTTGTCGATGGCTTGTCGGGATGCCGGTGGGGATCCATATGGACTGTAATGGCGATTTTCGACAAAAGAAAACCACCCCCCACGTTACGAAAATGAACCCACCTAAAACAGGTGGGTGCCCTCATCGACTGTTCCAGCGTCCTTAACAACGAAGGATACCTGTACTAGGTACGACTGTGTGGGCTCCCTAAATAAACGCGACGGTTCACCCAGTTGCTCCGCGGGGGGCGGAATACCTACATCATAAAGCGGCACTTTGTCGATTCCAGTCTTGACATTATAAAAATCGTGTCGGACGATTACGGCGCCTTGGGCTCGAGCCGTCTGTGCGGTTGGTCCCTTTACGTTTGAGCTGCTGAATCATTGTTTTGGAGCATGTTTTTATGCCGACGTCGTTGACCGAACTTTTTTCGCCCGCCTGCCATTTGTGTCCGCGCCGTTGCGGTGCGGCGCGCGACGAGGGCGCGCGTGGCGTGTGCGGCGCCGACAACACGCTTAAGGTCGCCCGCGCGGCGCTCCATATGTGGGAGGAGCCGCCCATTTCGGGCGAGGCCGGCTCGGGTACGATTTTCTTTAGCGGCTGTTCGCTCAAATGTATCTACTGCCAAAACCACGAGATCTCGACGGGCAATTTCGGTCTTGAGATTTCGCCCGAGCGTTTGGTCGAGATTATGCTGGAGCTGCAGGACCAGGGCGCCAATAACATCAACCTGGTGACGGCGACGCACTATGCGCACCTGTTGCCTGCCGCGATTGCCGCAGCTCGGGAGCGCGGGCTGGACATCCCGATCGTCTACAACACGAGCGGCTATGAGCGGGCGAGTGCCGTGGCAGCGCTCGGCGATCTGGTCGACGTGTGGCTTACCGACTTTAAGTATGCCGACGCGGGGCTTGCGCAGTCGCTTTCTCATATTAAGGACTACCCGCGCGTGGCTGTGTCGGGTCTGGCCCAGATGGCGCGCGAGATTGAGCGCCGCGGGGGAGAGCTGGTAGACGGGGACGGGCTCATGAGGCGCGGCATAATCGTGCGTCATCTGGTGCTGCCGGGGCATGCGGACGATTCGTGCCGCGTGTTGGACCTGGTGTGGCAGACGGTGGGCGACGTGCCGATCTCGGTCATGAACCAGTACACGCCCAATGCACTCATGCGCGAACAAGGCGGCGACCTGGCGCGCGCCGTGACGCGCGAGGAGTATGAGCAGGTGCTCGACCATGCCGACGACCTGGGCTTTACGACGATGTTTTGGCAAGAAGGCGGCGCGGTAGACGAGAGCTTCACCCCAGCCTTCGACACCACCGGCGTCCTCACCAGCGCAAAGTAGCACATTCGCCGATGATTTTTCTGGGACGGGGATTAAAAAATCATCGAGAGGATCGCCTGCTCGAAAAGTTGTCAAAATAGCCACGCCCCAAAAAGACTGGTTATTGGGCGTTGACAGTTGGCGAGCCGTAGGTAAAATATCGACTTGTCCTGGGGACGTAGCTCAGTTGGGAGAGCGCTGCCGTCGCATGGCAGAGGCCGAGGGTTCGACTCCCTTCGTCTCCACCCTTGGATTTGATAAGCCGCTGACATTGTGTCGGCGGCTTTTTTTAAAAGAAAGGGCTGTACCATGGCCGAGCTTGAGTCCCAACCACTGTCTGCCGAGGAACGCGCCGAGTTGGAAGAGCTCCGCGCCGAGAAGGCCCGCCGCGAGGCCCAGGAAGAGGCACGTCGCGAGCGTGAGGAGCTGACCGCCCTGCGTGCCGAGCGCGAGAAGGCCGAGGAGGCCGCCGCGAACGTCGCCCCCGCGCCCAAGCCCGCCGCCGCGAAGCCCGCGCCCACCGCACCCAAACCTCAGCCTAAAAGGGCTGCTCGTCCCAAGCCCGTCGAGCCCAAACCGAGCCGTGACGAGATGACCTTTGCCCAGCGCATGGTTACCTCCAAGGAGCCTGCGGGTGAGAACGAGATCCCCGGTATGGCGCCGGCTCAAAAAATCATCATTGTCCTTGCCCTCATCGCGTTTGTCATCTTTATGGGCTACACGATCCTGACCAGCATGGGCCTGCTTTAGCCTGTTCGCGCTGGGCTCCATGCCCGCACGCCCGCCTCGCCAACCCTCAACCTCTGCACAACGCATCCGAAAGGTCGCCCCATGGCTTTGACCGACATCTCGCATCCCACCGACATCGCAATGCTCACTGATCTGTACGAACTCACTATGGCCCAGGGCCTGTGGGAGAGCGGCAAGGCCAATGAGCAGGGTTGTTTTACCGCGTTTTACCGCGACCATCCCTTTGGCAGCGCCTATGCCGTCATGTGCGGCACCGCCGAACTGCCCGAGCTGGTCGAGAATCTGCGCTTTACGCCCGAGGACATCGACTACCTCGCATCGCTTGAGGCCCCTGCCGGCGGCGCGATGTTCAAGCCTGGATTCCTCGACTACCTGCGCGATTTTCGTGCGCATGTAAACATCGACGCCGTGCCCGAGGGCGAGCTCGTCTTTCCGCGCGAGCCCATGGTGCGCGTCACCGGCCCCGCGCTTGAATGCCAGCTGCTCGAAACGGCGCTGCTCAACATTGTCGGCTTCCAGACGCTTGTCGCTACCAAGACGGCGCGCGTGGTGCTGGCGGCGGACGGCCGTCCCGTTGCCGAGTTTGGCCTGCGCCGCGCCCAGGGTCCCGATGGCGGGTTGGCCGTCGCGCGCGCGAGCTACGTTGCCGGCTGCTCCTCTACGTCCAATGTGCTCGCCGGCCGCCGCTACGGTATTCCCGTCTTTGGCACGCATGCGCACAGCTGGGTCATGAGCTTCGACTCCGAGCTCGAGGCATTCCGGGCTTTTGCTAAGTCGAGTCCCAAGAACTGCACGCTGCTCATCGACACCTACGACGTACGCGAGGGTTGCGAGCATGCCATTACGGTTGCCAAGGAGATGGAAGCGGTGGGCGAGCGCCTGTCGGCCATTCGCATCGACTCCGGCGACCTCGCCAAGCTCTCCAAGTATGTGCGCGGCCGTTTTGATGCCGAGGGCCTGCCCTATGTGGGGATCTCGGTTTCTAACGATTTGGATGAGTACACGATTCAGTCGCTGCTCGACCAGGGCGCGCCCATCGACAGCTTTGGCGTGGGTACCAAGCTTGCGACCTGCTATGACCAGCCGGCGCTGGGCGGCGTGTACAAGCTTTCCGCCCGCCGTGCGAGCGAGGCAGATCCATGGACGCCGGTGGTCAAGCTCTCTGAGCAGCCCTACAAGCGCACGATCCCGGGTGTGCAACGCGTGCGCCGTTATTACGACGGCTTTGGCGGCCCGGTCTGCGACATGATCTACGACGAGGACCATCTGGCGGGGGAGGGTGCCGCGCGCGGCAATACCCTCGTGGCCGTGAATGATGCCGCCCTGGTGACCGACGTGTCCGAACTTGAGTATCGCGAGCTGCTGGTGCCGATCGTGCGCGATGGCAGCGCGGTGGCTCCGCGTGAGAGCATCCAGGACGCGCGCGAGCGCTGTGCTTGGGCACTCGATCATCTGGACGCAGCTTTCAAGCGCTTCCTGTACCCGCAGACCTATGTGGTGGGCATGGAACAGGGCCTGGCTCAGGTGCGCGACGAGCTCGTGCGCAAGAACATGGCCGCGGCTTCGGCCTTCCCCTGGGCAAAATAATCCGAAGGGGACGGAGGAACACGGATTATTTTCTCGCTCGCCCGTTCGCCCGCTCGCCCGTTCGCTGAACAGTTGATTGGTTTAACGTATGACGACTTCTTATAAAACGATGGTGGTAAAGATCGGTTCGTCTACGGTGGTGGGCGCCGATGGCAAGGTCAACCGCGCCTTTATCGGCGGGCTTGCCGATCAGGCCGCAGCGCTGCGCGAGCTTGGCTGGCGCCTGGTCGTGGTGAGCTCGGGCGCCATTGCCTGCGGCTATCCCGTGCTGGGCTTCGACCGTAAGCCGGTCGGCGACCTGCCGAGCCTGCAGGCCTGCGCCTCGGCTGGTCAGTGCATCATCTCGTCGGTCTATGACGAGGAGTTCCATGCGCGCGACCTGCTCACCTCGCTCGTGCTGCTCACGCGCCACGACACGGCGCGCCGCACGTCCTACCTGCACGCGCGCGACGCCCTGCTGCGCCTTGTGGAGCTGGGTGTGGTGCCGGTCGTCAACGAGAACGATACCGTCACCGTCGATGAGATCAAGTTTGGCGACAACGACACGCTGGCGGCGCTTGTGAGCTGCCTGGTTTCCGCCGATCTGTGCGTGACGCTCTCGGACATCGATGGCCTCTACACCGCCAATCCGCATGAGGATCCGACGGCCGAGTTTATCCCGGTCGTGCATAAGATCGATGCCAAGATTATCGCCTCGGCGGGCGATTCTTCCACATCGGTGGGTACGGGCGGCATGATCACCAAGATTCGCGCGAGCCGCATTCTCATGACGGCGGGCATTCAAAGCGTGATTTGCTCGGGCGAGGAGCCCGATGCGCTCGTGCGTCTGGCCCGCGGCGAGAGCGTGGGTACGCTGTTCGATCCGCCGGCGGAGCGCCTGGACATTGCGCCGCGCAAGTTGTGGATTGCACTGGGCGACAAGGCGCACGGCTCGGTGACGGTCGATGACGGCGCCGCGAAGGCGCTGGTCAGCCGCGGATCGTCGCTGCTCGCGGTGGGTATTCGCGAGGTCGATGGCCAGTTTGCCGAGGGCGATGTGCTCGACGTGTGCGACCCGAGCGGCATGGTTGTCGCCCGTGGTATCGCCGAGGCCGATTCGGACGTGCTGGAGCTTGCAGCCGGCCGCCGCCAGGACCAGATTGCCAGCAACCGCCTGCTCGCAGACCTGGCCGAGAAGCCCGCGATCCATAGGGACAACTTGATAGTGTTTGCATAAAGAGAGGCAGCGCTGCGGCTCGTTTTGCCAGCAGTGCTGCCTCTCCTTTTCCGGCACTTGGGGACGTTCCTTTTGTGCCGGCAGACGGGGACACTCCTTTGCTAGAAGATCTGGCGCAGGTTTCCGCGGTTGAGGGCTTCGTCGAAGAGGTGCTTGAACACCACGCTGCCGTGCAGGCCATCGTGTTCAAACTCGTTCGTCACCCAGGCATGCGAGTTGCCCACGCGGCTGAGCGTATCGAGCTGCAGGCCCGAGTCCACGTACATGTCATCGAAGTACACCGCGGCCTGGAGCGGCACCTCGTTGCAGGCCAGGCGCTGCGGGTCGTAGATCTTGTCCCAGCTGGTGTCCTCCATCAGCAGATCCATAGCGGGCTTGAAGGGCTTAAGTTCGGGCATCTGCTCAAACATCCACGGGAACATGGCCTCGCCGGTAAACATGAGCGGGCGCGCGAGTGTGTCGAACTCGGTACGATGGGCTTTCTCTTCTGCCGCGGCCCAGCGAATGGGCATGGTGTCGCCGTCGGCGTAGATGAACTCCTGAAGCGTCCAGTACAGCGGATTCGCGCGCGTGTTGGTGCGCTCGAAGGCGCACATCAAAAAGCTATCGGATACTGAGGCACCGCAGCTCAGCGTGCCGTCGCCGTCAACAAAAGCGTGGTCGATAATCCAATGCATGCGCTCAAAGCTCGGCTTCATGCCAAAGTCGCTGCCCATAAGCTGCAGGCGCTCCACCGTCATCGGCGAGCCGTCGGGTAGCACAGGCTTCTGCTCCTCAAGCGCATCGGCCAGCGCCGCCACGCGCTCGACGTCGGCGGGGTAGCGGTCGTAATACTGCTGCGTCTTGGCGGCCATGCGCGGGAAGGTGTGCGCGTAGACCTCGCTGGCGCTCGCCGGGACGTGGGGGATGCCACCGCAGGTAAAGCTCGCCGCCACGCCCTCGGGGAAGAGCGACAGGTAGCTCAGCGTCAAAAAGCCGCCGTAGCTCTGCCCCAGTGTGACCCAGGGCTTGCCGCCAAAGCCCACCAGGCGCAGGTACTCAAAATCGCGCACGATGGAGCTGGCAAGATGGCGCTTGAGGAAATCCGCCTGCGAGCGTGCTGTATCGGCGCCGGCGGCCGTTGCGCGATCACCCAGTGCCTTGATCGTGTGTCCGTCCACGCAGCTACTGCGTCCGGTGCCGCGCTGGTCGGGAAGGACCACGCGGAAGTGCTTGACGGCCTCCTCGATCCAGCCGTCGCTTGTGGGAGACAGCGGACGCGGGCTCTCGCCGCCGGGGCCGCCCTGCAAAAACAGGAGCAGCGGCAGATCGTCGTTGATGCGGTCGGGCGCGCAAACCACACGGTAGAAGAGCTTGATGCTCTCGGGCGCGCCGGCGATGGGTGTCGGTATAGCGCCGCGGCGCATGGTGCTGCCGACGGCCAGGAGCATCGGCTCCAGGCCGCGCCAGTCGAGGGGGACGTCGATGCTGTGGTCCTCGACATACAGGCCGGGGACGTGGTACGAAGTGATGAGGGCCATGTGAGTCTTCCGTTCGTTGCGGTGTTTCGGGTTGACCAATTCTACCGCCGCGGGCGAGGCCATGCGCAAATCGGCTACCATGGTTGCAAACTTCTAGGAGAAAGGGCCGCCCATGTCGGTCGATATGGCCACGTATGTCCACGATCTTGCCGTTGCCGCTAAGGCAGCGTCGGCCTCGCTTGCCACGGCGAGCGACGAGCAGCGCCAGGAGGCCGTGCGCGCCATGGCCGCAGCACTGCGCAACGGTGTCGACTCTATCGTCGCCGCCAACGAGCTCGATATGTCCGCCGCGCGCGATGCGGGGACCTCGGCGGGGCTCCTCGACCGTCTGCTGCTGACGCCCGAGCGCGTCGAGGGTATGGCCGCCGGCCTGGAGAAGCTCGCCGAGCTGCCCGATCCTGTCGGCCGCGTGCTCGACCACCGCGTGCTCGCAAGCGGCGTGGACCTCACCCGCGTGAGCGTGCCGTTGGGCCTGGTCGCCATGGTGTACGAGGCGCGCCCCAACGTGACGGCCGACGCCGCGGGCATCTGCATCCGCACCGGCAACGCCTGCATTCTGCGCGGCGGCTCGCTGGCCTATCACTCGTGTGCCATGATTTCTGAGCTGCTGGCCGATGCGCTCGAGGCCAAGGGCTTCCCGCGCGAGGCCGTGTCGATGATCGAGTCTACCGACCGCGAGGCCACCGGCGAGCTCATGAAGCTCCGCGGCGTCGTCGATGTGCTCATTCCGCGTGGCGGTGCGGGCCTGATCCAGCGCTGCGTGCGCGAGTCGCTCGTTCCGGTGATCGAGACGGGCACGGGTAACTGCCACATCTACGTGCATGAATCCGCCGACTTCGATAAAGCGCTCAATATTATCGTTAATGCCAAGACCCAGCGTGTAGGCGTGTGCAATGCCGCCGAGTCGCTGCTGGTCGACCGTGCCGTGGCCGATGCGTTTTTGCCCGCGGTCGTGGCCGTGCTGCATGACCACGGCGTGCTCATTCACGGCGACGAGGCCACGTGCGCCGCATGCGCCGACGCCGGGCTTGCCGAGGGCGATGACTACGTTGCCGCGACTGAGGAGGACTGGGGTCGCGAGTATCTGGCGCTCGAGATGAGCGTGAAGGTCGTGGCAAACGAGGACGAGGCCATCGCACACATCAATCGCTACGGCACGATGCACTCCGAGGCCATCGTTGCCGAGGACACGGATGCTTGCGAGCGCTTCCTGGATGCGGTCGATGCCTCGGCCGTGTACTCCAACGCCAGCACTCGCTTCACTGACGGCGGCGAGTTTGGCCTGGGCGCCGAGATCGGCATCTCGACCCAAAAGCTCCACGCCCGCGGCCCCTTTGCCGCCGAGGCCCTCACCACCTACAAATACAAGCTCCGCGGCACCGGCCAGGTCCGCCCCTAAACCCCTCGTAAACGAAAACCACCACAAAGGTGCCTGTGAACTGCCTCCCATTTCTTGGACATCGGGAAATGGGAGGTTTTCCATGAGTAT
>CAUGGC010000020.1 GCA_959599095.1 uncultured Collinsella sp. | reverse complement strand
GAGCGGGGGCTCCTGTCTTTTTAGTGCCCTCGGATTGGGTCATAGTGTCTGTCGGCGCCATAACATCGGCGTCACCGTTGTTGGCACTTGGGGACGTTCCTTTTGTGCCGGCACTTGGGGACACTCCTTATGTCAAGAGATTGGTGCAGGAGGGATAGGTTGCCTTGCGCCAATCTAAATAAGTTGCGGTGAGATAGTTCTTGAATTGGCTTATTTGATGGCTAAACAGGAACTATTTCACCGCAACTGAGTTGAGGCGTTATTTGGCGGCGGGTTTACTTGCTCGCGAAGAGCCAGATCAGGATGATCACGAGGACTACAGCGACAATGCAGACGATGGCGCCGGTGAATTTGATGCGTGAGTCGCGGGTACGCTCGCGCACCGCGTCCTCGGTGGCCTCGAGCTGGGCGACTTCTCGCTCGGTCTCGGCGTGTTCGGCTTTGTCTCGGGCCAAGGACCCTGCAAGCGACTCAGTGATCTCTGGGTGGTCGTGCACCTCGGTCGCCTGTTCGGTGATCGACTGCGCATGTGCGGCATCTGCTTGGGCGTTGGCGATGGTCTGCTCTTGGTCGCGGCGTGCCTTGTCCTCGGCAGCGATCTTCTCGCGCAGTTCGCGCTGGCGCGTCGCGGCGGCGGTCTTCGCCGCCTGCAGCTCGTCGCGCGCGGCATCGGCCTCGGTCGTCACGGCTTGGTGTGCGCGTTTTGCGTCGGCGATGGGGGCTTGCGCCTGCTCGACGGCCTGCTCGGCTGCGGCAAGCGAGTGCTCAAGGTCGGCGGTGATGCGCGGGACATCTTCTTCGGCTTTACGCAGGGCATCTGCCGTGTCGGAGATCTGCATCGAGAGCTCGCTGGTGCGCACCGTATAGTTGGCGGGATTTGCCGAGGGATTGCGTTGCAGCTCGGCATACTCATGACGCAGCGTCTCGAGCTGGGCGCGCGTGGCGTCGACGGTTTGTTGTGCGGCGGCAATGCCGGCGTCTCGCTCGGCCTTCACCTTGTCGCGGATGCGCTTGGAATCCTCAAGACGTCGAACGAGGCGGTTGCCGGTCTCGCGCGAGCTCGCCTCGCGGGCCTCCACGGCGTCGAGCGCGGCCTTCAGGCGGAGCTCAGTCGCGTCATCCTCTGCCTTCATTTGTTCGAACTGACCCTTGAGCTCTGTCGCTTTGGCGGCGTGGGCATCACGGTCAATCTCGGCTGCCGCAGCGGTCTTTTGCGCTGTGGCGATCGCCTGGCGCTGGTCGGCGACGATCTGGTCGTAGCGGCCTGCGATATCCTGGCGCGTCTCGAGTTCCTCGGCCTGATCGGCAATGCGCTGCTCAAGTTCGGCCAGGTGGGCGCGGGCATCGGCAAGTGCCTTTTTCGCGGCGTTCATCTCGCGCATGGCCGAGGCACCCTGGGCGATAAAGGTGCCCACGGCGTTCGCAGTGTTCGAGACAGCGGTCCCCAGATCGCGGTTCGCGGCGGGGGAGTGCGGGGCGGCCGGGCGAGCGGTGTCGGCAGAGTCCGCATCGGCAGCCTGCGGCGCGGCGATATTGCCGGTACCGCCCTCGACCACAGAAAAGCCTGCTGCGTGCGGATCGACCGCATCGGCGCCAATCGTGGGATGCTCGAGCTGCAGAAACGAGGGCATGGTACTGCCTTGGTCGGCAACCGGAGTCTCGCCGGGCACAAAGGTCGAGGCCGCCTCGGCGGCCTCCTCTTCCTCGGCATCAATATCGGCATCGGCGACGGCGTCTTTCATCGCTTTGACGGCATCCATCATGGAGTCCATGACGGCGTCGAGCTCTTCTTCCGAAGACACCTCGATAGGGCCCGCAGCTTGCGGAGCGGCATCCTGTACGGGGTCGTCGTCCTGAGCGGGCGCATCGTCGTTTTGCTCGCCTGCATCTTCGGCGCCAGGGGTTTCCGCCGTAGCGCTTTCGTCCAAGATGGGGCCGTCGAGGTCAATATCATCGCAGGTCACAGCATCAGCATCTGTGGTGACGTCTGCGGAATCATCAATATGCTGCTGAGTCTGGGGGTCCAGCTCGTCTGTCATAGGCATGTGCTCCTCATCGTTGTTTGTCACCCTATGATAAAGTCTCGCGCCGACATCCCGCGCGCCGCAGCAAAGTTTCAAAACGTGTTCGATGGCTCGATCTGATAACAATAACTCGGCCGCTTTATCCAGTTTGTACTTGACAATCCCTTCGCCGAACGACGTGGTGCCGTTCGCCTACCGCGGTCTTTTATTTTTGCTTGAACACGCTAAAGTTGCATCTCAGCTTTTGGCGCGTGAAGTTGGATACGCGCAGTCGGCGGGCGTGCCCGTCGCGATTTGAAAGGACTTTGTATGGGACTTTTCACTGGTAAGACCGTGATCGTCACCGGCGGCGGCAAGGCCACGCTTAAGGACGGTTCCGCTGGCTCCATCGGCTACGGCATCGATATCGCATTTGCCAAGGAGGGCGCGAACCTCGTCATCACCGGCCGCAACGTCGCCAAGCTCGAGGCCGCCAAGGAGTCTCTCGAGGCCGAGTACGGTGTCAAGGTTCTGCCCGTTCAGGCCGATGTCTCGGCTGGTCAGGACAACGAGGCCGTCGTCCAGAACGTCATCGACAAGGCCATTGAGGAGTTCGGCCGCATCGACGCCGTCGTTAACAATGCTCAGGCTAGCGCCTCGGGCGTGACCATCGCCGATCACACCATGGACCAGTTTAACCTAGCCATTTACTCCGGTCTGTATGCTACCTATCTGTACATGCAGAAGGCCTATCCGCACCTGAAGGAGACCAAGGGCTCCGTGGTCAACTTCGCTTCGGGTGCTGGCCTGTTTGGCAACTATGGCCAGTGCAGCTATGCTGCCGCCAAGGAGGGCATCCGCGGCCTGACCCGCGTTGCCGCCAACGAGTGGGGCAAGGACGGCATTAACGTCAATATCGTTTGCCCGCTTGCTTGGACCGCTGCGCTCGAGAACTTCCAGGATGCCTATCCCGAGGCGTTCAAGGCCAACGTCCACATGCCGCCGGCGGGCCACTACGGCGACGTTGAGAAGGAAATCGGCCGCGTGGTCGTTCAGCTCTGCGGTCCCGACTTTAAGTACATGAACGGCGAGACCGTCACCCTCGAGGGTGGCATGGGCCAGCGTCCTTAGGGGTTCCGCCGTTCTACCGAACGGCGGACCGGCCGACGCTGCGCGGTCACCAGAGCGACAACTTGTCATTCAAAGAGGGCGGCATGACCAGAAGGTCTATGCCGCCCTCTTTTCATGCCAATTTGTTCGCCCTGGCGACCGCTCGCTGATGTTGTCAGAGCATCGGCGTTACCAGAGCATCGGCGTTGCCGGCACTTGGGGACAGTCCCTGAGTGCCGGCAGATTGGGGCACTCATTTGCAAGATGGCGCTGAAGACTGTCCCCAACGTCTAGTCGTTTAAGACTGTCCCCAACGACTACCCAACGACTAGCGCGGGAACCTGATCCTAATGCACTAGTTTCTGTCGAGTCGGTGCTTCTTGCGGGTTGCCCGTATAATGGTTTGCGTATGAACCGCAACCAAGGAGTTCCAGTTTATGGACCAGAACCTTTTTAAATTCGATCTGATCGCCGAGGACCCGACCACGCATGCGCGCGCCGGCGTGCTGCACACCCCGCACGGCGACATCGAGACGCCTATCTTTATGCCCGTGGGCACCAAGGCAAACGTCAAGGGTATACCTACCGAGACCGTCAAGCAGCTCGGTGCGCAGATCGTGCTCGCCAACACCTACCACCTGTCCATGCGTCCCGGCGAGGACACCATCGCCGAGCTGGGCGGCCTGCACAAGTTTATGAACTGGCACGGCCCCATTCTTACCGACTCGGGCGGCTTCCAGGTGTTCAGCCACAACGACGCCGTCAAGCTCACCGACGAGGGCGTGCGCTTTATCGTCAACGATTACGACGGTCGCCACGTGTTCTGGACGCCCGAGGACAACATGGAAATCGCCATGAAGCTCGGTTCCGACATCTGCATGCAGCTCGATCAGTGCCCCGGCTATCCTGCCACGCGCGCCTACGTCGAGCGCGCCGTGGAGCTGTCGAGCATGTGGGCCGAGCGCTGCTATAAGGCCCACACCCGCGATGACCAGGCGCTCTTTGGCATCGTTCAGGGCGGCATGCATCTGGACCTGCGCCTGCGATCGCTGCGCCACCTGGAGGAGTGCGGCGACTTCCCCGGCTACGGCATCGGCGGCTACTCGGTGGGCGAGGACCACGAGACCATGTTCGAGACGCTGGCGCCGCTGGTTTCCGAATACATGCCTAAGCACAAGCCGCGCTACCTCATGGGCGTCGGCAACCCTACCACGCTCGTGCGCGGCGTGGGCGTGGGTATCGACATGTTCGACTGCGTGCTGCCGACGCGCACCGGCCGCATGGGTACGGCGTTCTCCAGTGAAGGTCGCCTTAACTTCCGCAACGCGCGCTTTGCGCACGACGACGGCCCCATCGACCCCACCTGCACCTGCCCGGTGTGCACGGGCGGCTACAGCCGCGCGCTCATCCGTCACATGGTCACGCAGAAGGAGATGCTCGGCGGTATTCTGCTGTCGATGCACAACATCTACTACCTGCTCAACCTTATGCAGCGTGCCCGCCAGGCCATTATTGAAGGCCGCTACGGCGCGTTTGTGAGCGACTGGATGAACAGTCCTGCGGCGGTGGACTACTAAGAGCGGCTCGGGCGCTTGCAGAGCGCGGGCAACGGCAAGGGGCGAGCGCCGGCCGGTCATCACGTTCGCTAAGACCGTCTGTGCGACCACTGACCGACAGCTTGCAAGCACTTGATACAACGTGGGTACCATACCGAATAGTTGATGTTCGGGCGGGTGTTTGGCGCATGGCGTCGACCCCGCCCGCTTTTCTTTTTCTCGATAGGAGTACCCATGATTAAGAATGAGAACGTCGAGGGCGAGCCGGCCTACGACGAGACGTACCGACGCGGTCCTGTGGTCATGCGCGGTCCCATGATTCCCAAGGACAACACCTACGCCAACCTGCTGGCGCCCGAGGAGTCGACCGACTGGTTGCATGCCGATCCGTGGCGCGTACTGCGCATTCAGGCTGAGTTTGTCGACGGCTTTGGCGCGCTTGCCGAGCTCGGGCCCGCGGTGACCATCTTCGGTAGCGCCCGCACGCCCAAGACCGATCCGCTCTACAAAGCGGCGCGTACCGTCGGGCGCAAGATCGCGCAACGTGGCGTGGCGGTCATCACCGGTGGCGGCCCCGGCATCATGGAAGCGGCCAACAGGGGAGCGGCGAGTGTCAATGGCAAGTCAGTTGGCCTGGGCATTGAATTGCCGCACGAGCAGGGGCTCAACAAATACGTAAACCTCGGTATGGACTTCCGCTACTTCTTTGTGCGCAAAACCATGTTCGTTAAGTACAGCTCGGGCGCCATCGTGTTTCCCGGCGGCTTTGGCACGCTCGACGAGATGTTCGAGGTGCTCACGCTGGTGCAGACGCACAAGGTCAAGCGCATGCCGCTCGTGCTGGTGGGCAGCGAGTACTGGCAGGGCCTGTTCGACTGGCTCAACGGCCCGGTGATGAGCGCCGGTATGATCAGCCCGCTCGATCCGGATCTGGTACACATTACCGATGACCTCAACGAGTCCGTCGACATTGCGCTCAGCGGGTTGATGTAGAGCAATCGTGCCCACCGCGACATGAATATGTATGGCAATCTGATGCTATCTAACGTCAGTTTGCCGTTTATATTGGGTATACTGATGCAAAAGACGAGAGCGAGGAGGTCGCAAATGTCTACAGCAACAGTTAAGCCTACGACGGTTCGCATCGAAGAGGGGCTCAAGGAGCAGGCGACTGAGTTCTTGGATTCGGTCGGCCTCAGCCTCAATTCCTATCTCAATCTTGCCGTTCGGCAGCTGGTAAATCAGCGAAAGATTCCTTTTGAGATTGTAGGAAGGGCGGAGGTGCCCAACGAGGCGACGAGGCGTGCCATGGTGATCGCCGAGGCTCATGAGTTGGGGGTTTTGCCGGACGATAGCCCGTCATTCAACAACGCTGATGAGCTTATATCATTCCTCGATGAGGACTAGCGATGTTTGAGATTAAAGTCGAGGCTCAGTTTAAGGCGGATTATAAACGGACGATGCGCATCCATCCGCAGCTAAAAACCGAGTTTAAGGCGGCGGTCGCAGAGCTTGCAGCTCACGGCTCGCTTCCCGCGGAATATGGCGCCCATGAGCTTTCAAACCCGGGCGGAAACTACAACGGCCACATCGATTTCCATCTATCCGATGGCTTGGTCGATGTGGTCGTTCTTTATCTTCCCCATAAGACTAACCCAGTGATTAGGCTGGTGAGAATGGGCTCGCATGAGGAACTGTTTCAGGGTCCGCTGGGCTGATCGCCGATTTCCAAGTTGCGGTGGAATAGGGACTGATTTGCGGTCGATTGGCCAAAAACAGTCCCTATTTCACCGCAACTGATAGGCGCGCCCCGTTCGCTGCTGCGGCCCCCGGTTCTCCTCATTGCTGGATTTCGCTCAAAAACTCAGCGGCGACTTCGTTGCTTTTGAAACGGATGCTGCGGTCTTCTTTCTTGGGGAATGCCAGCAGCGGGATAGTCCCGTACCAGACAGTTTCCTCGTCAATCACGGCCGCGCACAGCCGCCCTTTGGCCTTGACGGAATAGTCGACGTTCATCTCGGCAAAAATCGCTTTCGCGTCATCGCGCGGAGGTGAGGCAACATAAACCTCAAGGGTAATCCCACGGGCGGCTGCGCCTGCGAGTGTGGTGGTGAGTTTCGTGAGGCATGCGGCGGATGCGTAGGATGCGGCTATGAAGGCACTCTTTGTGGCACCGGTGATGTCTTTAATTAATGCCTCAATAGCGTTTGCCGGCTCTATGAGAATGTTGTAATCGGGTTGCTCGCTGTCCTCTGCTGAATAAATTTCGTACCCCAACTTGGCGTACGTCTTGAGTCTTTTCTGGTACATGCGGGCGAGCATGGGTATCGACAGGTCAATGTAGTCGAATATCTCAACCTGTTGCTTGCCCTCGTGGCTTCTATGCAGTCTGCCCACCTGCTGCGTTACGCTGCCGTCCCAAGATATCGGCGTGGCAATGAAAAGGGTGTCAAGGTAGGACAGATCGAAGCCCTCGCTCAGAAGGCTTTCGGTGGCGACGATGATTCGATGTTCATGCTCAAAGCCGGGAAGACTGTTCAGTATCGCTTTTCTTTCTTTGGCGCCGATTTCTCCGGTTAAGAGTATGGGCTCGTGTCTGCGATCATTAAGCAACCTGAACAGTTCCTCAGCATGCTTTTTCCTTTTGGATAGTATGAGCGGATGTCGACCGTTTGACGCTGCTTCGAGGGCGTCATCGACAATCAATTCGTTTCTTGCCGCATGTGCACACAGCATATCGAGAATCTGATTGAAGCTTGCATCCGGCTCGTAGGCGGATAGCCGAATGCCGGTAAATCTCGGTCGAACGATGCGCTGGATGCCCTGCTGAATTGCCTGCGTTTTTGGATCGATGACATAGCGAAGCGGGCCGCAGAGCATCGAGAGCGCCCGCGTGAGTCCGTCGGAGCGCTCGGGTGTCGCGGAGAGGCCATATATATATTTGGCTGGAGCGGACTTGAGGACGAGCTCGAGCTGTGGCGCGGCAGCATGGTGGCATTCGTCGCAGATAATGAGGCCGTAATTACGAACAAGGTTCTTAACTATCGGCTCCCCGGTTTGGGAGTCTTTGCCAGATAGCAACTGAAAGGAAGCGACGTCGATAAGGCCGCTGACGGCGGTTTTGCCCCCTCCGATTTGTCCAATAAGGGGAGGTTGCTTTTTGCTGATTCGTCCTTTTGGCGTTCGGACCGGCTCTCTGGTGTCCGTAATGTCGAGAAATCGTTCGAGCTGCGATTTCCATTGGGCTATGAGCGCGGTCTTTGGAACAATGACGAGCGCCGGAAGACCAACGGCGGCAATAAGATAAGCTCCGATGACGGTTTTACCGAAGCCCGTTGGCGCAGACATGATTCCGTCTTCGTATTCAAGCATCTGGTCGGCGGCAATTTGCTGTTCGGGATGAAGGGTCCCTTTGAATGCCATCTCAATTGGATTGCCTGTGCTACGTTCGTCTGAATAATGGGCAGTAACGTGGGCTTCTTGAATCAGCTGCTCAAGTTGGGCTTTGCAGCCTCTGGGAATCGCGACGCGGCCATCTCTAAGTTCGCTGAGGTCTATGAGTCGCGGTTTGCCGAATACTGATTGATGCATAGATTGCGCACGGAAGAACTCCGGGTTGGCAAATGTCGCAAGCCTGCGGATTTCCATTTGAGCTGCCGGGCTCAGAGACTTTTCGGGGATGTAGAGCATATCGGCTTGTGTGACGAGCAGGTTCGAGGGGAAGTCTCGTGGCGTGAGCGGGAGCCGCTTTCGTGGCTTTTGGACATTGCGCCTGGTTTTGTTTGTCGCTGCAGCTGTTGCTATTCCAAGCGGTTTGTTTTTGGTGTCCTCGATCAGACGATCCACCGTCGCACGCGAGATTAGTTGGATTTGCGAAAGGTAAAGCCATTGGTCGGGAAAGGGCTCGAATCGTTCGTCAACAAATACGCTGTTTCCTTCCCGCTGCGCTTTTCCCTGAAAGGGCAGCGCAATGAGATTTCCAAAGCCGCCTTCAGGAATGGTGGACTGCGCGGGTATCATTCGGTCAAAGGCTTCGAAGGTGATTGTCTTGTTGAGTGCCGCTGCTTCGGCGATAAGGCAGCTACCGAAATCTCGTGCTGTCTTTGCGTTTATAGGTTCTAGGAAGAAAAACCAGATATGCGCGCCGTTGCCTGACCTTGATCGCTCGACCGCAGCGTTAATTCCATGGTTTTTTACGACAAGCCTGATAGCGTTTGTCGCTTCTTTCCAATCGGCTTTGTCAAAATCAATGACAAGGACAATTGTGTTGCAGTCTTTGTCGAGAACATATTGACCTATGACGTCCCGGAGCCTGTCGTCGCTGCCTTTGAAATGGGCGATAATGGCGGCATCGTTCAGCTCAAGGAATGTGCGGCTGCGACATTCAGCGCATTTAATTCTGTGATGGTTTGCTTTGGGGCAAATGCCTGGCTTCCACTCATTTGCGCAGGCGGGTGTATAGCCGATGCCCCCGTCTTTTCTGCGATACCCGTGAGCGTGCACATCTTTGCGGCCGGTAAAAAGATTGCGAAAGAGCTCGAGTTTGTCGCGCGCTGGGCTCGCGCTGGTAACGATGCCCTCGGTCTGTGCACGTTCGCCGAAAGATTTGCCGGCTTTGTCCCATTCTTCGAGTGTCGCGTAACGGATGTCTGGACCGTTGCTACAGATTACGATCTGCTTACGCGGATCTGAAGCGTGGACAACCGTTTTATTGAGTTTGAATAAGGCGTTCCCGAAAAGGGCGTATTGATGCACGGCGTTGCTCATTTGAATGCCATTCTTGTCAGCGTTCATTGGGATGAGGGTACGTCATTTCAGCTTTATGAGATATGCGACTTCGATTTTGGTTCGGTAATAGTGGGGTACCGATCTGTGAGTGGCAATTAGCCGGTGCCAAAACGTGCGGCGGCTGTTGTTAAAGGTGTTTTGGCGGCTATGAGGCGTGTTGGCGGCGTGGGGAGGGGTCCTCGAATGACTCCGTGGTCAAATAACGTCAAATATGAGTACTGTTGTTAATGTAGTCTCATAACATTTGGTAAGAATAGAATACCAATTCCACATTATTCTATATATCTAACCCACTAAACACGGAATTTTGAGCCTTGGCAAGACGTGGAATTGATCGAAATGATCAATTCCGGCGAGATTTTGCTGCTACTAATTTGGTGGCGGTACTCATATTTGCCATTTTTTGTCCAGTGGGTACCGCGAGGGGCCTGTTCGACTGGCTCAACGGCCCGGTGATGGATGCCGGCATGATCAGCCCACTCGATCCAGACCTTGTCCACATCACCGACGACCTCAACGAGGCCGTCGACATCGCCCTGAGCGGGCTGATGTAGAGTAGCTAAAATGGGACGGGGCTAAAAAGACTGGTCTGAAACGTTTGATACCAGTCTTTTTAGCCCCGTCCCAAACGAACTGCTTCTAAGTTGCGGTGGTATAGGGATTGATTGGCGGCTAATAAGCCAAAAACAGTCCCCATTTCACCATAACTGATGTGGGCGTCCCTAGCGAGTTGGCTGGTAGCGGGGGCAGTAGCTGATGGCGATGGCGTCGACGCCTACATGGGTGGCGATGGTGCAGCCGATGGGGCCGGTGCCGGCGTCTACGTAGTCCTGGCCTGCGAGTGCCTCGTCGACAAGCTCCTGCTCCTCGGCGGCACCGGTCGTGAGCACGCGCACGCTGGAGCCCGGATGCTCGGCCAAAAACGCGAGGCAGTCTGCCATGGTGTTGGCGACGATGCGCTTGGCGCCGCGGCCCTTCTTGATGGCCTTGATCTCGCCCGACTGCCACTCCGGCGAAACGGCCAGGCGAATATTGAGCATCTGCGTGAGCTGGCCGGCGAGCTTGGGCGCGCGGCCGTTCTTAACGAGGTTCTCGAGCGTGCGGGGAATCAGCAGCAGGTGCGCGTCGGGCAGGGTCGCGCGGATCTGTGCCTCGGTCTCGTCCAGGCTGCGGCCGTCCTCGCGCATGGCGAGCGCGTACTCCACCAGCAGGCCCTCGGCACCCGAGCCGGTGCGCGAATCGATGCAGCGCACGTCGAGCTCGTGGGTCTCGGCGACCAGGCATGCGTTGGAATAGCAGGCGGACCATTCGCTGCACAGCGAGATAAAGATCGCGCTGTCGTGGCCGTCAGCACGCACGCGGTCAAAGAGTGCCTTGAACTCGCCGGCACTCGGCTGCGAGGTGTGCGGCAGCTGCTCGGAGCCGGCCATGCGGGCGACGTACTCCTCGGCGGTGATCTGTACCTGGTCGAGCAGGTCCTCGCCCTCGATAATCACATGCAGTGGAATGACGTAAATGCCAAGCTCTTGAGCACGGGCGGGGGAGATGTCCGACGTGGAGTCGGTTATGATGGCAAAAGACATAATTGCACCTTTCATTGGGGCGCTTGCGCGCCGCCTTCTGAGAGCAAAGTGCGACAAGTATAGTGGAGTCGTTCCACATTTCTAGGTTCAATTGTTGAATAGTCAACAGTTTGAAGTGTCGGTGTGGAAATCATCAACTGGGGAAGAGGAATGCCGATGGAGGCGTTGGAGATATACAGGCGGCCGGTTGTGCTGTTCGATTTTGACGGCACGGTGGCCGATACGGGCCGGGCGGTGATGAGCTCGACGCGCAAGACGTTGGCCGCGCGCGGGTTTTCGGAGGCGCAGATGGGTGACCTGCGCCGCATGATCGGGCCGCCCCTGTGGAAGAGCTTTCACGACTTTTATGGCTTCTCCCGCGAGGAGTCGCTTGTGGTGGCTGACGGGTACCGTGCCTTTTTTGATGAGCTGGGACCGGAAGAGTATCCCGTGTTCGATGGAATTCCCGAGCTGCTCGATGGCCTTGTCGCGCAGGGGCATCGCTTGGCCGTGGCGACGTCACGCATGGAGGCAAAGTGCATTGACATGGTGGGCGAGCTGGGGCTTTCGCAGTTTGAGGCGGTGGTTGGCATGAATCCGCCGCAGGGACGCGAGACCAAGGCCGATTCGGTTCGCGATGCCCTGGCGGCGCTCGGCGCGACGGCCGACGATGCCGTGATGATCGGCGATCGCTTTAACGATGTGGAGGGCGCGCACGCGATGGGCGTGCCGTGCATCGGCATCTATTCGGGCGCGGCAGCGCCGGGGGAGCACGAGGCCGCGGGCGCCGATGCGGTGGTGCACTCGGTGGCCGAGCTTGCTAAACTTTTCGCTATCTAATAGACATAATGTGAGGGGCGGGCGTACCCGTCGCTCATTGGTAAGGAGGTCGTCCATGAATCAGGTGGAGCAGAGCGTCGCTGAGTATGTCGACGAGGTCTGGGAGGATGTCGTCGCTGATATCGAGCAGCTGGTGAGTTATCCTTCCGTGGCAGTTTCTGCCGATGCGGAGCCCGGCGCGCCGTTTGGCCGCCCGGTCCGTGACGCGCTCGATTGCGCGCTCGGCATCGCGCAGAAGCTCGGCTATCAGACGAGCGACGACGAGGGCTATGTGGGAATCGCCGATATTCCGGGCCGCGGCGACAAGCAGCTCGCGACTATCTGCCACGTGGACGTGGTTCCCGCCGGCCCTGGCTGGAACACCGATCCGTTCGCGATGGAGCGTCGCGAGGGCTGGTTGCTCGGTCGCGGCGTGATCGACGACAAGGGCCCGGCAGTGCTGTCGCTTTATGCCGGCGCGTACCTGCTCAAGCACGGCATTGTTCCGCGCTACACCTTCCGCGCGCTGCTGGGCTGCGATGAGGAAGTGGGCATGTCCGACGTTCACCATTATCTGGAGAACTACCCCAACCCTGACTTTCTGTTTACGCCTGATGCCGAGTTCCCGGTCTGCAATGCCGAGAAGGGCCAGTTTGGGGCGACGTTCGTGAGTCCCAAGATCGACGGCGGGCGCATCGTGTCGTGGAGCGGCGCCGAGGCGAGCAATGCCATTCCGTCGCAGTCCATCTGCGAGCTCGCGATTGCCGCCGATGAGCTGCCGGCGCCGGTCGAGAATGCTGACCGCCTGGAGATCACGGCTCTCGACAATGGTCATGTGCAGATTTTCGCCCACGGTATTGGCGGTCACGCCTCGATGCCCGAGGGGACGATCAATGCCGTCGGCCTGATCGTGTCGTATCTGCGCGAGGCCGAGGACGCGTTTGGTGCCCGCGGCGAGCGCCTGCTGACGCCTGCCGAGCACGAGTTTGTCAAGTTTTTGGCCTTTGTGCATGCGGACGCCTATGGTCGCGGCCTGGGTATCGACGCGACGAGCCCGGCGTTTGGCCCGCTCACCTGCAACCCCGGCGTCATCCGCGTGGTGGATGGCCATATCGAGCAGGTCATCGACGTGCGTTTCCCTGATAGCACGAGCGCCGATACCATCCGCGAGCAGCTCGAGCCGCTCGTGGGGCGCTTTGACGTGACGTGTCGCCTGGGTCATGCAAAGGTGCCGTTCTCGGTGTCTGCCGACGATCCGGCCGTGAAGGCGCTTATCGATACCTATAACGAGTTTACGGGCAAGCACGCCGAGCCTTTTGCCATGGGCGGCGGCACGTACGCGCGCAACTTTGCCCGCGCCGTGTCGTTTGGCCCCGAGGAGACCGGTCTGGAGCTGCCCGCATGGGGCGGCCAGATGCACGGCCCCAACGAGTGCGCCAACGAGGAACAGCTCAAACAAGCGCTCAAGATCTATATTGTTGCGATCCTCCGTTTGAATGAATTAGAGCTTTAAGGTCTCGCGGTTTCCCAATCTAAGTTGCGGTGGAATAGTTCCTAGAATGGGCCATTTGATGGCCAAGCAGGAACTATTTCACCGCAACTTTGTTTTTATTGGTGTAAAAGGCGGGTCATGCTTGGTGGCGGGTTTGTTATTCGTTTGTAAAGGCCGTGCTGCGCTTGCGGTAAGGGTCTATCAAATGACCGTAAGAAACCGCAGTTGGCGCTGGTGCTGCCCGATCGAGGCCGTATCTTTCCAAACAGCAAAGCGGGCAGGGTGCCCGCGAGTCGCATGTATGAAAGGAAGATCATGCTCGATCAGGCTTATTCTCGTCGTCAGTTCCTCGGCCTCGCTGGTGGTCTTGCCAGCTTCGTGGGCCTCGGCCTCGTTGGCTGCGGTGGCGCGGGTGCTTCCAACGCCGCCGACAAGGGCAGCGCCACTGCCGCTGCCGAGTCTGTCTCCGGCGAGGTGACCTACGACGGCGCCTCCTCGTTCCAGGCTCTCGTCGAGGCCGCTGCCGAGAAGTTCATGGACGCCAACCCGGACGTCTCCGTCTCCGGTTCGGGTAACGGTTCGGGCAAGGGTCTGACCGCTGTCGCCGCCGGCACCGTTACCATCGGTAACTCCGACGTCTTCGCCGAGACCAAGCTCGAGGCCGACCAGGTCAAGAACCTCGTCGATCACGAGGTCGCCGTCGTGGGCATGGGTCCCGTCGTCTCCAAGAACGTGACGGTCGACGACCTGTCCCTCGAGCAGCTCAAGGGCATCTTCTCTGGCCAGATCACCAACTGGAAGGAGGTCGGCGGCGGCGACGCCACCATCGTCGTCCTCAACCGCAAGGCCGGCTCCGGCACCCGCGCCACCTTCGAGGCCGCCGTCTTTGGCGACGAGGCCGTCGACTTTAAGGGCGACGCCGAGCTCGACAAGTCCGGCGACGTCCAGACTCAGATGGGCAGCACCGATAACGCCATCTCCTACCTCGACTTCTCGCACTTCGATGACTCCAAGTTCAACGCCATCAAGGTCGAGGGCGTCGAGCCCAAGAGCAAGAATGTCACTGATGACTCCTTCAAGATCTGGGCTACCGAGCACATGTACTGCTCCAAGGACGCCGACGAGGCCACCAAGGCCTTCCTGGAGTTCATGCTTTCCGACGACGTCCAGGGCAAGCTCGTCGAGGAGCAGGGCTTCATCCCCGTCTCTGCCATGAAGGTCGTCAAGGACGCCAGCGGCAAGGTCTCTGCTAAATAAGTAATCGCCCCGGAAAGGTTTGCAATGGCAAAACAGCTGCCAAAGCGCGACCTTGAGAACGTGGGCCTGGGCGTCACGGGCGCGTGCGTAGCGCTCGTGACGCTTGTCGTTGCCGCGCTCATCTTTATGGTCGCCCAAAAGGGCCTCTCGGCTTTTGTCAAGGACGGCGTCTCGGTCGTCGAGTTTTTCACCGGCACCAAGTGGGACCTGGCCAACACGGCCGAAAACGGCCTGCCCTACACCGGCGCCCTGCCCCTGATCGTCACCTCGTTTGCGGTCATGGTGCTCTCCACGCTCATCGCACTGCCCATCGCCATCGGCTCTGCCATCTTTGCGGTCGAGATTAGCCCTAAGTTTGGCTCCAAGGTCTTTCAGCCGCTCATTGAGCTTTTGACCGGTATTCCCTCGGTCGTCTTTGGCCTGATCGGTTTTCACGTGGTCGTCGGCCTTATGAAGAGCGTTTTCCACGTGAGCACAGGCCTGGGCATCTTGCCCGGCGCCATCGTGCTGGCCGTCATGATTCTGCCGACGATGACCACGCTTTCGGTCGATGGCCTGCGCGCCGTGCCCGATAGCTACCGCCAGGGTTCGCTCGCGCTGGGCTACACCCGCTGGCAGACCATCTGGCACGTGGTGCTCAAGTCCGCCATGCCGTCGCTCATGACCGCAGTCATCCTTGGCATGACCCGCGCCTTTGGCGAGACGCTCGCCGTGCGCATGGTCATTGGCGGCATCGAGGCCATGCCGACGTCGCTGCTGTCGCCGGCGTCTACCATCACCACCACGCTCACCACGTCCATGGCGGTCTATGCCGAGGGCTCGGCCCAGGACGACGTCCTGTGGGCGCTCGGCCTGCTGCTGATGGGCATGAGCCTCATCTTTATCCTGATCATCCATCTCATTGGCCGCAAGGGGGCGAAGGCTCGTGGCTAGCACGCGCATCCATATCGACGAGGCGAGACTCGGGCGTGTCCAAAGGCAAGACCGTATCGCCACGGGCGTGCTGACGGCGATTGTCGCCATCGTCATGCTTATCGTCGTCTCCATGGTGGCCTACATCCTGTTCGAGGGAATCTCAACGCTGTTCCAGCCGGGCTTTCTCACGCAGCCCGCACGCGCCAACGGAACGCAGGGCGGCGTGCTCTACCAGCTGTTCGACTCGTTCTATCTGCTGCTGATCACCCTGATCATCTCGGTGCCCATTAGCCTGGGCGGCGCGGTCTTTTTGGTTGAGTACGCGCCCGATGGGCCTATTCGCGACATCGCCTCGACCGCCATCGAGACGCTGTCCTCGCTGCCCTCCATTGTCGTAGGCATGTTCGGCTTTCTGGTGTTCTCGGTGCAGCTGGGCTGGAAGTACTCCATCATCTCCGGCGCCGTCGCGCTCACCATGTTCAACATCCCCATCCTGGTGCGCGTGATCCAGCAGGCACTCGAGGACGTGCCGCAAGCCCAGCGCGATGCGTGCCTGGCCATGGGACTCACCCGCTGGGAGGCCACGCTGCACATTCTGATTCCCGAGGCCATGCCCGCCATCGTGACCGGCATCGTGCTTTCGGCCGGCCGTGTCTTTGGCGAGGCCGCGGCGCTGCTCTTTACCTCGGGCATGAGCTCGCCGGTTCGCCTCAACTTCTTGAGCTTTAACCTGTCGAGCCCCACCTGCGCCTGGAACGTGTTCCGTCCCGGCGAGTCGCTGGCCGTGCACATCTACAAGATCTATGGCGAGGGCAGCCCCGAGGCCCAGCAGATCGTCTGGGGCACCGCGGCACTGCTGATGATTTGCGTGCTGCTGTTTAACGTAGTCGCCCGTATCGTGGGCAAGCAACTGGCAAGGAGGATGACGGCCGAATGAGCGAGATGAATGCGACGCCCGCAACCGATGCGGCCACGTCCGAGACCCAGGACTTTCTGTCGAGTGTGGGGGAGAGCGAGAAGCACGTGCGCGTGAGCGGCAAGGCCGTGAGCGACGAGGTCGTGCTCTCCACCAAGGACGTCAACGTGTACTATGGCGACCACCATGCGCTGCACGACACGTCGCTCGACTTCCACAAGGGTGAGATCACGGCGCTCATCGGGCCTTCGGGCTGCGGCAAGTCGACCTTCTTGCGCAGCCTCAACCTGATGAATCGCGAGATTCGCGGCTGCCGCGTGGAGGGCGAGATCAGCTACCGCGGACGCAACGTGAACACCAAGACCGAGAATACCTACGAGCTGCGCCGGTCCATTGGCATGGTGTTTCAGCAGCCCAACCCCTTCCGCAAGTCCATTCGAGACAACATCACGTTTGCGCCCAAGCGCCACGGCATCACCGACCGCGACGAGCTCGATCGCATGGTCGAGGAAAGCCTGCGCGGTGCGGCCCTGTGGGACGAGGTCAAGGACAAGCTCGACAAGAGCGCCTACGCGCTTTCGGGCGGTCAGCAGCAGCGTTTGTGCATCGCGCGCACGCTGGCACTCAACCCCGACGTAATCCTGTTTGACGAGCCCTGCTCGGCGCTCGACCCCATCTCGACGCTGGCGATCGAGGACCTCATGTCGTCGATCGTGGCCGACCGCGCCATCGTCATCGTGACGCACAACATGGAGCAGGCGTCGCGCGTTTCCAACCGCACGGCGTTTTTCTACATGGGCGATATGGTCGAGTACGACGAGACCGACGAGATTTTCCAACGGCCCAAGGATAAGCGGCTGAATGATTACCTCACCGGCATGTTCTCCTAGTCCGGGACATGCTTGAGGCCCGCGGCGGCCACGGTTGTCGCGGGACTGATTGGAGAGGCGGGTCATCTCTTGCGGGAGATGGCCCGCCCTTTTGCGTCGCGTGCTGGTGCGCTTGCCCAAAACCACCACAAAGGTGCCTGTCCCCTTTGTGGTGGTTTTCGCTATCATGGACAACGTTGAATTTCTACGAAGGAGCAGGGCATATGGCGATTCTTTTGGGATGCGATTCCGTCAGCCTAGAGTTTCCCACCAAGCATATTTTCGATAGCGTTACGCTCGGCGTGGGCGAGGGCGACCGTATTGGTATTGTCGGTAAAAACGGCGACGGTAAGTCGACGCTGCTGAGCGTGCTCGCCGGCACGTTGGAGCCCGACGACGGCCGCGTGACGCACCGCCGCGACACGACGATTGGATTGCTCGGCCAAAAGGATAACCTGGTCGATACCGACACCGTGCATCATGCCGTCGTGGGCGACACGCCCGAGTATGAGTGGGCGTCGAGTCCGCGTACGCGCCAGATTCTGGCCGGCCTCATCAGCGATGTGCCCTGGGAAGGCACGGTGGGCGAGCTTTCGGGCGGCCAGCGCCGTCGCGTGGACCTCGCGCGCCTGCTGATCGGCGACTACGACGTGCTCATGCTCGACGAGCCCACCAACCACCTGGACATGCGTACCATCAACTGGCTTGCGCGTCACTTAAAGGCCCGCTGGCAGCGCGGTCAGGGCGCCATGCTCGTGGTCACGCACGATCGCTGGTTCTTGGACGAGGTCTGCACCAGCATGTGGGAGGTCCACGACGGCCAGGTCGATCCCTTCGAGGGCGGCTACTCGGCATACATCCTGCAGCGCGTGGAGCGCGACCGCATGGCCGCCGTCACCGAGGAGCGCCGCCGCAACATGGCGCGCAAGGAGCTCGCGTGGCTGAGCCGCGGCGCCCAGGCACGTTCCACCAAGCCCAAGTTTCGCGTGGATGCCGCTCGCGAGCTGATCGCCGACGTGCCGCCCGTGCGTGACGAGCTGGAGCTCAAGCGCCTGGCCGTGAGCCGCCTGGGCAAGCAGGTTATCGATGTGGTCGACGTGGACGCCGGCTATGCGGATGCCGATGGCACGTCCAAACAGGTGCTCACCGATGTGACCTGGCTCATCGGCGCGGGCGACCGCTATGGTCTTTTGGGCGAGAACGGCGCCGGCAAGTCGACGCTGCTCGACGTGATCCAGGGCAAGATCGCGCCCCTGCGCGGCCGCGTGAAGATCGGCCAGACGGTGCGCTTTGGCGTGCTGTCGCAGCAGCTCGAGGAGCTCGAACCCTACATGGGCGACACGATCCGCGAGGTGCTCAGCCACTATAAGAAGTACTACGTCATTGACGGCAAGGAGACTTCACCCGAGAAGCTCTGCGAGCGTCTGGGCTTTACGACGCAGCAGCTCTGGAGCCGCATCGGCGATCTTTCGGGCGGCCAGCGCCGTCGTCTGTCGCTGCTACTGACAATCCTGGACGAGCCCAACGTGCTCATCCTGGACGAGCCCGGCAACGACCTGGATACCGACATGCTGGCGATTGTCGAGGACTTGCTGGACGGCTGGCCGGGCACGCTGATCCTGGTGACGCACGACCGCTTCTTGATGGAGCGCGTGACCGACCAGCAGTGGGCACTGCTCGACGGTCACCTGACGCATATGCCCGGCGGCGTGGACCAGTACCTGCGCCTGTGCAACGCCACGGCCGAGGGCGAGCCCGTGGGCGCACCGAGTGCCAAGACCGGCACGTTCGACACCGGCGCCGCAGCGGTTGCGGCCGAAAAGCCCAAGACGAGCGGGCAGCCCAACGGTCTTTCCAACGCCGAGCGCCAGAAGCTCCGCCGCGAGGTGAGCTCGCTCGAGCGCAAGATGGAGACGCAGCGCGCTCGCGTGGAGGAGGCCGAGGCTGCGATGGCGCAGGTCGACCCCACCAATTACACGGCGCTGGGCGAGCAGCAGGCAAAGATCGACGAGGCCCACGCCGCCATGGACGAGTTGGAGATGGCGTGGCTCGAGGCGAGCGAGAAGCTCGAGGGCGAGGAGTAGGCGAGGATGATCAAGGCCGCGTTTTTCGATATCGATGGCACGTTGCTGAGCTTTAAGACCCATCGGATTCCGGCGTCGGCGCAGCAGGTGCTCGACAGCTTTCATGAGCAGGGGATTGCGTGCGTGATCGCCACGGGTCGCCCGACCTATCAGATGCCCGATTGGCTGTTCGATCTTGGTTGGGATGCGTACATTACGCTTTCGGGCCAGCACTGCTTTGATGCCGAGGGGGTTTACCGCAGCTGCCCGATCGATCCGGACGACGTCGCGGTGATCGTGGACCAGGTGGCCGAGGGGCGCTACGACTCGCTGTGCATGCAGGGCGAGAACTCGTTTGTGAACCGCCTGTCCGAGCGCGTGGTGACGGCCGGTAGCAACGCGGGAATCGTCTACCACGAGGAGCCGTTTGAGCATGCCTTCGATGCGCCGGTCTACCAGTTCTGCGCCTTTGTGGACCCTGCCGACGAGCATATCGTGACCGACGCGGTGTCGCATTCGCTCACCACGCGCTGGTGCGACCTGTTCTGCGACATTATTCCTGCTAACGGCGGCAAGGACCTGGGCGTGGCGGCGACGCTCGAGCGGCTTGGTATCGATGCGAGCGAGGCGATTGCCTTTGGCGACGGCGAGAACGACCTGTCGATGTTTGCCGCCGTGGGCACGAGCGTGGCCATGGGCAACGCGCAGGATACCGTGAAGGCCGCGGCGACCTACGTGACGACCGCCGTGGACGACGACGGCATCTACAACGCCGCGAAGCACTTTGGATTGATGTAACTGCGGGCCGGCACCCGGCGCCTGGGGACACTCCTTGCGGGGCGTCCCCATTTTGTTTTCGTCCCGCATGTTTTGTGAAACACGGCTAACTTTTAGGCAAAGTAGTAAGACATGGGCAACTTTTGCGGTAAAGTAAATCAAGCAAAAGTATCCAAAGGCTAACTAGAAGCCATCGCGAAAGGCGGCCCATGGCCCTGCGTGAATCCGGAGAAGACTATCTCGAATCGATCTACGTTCTATCGGAACGTCAGGGCATCGTGCGCTCGATCGACGTTGCGGAGTACCTCGGCGTAACCAAGGCGAGCGTTTCCAAGGCCATGGCGACGTTGGAAAGCAACGGCTATGTCGAAATGGGCAAGCGCGACGTTCATCTGACGGAGCGTGGTCTGGAGGTCGCTCGCCAAATGTGGGAGCGTCACTGCTTTTTCGTGGGGCTGCTGGAGGATGCGGGTGTTTCGGCTGAGGTCGCGTCGCAAGAGGGCTGCCACATGGAGCACTGCCTGAGCGAGGAAAGCTTTGAGAAGCTGAGGGCGATGCTGGGACGGGACAGCGACCGGGACCAGTAGCCCCGCCAACCAAGTCCAACTCAGACAAGGAACCCCGCCAGCAAGCGATGCCCAAGAACCGCCAGCAACGTTACCGCAGGCCGGGACCGGGCTTGGTTTTTGAAAACACTCCGCAGACCAGAAGCGCCCCCGTTCGTAGCTCCGAAGGAGCAGAACGGGGGCGCTTCATTGGTCGAGGACGTTTTCAAAACCAAGCCCGGTCCCGGCCGGAGGGACCACAGGCACTACAGGTTCTTGACACCCATCGCGCGCATGGCGTTCAGGATAGCGATGATCGCCACGCCTACGTCGCCAAAGACGGCAAGCCACATATTGGCGATACCCAGCGCTGCCAGCACAAGGATCAGCAGCTTAATGCCCAGCGCAAAGATTATGTTCTGCCAAACAATCGACATGGTCTTGCGCGCCACGCGGATCGCGCGGGAAATGTTGGACGGCTTGTCGTCCATCAGCACCACGTCGGCGGCCTCGATCGCGGCGTCGGAGCCCATGGCGCCCATGGCAATGCCCACATCGGCGCGCGTAAGCACAGGCGCGTCGTTGATACCGTCGCCGACAAAGGCGAGCTTGCCCTTGCCACTTTCGGCCGCGAGTAGCGCCTCAACGCGCTCGACCTTGTCGCCCGGCAGGAGCTGCGCGTGGAACTCGTCGAGACCGAGTTGCTTGGCCACAGACGCTGCAACCTCCTCGCGGTCGCCCGTGAGCATGACGGTGCGGTTGATACCGGCGGCATGCAGGTCGCGAATCGTTTGCTCCGCATCGGCCTTAACGGTGTCTGCAATCACGATGTGGCCGGCGTACACGCCGTCAACGAGCACGTGGAGGATCGTGCCGACAACCTCACAGTCCGGTGCTTCAACGCCGGCCGCGGCGAGCATCTTGGCGTTGCCAACGACGACGTGCTTGCCGTCGATGGTTGCCGTCACGCCGTGGCCCGCGTCGTTGGCGGAGTCGCTCACGCGCTTGGAGTCGACCTCGCCCTGGTAGGCGTCGCGCACGGACTGCGCGATGGGGTGATCGGAGAACGACTCAGCAAGGGCTGCGATTTCGAGCAGCGACTGCTCGGTATAGCCAGCCTCGGGGTGCACCGCGACGACTGAGAACGTGCCGTTGGTGAGGGTGCCCGTTTTGTCGAAGACGATGGTGTCCACGTCGGCGAGCGTCTCGAGGTAGTTGGAGCCCTTGATGAGAACGCCCAGCTTGGACGCGCCGCCGATGCCGCCAAAGAAACTCAACGGTACGCTGATCACGAGGGCGCACGGGCAGCTGACGACCAGGAAGGTCAGGCCGCGCAGGATCCAATCGGACCAAGCGCCAGTCACCAGGCCGCCGCCAAGCGCGAGCACCGCGGCAGCGCCAGTGACGGCGGGCGTGTAGACGCGGGCGAAGCGCGTGATGAAGTTCTCGGTGCGCGCCTTCTTTTCGCTGGCATTCTCTACGAGTTCCAGGACGCGCGCGACGGTGGATTCGCCAAACGGCTTGGTGATGCGCACGTGGATGAGGCCCGTCATGTTGATGCAGCCGCTGATGATATCGTCGCCGGACTTGGCGGGGCGGGGGACTGACTCGCCCGTGAGTGCGGCGGTGTCGAGCTGCGTCTCGCCCTCGACGATGATGCCGTCGATAGGCACGCGCTCGCCGGGCTTGACCACGATCACGGTGCCGACGGCGATGTCATCGGGGAAGACCTGCTCGAGCGTGCCGTCGGGCTGCTCGACGTTAGCATAGTCGGGCGCGATGTCCATCATGGCACTGATCGACTTGCGGCTCTTGCCCACGGCGTATGCCTGGAACAGCTCGCCGACCTGGTAGAACAGCATGACGGCAGCGCCTTCGGCCATGTGCGGGTCGGTATCGGGGAAGAGCACCATGGCAAACGCGCCGATGGTCGCGACGGCCATGAGGAAGCTCTCGTCGAAGGCCTTGCCGCGGCGGATGTTATTGAATGCCTTTTGCAGTACGTCGTAGCCGGCAATCAAAAACGGCACGAGGAACAGCGCGAAGCTGGCGTAGATGTTGCCGGGCTCCCCAAATGCGATAGTGAGGGCGCCGAGCTCGTCGAGGGCATAAACAACGGCAAAAACGCCCAGTGCTACCAGGATGCGGTTGCGCTTGTGCTCAAGGGACTCTTTCTTCTTGCGCTTCTTCTTTTTCTTTTTGGGATCGGCGGCTGCCATGATTCAAACCTCCCATTTGAGTGTATGAACACTTGCTCATATAATTTCGCGAGCAAAGGCCGCGGCAAGCGCGGCCTTGCAGGTCAACGTATGCGCGGGTTAGAGAATGATTTCGCAGTCTGGCTCGGCGTCGGCGGTGAATTCAACGACGCGGTCCAGGACCTCGTCGTACTTGGCGTCGTCGGCCTCGAGCGTCAGCTTCTGGGTCATAAAGTTGACCGAAACGGACTTGACGCCCTCGAGCTTGGCAAGTTCGTCCTGAAGCTCGCGCGCGCAGTTGGCGCAATCGATCTCGTCGAGCTTGAACTGCTTTTTCATGGTGGGTTCCTTTCCCTGTGTTAGCGGTCTGGGTGCCGGCCGCGCTGATACCGTGGTTGATTGCTATTCGCAGATATGGCTCATGCCCTGGTTAAGCATGGTGTAGACGTGATCGTCGGCGAGCGAGTAGAGGATATTGCGCCCGTCGCGCCGGAATTTAACCAGGTGCGACTGCTTGAGTGTGCGCAGCTGGTGCGACACCGCGGACTGCGAGGTTTCGGTCGCTTCGGCGATGTCTGCCACGCAGAGCTCGCGGCCCATGAGGGCATAGAGGATCTTGATGCGCGTGGTGTCGCTGAAGACCTTGAACAGGTCGGCGAGGTCGTAGAGAAGCTCCTCGTCGGGAAGGTCCTCGGGCGAGCAGGTGGTGGGGATCACGGGCTCGGTGGCCTCGATGTCGGGTTTCGTTTCATCAACGCGGATGCTCATTGTAATATCCTTTCATATGAACATGCGCTCATATAACTTACTTCCGATTATATGAGCGCATGTTCATATGTCAATGATGTTCAGGTAATTCGTCGCACAAAATGATGGGGAATAGTGGACGAGATTCCGGACTGAGCGGTTTTGATAGCCGATGCCGGGGTGGGTGCCCCCGCGCCGTGCAACAATTGGAGTATTCTGCAACTATAGGGGGTCCGTTAATCTATTCCAGGCCAAATAAAGCCGCTCAAGAGTTATCCAAGGGCGGTAAACAGACAAGGTCTTCCTCAAATGTTGCCTAACGTTCCCGTTCGATAGCGTTTTTGTTTCTCATTTGGATTAACTTGTGGGTGCTGGAGGGCCGACCCTGCTGAATACTCGCAATTTTGCACATCGCTAGGGTACCCACCTTGTTAGTCGGTCTAGCTTCCGGCCCCGAAGATTCTGCCCTCGGGCGCGAGGCTGCTTATTTGGGCAAATGATGGGCTGTCGGATTCGACAGTCTGCATGTCATCGATTGCCGGAACTTCATTTATTGTCGGGTCATCCAGCGCGATACCTTCGAGTGTTGCTTTTTCGAGGTCGATTCGTTGACGATCTTCGGAATCCTGGCGAAGCTGTTTCTGAATTCGCTTTTTCTCTTCTATAAACCTTCTGAGCACAAACTGTCTCAGGTCCTCTTGCATGATTTGAAAGTCTTTTGGCAGACGCGAGGGGCGTATGCCCTCTTTCCGTTGGATCGCCTCCATGACCCTAACGAAAGCGCTAGCATGCATAAAGGAATAACGACTGACGGTGATGATTCCGTATCCCATGGACGCAAGCGCATTCTTGCGCTCCTCATCGATGGCGCGGTCTTCTTCCGCGTCATGATAAAACCCGTTGTATTCAATGTCTGTGCGAGATTTCTTTAGATACGCATCCATAAAGAACTTATTGCGTCTCGTGAGATTCTTTGCGGCAGCGGTGACCTGCACCTCGTAATCGGTCTCAATTCCCTTAATACCAAGCCCTCCTTCGCTTTTGGGCAGCGTTAGCATCATGACAAAGGCCGTTTCCATAGGAGACCGGCATCCGTCGCGCACATATTGGATCGCCTTTCGGGCAAGGGCCAGACCGTCGCATCTGGTAATGGAATTAAAGAACTGTTTTAACCTCTCGGTCGAGGTGAGCGCGAAACGCTCGATATAGGAGGTGGAAGAGTCGGTTCCAAGGGAGTAAACGCCGCACAATTCAAAGTAGTACTCCACCAGTTCGCGAAAAGGGAGATAGGTGGCGGCCTGAAGTGCGCAAAGCTCAACGCCAACAATAAAGATGCCATCTTTGAGCTCTATAAAGCGTGAGTTCGAGAATCGTTTTGACGAAACGTGGCATTGACAGTTCAGTGCATAGCGCGCATTCCTGCGATCAAACACCATTACCTCGAGGCAATCATTTGCGTCGAGAGAAACATCGTGTTTGGTGAGCCATTCTGCGGCTGCGTCAAGGAGCGTTCCGGTGGGACATGATCCATAAATCGCGGCAGGGTTACAGGGCTCGGTGTCTTTCGCAGACGCCGAATGCGCGGCCTGGTAGACCGCTTTTGCAGTGGTATGTGACAATACGATACTCATGGTATATATCGTGTCAGCTAATGCCGTGTTGATGGCGCTGAGTGGGAAAGTCGTTTTAGGGGCCTAACCAAATGCTGTCCAAAAGCTTGACGCAATTATGGGTTGGCACGCCTAAAATCAATGTTATCGCAGCTTAGCTATAGCATATAAAAACTCAATTGCTGCACATTTGATATCGATGCATCACCATCCGACAACGAATTACGTGTCGGGAATTGGCCGAAATCGTTCAAAATGAGGGTTCAGTATTTGTGATGGCAGATCTATCTGTGGAACGTAGGGCGGCCCCGCTGTGGTGTTTCCCGCTGCGAGGCCGCTCGTGAGCAAGTAGTGTTTGTCGCAGGCGTTGCTATTTCGCGAATAGGTTCTTGAGGTTGAACTCGGCCTGTACCGTGCGGAGCATGAGGTCGGTGTCGTCCAGACCCAGATGCTGCTCGTTGGCGTCGGGCGCGAGGGTGCCGCGACGGCGTGCCCAGTTCTCGAGCGCGGCGGGGGCGGACTCGCGGGGGAGCGAGCGCACGTCGGCGTCCAGGCTGCGGCAGATCTGGCGCGAGTCGATGACGATGATCTTACCCGCGCGGCGTGCCTCGGCGTAACCGTCCAGGTGAATCTTGAACCAGCTGTCCTCAAAGGCGGCGTTATGCGCCATGTACGGGTACTTCTTCATAAGCTTGAGCAGCTGCTTTTGCAGCTCCTTGTTCTCGCGGAAGGGCGTTTTGCCGTCGATGTCGTCCCAGGTAATGTGGTGGATATTCGACAGCGGCACATCTTCGCCGCGGTAGATGTCGGGCAGGCCGCAGTAGTGTGCCTCGGCGTCATGCGGGACGGCGTCGCTGGTGAGCTCCATGATCTCCCAGCCCACGTTGATGATATAGCCGCGCTCGGGTGCACGGCCGGTGGTCTCGATGTCGATACCGAGCACGGTGCCCTGGATGGGCTTGCGGGCGTAGGCCACGCCGAGCGCGTCGCGGTCGCCGCGGATTTCGCGCATAACGGACGCGGCGGTGCGCTTTTGCATCTTGCCGATGGCGGCGCAGGTGTCGGCATCGGACAGGCCGCGCGAGAGCGTCGCGGGCGTCACGTTGCGCAGGCGTGCCTCGCCAATCTGGTCGCAAAGGTCGCGGTTGCGGTCGGCCAGGTCGCGCACGGTGGCAAAGTCGAAGCCGGGGTCGTCCTCGGCAGTAAAATACTCGGTCTCGAGCACCTTGAGGGCCTCTTCGCCCTTCTGGCGTTCGGACTCCATGGCGCCGTGGTCGCCATAGATAAACATGGGAATAAACGGCTGGCGCTCGTATTCGAGTGCTTGCGAAACGTTCATAGGCTGCTCCTTGGACGGGCCGCGTCGCGCGGCTCGGGGTTACTGAGTTGTGGCGAGATGATAGTTTACCATGGGCAACTATTGGCACCGCGCCCGGGACAACTACAATACCCTAGTTGACCGCTAGGACTTTTACAATGCTGCCGAAAGACACGAAAGGTTCCATCCTTCATGGATTTGCTGATTGATATTTTGCTCGACGCCGGCAAGGACACGCTGTCGCTGGTGCCGTTTTTGTTGGTGACGTATTTGGCCCTCGAGACCTTGGAGCACGTCGCGGGCGACCGCGTTAACGGGGCCATCAAGCGCGCCGGCGCCACGGGTCCCGTGGTTGGCTCGCTGCTGGGCATGGTGCCGCAGTGCGGCTTTTCGGCAATGGCGGCCACACTGTACGCCGGTCGTGTCGTGACCTTGGGCACGTTGGTGGCGGTGTTCCTTTCGACCTCCGATGAGATGCTGCCGCTGTTGCTCGCCGAGCAGGTGCCCGTGCAGACCATGGCGATGCTTTTGGCTTCGAAGGCACTGATCGCGCTGGTCACGGGCTTTATCGTGGACGCCGCCATTCGCGGCCTGCGTCGTAACGCTCGCGCGCATGCGGCGATTCGCCGCACCGTGCTGGGAACCGCGGCCAACCCGGCCCACGTGAATTGCGCGCACGACGACCACACTGGCGGTGACATCATCGACGAGGTGGCCGAGGCGGGCGTGAGCGCCGACCACATCCACGAGCTGTGCGAGCGCGACCATTGCGGTTGTGATGAAGACGAGGACGAGCACGAACACGGACATGGCCACGATCACGGTCATGAGGGCGAATATGAACACCATGATGGTCACGGTCACTCCCATTCCCACGAAGGGACGCCTGTCCTGTCGATTATCCGCAGCGCCATCTCCCACACCGTGCAGGTATCGGTATTCATTTTCCTGGTGACGCTGATTCTGGTTGCCGTGCTCGAGACGTTCGGCGAGTCCGCAATCGAGCAGTTCCTGCGCGGCAACGAGACGCTTGCGGTCCTGGGCTCGGCACTCGTCGGCCTGATCCCCAACTGCTCGGCCAGCGTCGTCATCACGCAACTGTACCTGGAAGGCGCGCTGCAGCTGGCCCCGATGCTCGCCGGCACGCTCATTTCCGCCGGCGTGGGTTATCTGGTGCTGTTCCGCACCAACCGCAGCGCCCGCGAAAATGCCGTGTTCCTGATTATGATGTACGTCATCGGCGCGGGCTGGGGTCTCATCCTTTCCGCCTTTGGCCTCTAAGTAGATGTTTGGGATAGGCCGTAAAAACTGGGGTATACCGTAAAATCTACCGCCATGACTTGGGCGTTGGATGCGCGTCAATCGCCAAAACAAAAAGGTAGATTTCCGGACATGTCCCAAAAATCTACCTCGGTTAGCGCAGCAGCTCGGTGAGGTTGCGTTTAAAGCGGGCGCGGTCTTCGCTGGTAAATGCCGCCGGTCCGCGAGTGCGTCCGCCGGCGCGGCGCACCTTCTTTTCCTCGTGGCGAATAAACAGCTGCATGTCGATGGTCGCTTTGTCGTAGACGCGCCCGCGCACACCGATGGCGGCGGCATCGCGCCCGAGCACCATGCTCGCCAAGCCAATGTCCTGCGTCACGACCACGTCGCCCGCCTGCAGGCGTTCGACAATGGCAAAGTCGGCGCTGTCGGCGCCCACGCTCACGTCGAGCGTCGTGACCCAAAAGCCGCGTCGCGCGTGCTCGGCATCGCGCGGGTCGTCGCGGCGAATGTGCCGTTCCAGGTTTTGCGTGCTGTTGCCGGCGATAACAACGGCGACGCCCGCCCGCCGCGCGCAGTCAATCGACTCGCGCGTGACCGGGCAGGCGTCGGCATCAATAAAGAGCGTTCGCGGCATCTAGTGCACCAGTTTGCCAAATTGAATAGCGCGAACAATCAGCGTTACGCCAAACACCAGCAGCGCGGCGCCGCTAAAGATGACGAGCATCTTGGCCGACCACAGCGGATAGATAAACACGAACATGCCGGCGATGATGGAGAGTACGCCGCTCAGGATGGCGAGGGCACGGTTGGACGAAAGCTCGGACTCCAGAATGGACATGACACCTTCGACAATCCAACCAAAGCCGGCCACGATAACCACCATCGTGGTAAGCGTCGCGGTCGAGAAGGCCTGGTTGCGCAGGATTATGACGCCGCCCAGGATAATGAGTAGGTTGGAGATGATGCTCGTCACGCGCCAGCCGGTGGGCAGCAGCGGCTCAAAAATGGCAGTGAACAGCCTGATGGCAGCGGTGATTACAAAGTAAAAACCCAGGACGGTCGTCAAAAAGACGAGGGACTTGGCGGGTGCAAAAAGCAGCGCGATGCCAGCAATGAGCGCCACGACGCCCGTGATGGCGTAGATCCAGCGCACGGCCTTGACGGCTTTGCCCGCCATACTTTTCTCGTCAAATCCAAACTGGCTCGATTTTTGGTCATCGTTCTTAAAGATGCCCATAACGTCTCCTTTCCGTGCGGCGTAAGCCTTGATCGTTACAACCAGTATCCCCTAAGGGCGCTGACGTATGGGTCGGGGAGGGCGAAACGTAACCCAAAGGCCCCGAATTGTTTCCGTTGTTCCCCACGTTGCGATTTTCTATTCAACAGATGTAGAACATTGCAGCCCTGTTCGTTATTGCCTACGTTTTAGGTTAGATTTTCCTAAGGACAATTGGCTTGTATTGGGGGTCCCTATGAACGAAGCAGTTCCCGAGGCACCGTCGAGTGTCGAATCGATGGCAAAGCAAGGTTGCGAAAAGCTCGGTCTGGAAGCGTTTGATGCGCTGGTCCGTCGTGCCCGTACGTGCCGTCGCTTTGACGAGTCTATGCGCGTGCCGCGCGAGTTTTTGCTCGAGCTGGCGGAACTGGCGCACCTGACCCCGTGTGGTGCCAATGCTCAGTGTCTGCGTTTTCACGTGGTGAGCGGTGCCGAGGATTGCGCGCGTGTATTTGACGAGCTCGCATGGGCCGGCGCACTTAAGGACTGGCCGGGTCCTGCCGAGGGTGAGCGCCCGACCGGCTACATCGCGATTCTGGCCGAGCGCGCCGCTCCGGGCAAGCCTGTCGCTCCCATTACTGAGGTCGACACGGGCATTGCCGCACAGACGATGATGCTCGCCGCCCGCAGCGCCACGCCCGAGGTGGCAGCCTGCATGTTCAAGGCCTTTACGCCCCACGTGATCGATGCCATGGGGCTCGATAACGACAAGTATGAGCTCAAGCTGATCATGGCGTTTGGCGTTCCGGCCGAGACACAGGTGATCGATGCGATCGATTCCAACCCCGACGGCTCCATCAATTATTGGCGCGACGAGGCGCAGGTGCACCACGTACCCAAGCGTCCGCTTGCCGACGTGCTGCTGTAGTTGTGCGTCGTTGCGGTGCAATCCGGCGGCAAAATCACCACAAAGGCTCCTGTCCCCTTTGTGGTGGTACGAGGGGAGGGTGTGTGGCAGATCTGTATTTGGTGCGGCATGGGCAGACTGAGCTCAATGTGCAGAGCATTTTGCAGGGCTGGCACGATTCGCCGCTTACGGCGCGTGGGCGCGAGCAGGCGCTGACGGCGCGTACGGCGTTTGCGGCGCGTGGCGTGGCCTTTGATCATGTGTATTCCTCGCCGTTGGGCCGGGCGCGGCATACGGCCGAGCTTATCGTTGGCGAGGGCCGTTCCATTGAGCTGGTCGATGACCTGCGTGAGTGGCATTTTGGCTCGCTGGAGGGCACATCAAATCGCGAGATGCCGCCGCAGCCCTGGGGCGATTATCCGGTGGCCTTTGGCGGCGAGTCGGAAGTGCAGCTTCAGTCGCGCATGGTCGCGGCGCTGTCCCGCATCATGGCCAGGCCGCAGCACGACTGCGTGCTGGCGGTTTCCCATGGCTCAGCCTGCCAGGAGTTTCTTGAGTATGTGACTGGCGGGGGAGAGCTGCCCGACAACGGTGCCGTGCTTCATTTTGGCTATTGCGACGGGGCGTTTTCGCTCTTGGGTTGGTAACGAACGAAAGGACCCCTATGAATAAAGATCTGTATCTGGTCCGTCATGGACAGACGATATTCAACCTTAAGCGTATCATTCAGGGGTGGAGTGATTCGCCGCTTACGCAGTTGGGTTGTGACCAGGCGGCGCGCGCCGGCATGTTTTTACGTGCGCGCGGCATTGAGCCCGATCATGCCTACACCTCCACGCTTCATCGCACCGAGCAGACTATCGCCAACTTGTGGCCGGGCTTGGCGTACGAGCGCCTGGACGGCCTGCGTGAGTGGTTCTTTGGCGACTTTGAGGCCGAGCGCGTGATGCTCATGCCCGAGCGCCCGTGGCGCGATTTCTATCGTCAATTTGGCGGCGAGGGCCAGATCCAGGTGCGCACGCGCATGGTGGCGACGCTGACCGATCTTATGCAGCGTCCGGACCATACGTGCGTGCTCGCGGTAAGTCATGGCTCAGCTATCAAGGAGTTTTTGGACCACGTGCGGGGCGCGGCGGCCGACGAGCGCGAACGCGTGCCGGGCAACTGCTCAGTGCTGCATTTTGCGTTTGACGATGCGGCCGATACGTTTGAACTGGTCGAAGTCTTTACGCAGGAAGACTACGCGCGCGAGCTGGGGCTAGAGCCGCTCGTGGCGGCGGCAGGTCCGCAGCGTGGATAACGCTGACGTTGCGGCCCGGTTTACCGGCGTAATTGTTTGATGCGAAAAGGGCGGAGGTGCATGCGTTTGCTGCATCTCCGCCCCTTGTTTGTTTGGATGCTGGGTTTTCCAGCTTAGCGTTTGAGTTCGCTAGAACCGTGAGACCTGGTGAGTGAGCAGACCCGTCGGAACCTGCGGCGCGCTGCCGCTGACCTGCGCGGCGGGGAACAGCACGGCTACAGCAAAGTTGAACGGCTCTTTGCCAGAGTAGGCGCCGGCAGCGCGGGCCTCGTCGGCCAGAATCTGCGATGCCCCAGCCAGTGCGGCGACATAGGCGGAGTCACCGGCGAACACCGGGTCGGGCGCCTGATCGAGCATGGCACGGATGGCGGCAACGGCGTCCTCGCGCTTGACCTCCCACACGCGATGTGTGACGCCCGCGGGATCGGTGACGGCGTAGAGCGATGCGCCCTCTTTGGCAGCGCTCAAAATGATATCCATGACGGGCGACGCCTCGTAGGCGAGCGACACGGGGCGCGGCTGCACCTTGAGCTCGGCGATCGCGCGCGCGGTGGCGAGTGCGTCGATGCTCTCGGCGGCAGCCTCGTCGCCGCCCGTCAGCACGTTAACCGGGCAAATCGCCACGACACCCGTCACGCGTCCCGGCTCACCCGAGCATTCGTACACGTAATACGCCGCGCCTGGATCCTTGAGCATCAGACCATCGGCAATGGCTCCGCGCAGAGCATCGTTGCCGCTCAGGATGCTGCCCATTGCAGGCAGTGCCTCGAGCACGCGGTCCTGAGCCGGGCGGATGCAGGGAAACGGAAGTGCTTTCATGGGGCGGTCCTAACGCACGAGTCGGTTTGTTCGCGGCTTATTATGCCCCAACTTGGCCGCTCGCGTCCCAGAGCACGTTATCGGCGAGCGCGATTAGCACCTGCTGACAACGAACGATGTCGGCGTGGGGCACATTTTCGTTGGGCTTGTGCGCGAGCGCGAGCGACCCGGGACCGTAGCTCATGCAATTGCGGTTACCTGTCTTGCCGGCAATGACGGCGGTGTCGGTGTAGCCGGTAAAGAAGCCGACGGTCGTGTCCGCGTCCGTCACGTCATCGGCGGCACGCTTGAGCGCTGCTAGAAGGGGAGAGTTCGGGTCGCGCTCGATGGCGGGGCGGTCGCCCGTCACGGTGTAGCTGCCATGGCAACCGGGAACGGCGGCTTCGGCGACGGCGATGGCATGCTCGACCATATTGATTGCGGCGGCCGTATCGGTCGGCGGGGTCAGGCGCATGTCGACCCAGACTTTGGCGCGGTCGGGTACGACGTAGGGGCGATATCCGCCCTCGATTTGGCCAAACGTGATGGTCGAAGGCCCCAGCTCATCATGCACGGGCAGTGCCGCGAACGCACGGCGCAGCGCGCAGACGGCCTCGGCCATGGCGGCGACGGCGTCTGCGCCCTTCCAAGGCTGGCTCGCATGCGCCGTGACGCCGGTCATCTCGATCTCGAACCACGTGCGACCCTTGTGCGCCACCTGAATCTGTCCGTCGGTGGGCTCGGTGTCCAGCACCCATTCGCGCGAGCCGACCCAGCCGGCATCGATCGCGGCCTCTGAGCCGCGCATAAAGTCTTCCTCGTCGACTGAGCAGATGAGTGAAAAGCCGCGGCGGGGCAGCGCGCCATCCGCCGCCACGCGCTCGAGCGTATGGACCAGTGCGGCAATGGCGCAGGCCAGGCCACTCTTCATATCGCAGGAGCCGCGACCATAGAGTTTATCGTCGCGCACGATCGCTCCGAGCGGCGGCGTGTCTGCCTCCCAGCCATCGCCCAGGGTGACGGTATCCATGTGACAGATGTAGACGAGTCGGGCCTCGTCGCTTATGGCCGGCACGGTAATCATAAGGTTGCGGCGCCCGGGGAGTACTTCGAGCTCCTCAATCTGCACGGCATCGAGCGCAGGACTATCAAGCTGCGCCAGCTGCTGCTCAATGAGCCTCTTAATGAAGTGCTCGATCTCGTCCTCATACGCGCCCGGGTCTGAGCTGTCGATCCGCACGAGCTCCTGCGTAAGCCGCCAGGCAAAGTCCTCATCAACCATATGCAACCTCACAATCAGTCTGCTTTCCAAACCGATTGTAAGTCTCCTGAGAGATCTGCGACATGCGCGTGGCGATATTTGCCGTTCGCAGGCCGAGCCATCGCGCTCGCCGTCTGAGCGGGTTCACAAACGAAGCAGTGGGTACGTACCCTTCATGGACGACATACTGTGCGACATATCTGCCTTTCGGTATCACCGGATACCTCCACAGGTCTTGGCAATAATGCCGGACCTGCCAAATTCTGCGGACGATCCGCGCAGGGAGCACCTATGTGAGCATCCGCTCGTCAAGCATTTCCTGGGCACCCCGTTACACGTGTTGGCGCAGGGCGTCTGCGGGCGCAAGGGCGATCGCATTGTCAGGCATGTTTGGAACGGGGAGAGGCCGTTTGATTCCATGCGGCAGACGGAGTTTGGCCTCGATGTTGCGTCCCCGCTCTTTACCCTGCTGACCCTGGCTTCCTCGGTCTCAAACGAGCGTTTAATCATGTGCATGTATGAGATGTGCGGCACCTTTGCCGTGTGCAAGATTGCGCCTCAGGTAAAGTCGGCACTTGAGCAGGCATATGGGAGCCGATGGAGTGACGCACGGTCGGGCTGGGAAAACGTAAAGGATGTCTCGGGGAATCCAACGGACTTGTGGAAACGACCTCCCTTGATCGAGCTCTCTGAGCTTATAGAGTTCGTCGATAAGATCCCGGGGCTCCGCGGCGCTAAATCGTTCACGCGTGCCGCGAAATGCATTACGGGGGTGGCGGCATCGCCGCTCGAGGTCCAGGCTTCGATGCTGTTTGGCCTTACGAGGTTGCGCGGCGGCGAAGGGCTGCGCCTTACCAATAACGTCGAGATTCGCTTGACGCGCAGCGCCCGCCTGATTTCGGGGCTTGATAGGCGCTATGCCGATATCCTGCTGGCAAATAGGGACGGCAGTCGAGAGTGTCTGGTTGAATGCCAGGGTAAAGCCATTCACGGATCCATTGAATCCAAGATTTCGGACTCCGATCGAACGACGGCGCTGCAAGCGATGGGATATCCCGTCATTCTGATGACCTATGGTCAGCTGGCCGACTCCGATGCCTTCCGCGTGGTGATGGAGCTCATCATGTCCTATCTCGATGTGCCGCTGAAAGACAAGACGCCGCGACAGCAGGAGCTCGAACGGCGGCTTCGTGAGGAGATTTTTATCGATTGGGCAGGAATGTAGCCGCGCGGGTGGAAAACGGTCGCGCGGACTAGAGTTTTGGTCACAAAAAGACTTATATTTCGCCTTGGAGGGGCCTTAAAAATGCTATCTAGAATAAGTTGTTTCGGAAAATGGACAGTCAACTTACATTCGGCACATAGAGATCGATTTTTACCTACTAAAGTCCCTGATAAAGCTGTTTATCAAAGCGGGTGTGCTTAGCGACTTGAGCCTCACTATCGATTATCTGAAAAAACTTGTTCTGGGTATCATTTTAAAGTCGTCCGGAGCAACAAAATCGCCCCCCGTTTCGTGAAAACGGGGGGCGAATGGGCTTCGTGGTCTGTCTGGCAGGCTTGGCACCGGCGCTATTTAATCACGCGCACGCGATACATCGACGGAATCTGCTTGAGCGCCTCGATGGTGCTGCTGTCCAGGTGCTCGTCGGTGTCGAACATGGTGTAGGCGTTCTCGCCGGCGGACTCGTTGGTCATACGCTGCACGTTGGCATTGTCCTTGGCCAGGATTGCCGTGATCTGGCCGATCATGTTGGGCACGTTGGCGTGCAAGCAGGCGATGCGGCTTGCGGCGCGCGCCTTGCCCATGCTGCAGGCGGGGTAGTTGACGCTGTGTGCGATGTTGCCGTTCTCCAGGTAATCCTTGAGCTCGCTGATGGCCATGTCGGCGCAGTTGGCCTCGGCCTCGCCGGTGCCGGCGCCCGAGTGCGTGGTGATAAACGTATTGGGCATCTTGACGGTCTTGGGCGTGGCAAAGTCGCAGCTAAACCAGCTGAGCTTTCCCTCGCGCAGGGCGGCGTCAATGGCGTCCTCGTCAATGATGGTCTCGCGTGCGTAGTTGATCAGCACGGCGCCCGGGGCCAGCAGGTTGATCTGCTCGGTGCTGATCATGCCGATGGTGTCGGCCTTGCTGGGCACGTGCACGGTGAGGTAGTCGCAGCCGCGGCAGAGGTCCTCGAGCGTGCCCACGCGCTGCACCTCGCGGCTCAGCACCCACGCGTGCTCGACGGAAATGAACGGATCGTAGCCGTAGACGTCCATGCCCAGGTCGACGCAGGCGTTGGCGACCTTGGAACCCACGTTGCCCAGACCGATGACGCCGATGCGCTTGCCCTTGAGCTCGCGGCCCACAAAGGCCTTCTTGGCCTTCTCGGCATCGACCTGAATTTCGGGATCGTCGGCGTTGTCGCGCACCCAGTTCATCGACTGCACCACGCCGCGGCTCGAGAGCACCAGCATGCCCAGGACGAGCTCCTTGACGGCATTGCTGTTGGCACCGGGGGAGTTAAAGACGACGACGCCCTTCTTGGCGTACTCCTCGATGGGGATATTGTTGACGCCGGCGCCGCAGCGGGCGATGGCACGGATGCCCTCGGGCAGCTCGTAGCCGTGCAGGTCGGTGGAGCGCATCAGGATAGCGTCGGCCTCCTCGGCGGTGCCCACAAACTCGTAGCCCTCGCCAAACTCGACCTTACCGTCCTTGGTGATGTCGTCGATGGTTTTGATCTTGCGCATGGAAAACTCCTTAGCAGGTTTGTTTAAAACAAGTGGTTTGAAGTGGCTGGTCGGCCCGCGGGTTGCGGGCTAGTTAGATCGCGGACTCAAACTATGCTGCGCTTCGAAGTCCTTCATGTACGAGGCCAGTGCCTGAACATCTTCCATGGTCACGGCGTTGTAGACGCTGGCGCGCATGCCGCCCACCAGGCGATGGCCCTTGACGTTTTGAATCTGGTGCTCGGCCGCGCCTGCGACAAAGGCCGCGTTGAGTTCGGCGTCGCCAGTACGGAACGTGACGTTGGCGATGGAGCGGCTGTCGGCCTGCGTGGTGCCGTGAAACAGCTCGCTGTGCTCGAGCAGGTCATAGAGCAGATTGGCCTTGGCCCAGTTGCGCTCGGCCATGGCTGCGAGCCCGCCGGTCTGCTCAACCCAACGGAACACCTTGCCGCACACGTAGATGCCAAAGGTGTTGGGCGTGTTGAGCATGGAGCCCTTGGCGGCTTGGGTCTTGAGGTCCATGTACTGCGGTGTTTGCGCAAAGGCGGGGCCATCTGCGATGAGGTCGTCGCGCACAATGACTACGGTCACGCCCGCGGCGCCGGCGTTTTTCTGTGCGCCGGCGTAAATGAGCCCGTAGCGCTCAACGTCGAGCGGCTGCGACAGAAAGCAGCTCGAGACATCGGCGACCAGCGGCACATCGCCGCAAGCGGGAAGCTCGTGGTACATGGTGCCAAAGATGGTGTTGTTCTGGCAGATGTAGACGTAGTCGAGCCCGTCGCCCGCGGCCTCGGCGGCAATGCGCGCGTTGATGTCGGCCATGGTGGGTATGCGGTCGAAATTGGTGTCCTCGGAGCTCGCGAGCAGCACAGCCTCGCCGTATTTTGCGGCCTCCTTGTACGCCTTGTTGGCAAAGTTGCCGGTCACGACGTAGCCGGCGCGGCCGCGGCGCATGAGGTTCATGGGGATGCCCGCAAACTGCAGCGTGGCACCGCCCTGCAAAAACAGGACACGGTAGTTGTCGGGGATGCTCAGCAGGCGGCGCAGGGTTGCCTCGGCGTCGTCGATGATCTGCTGGTACATGCTAGATCGATGGCTCATCTCGAGCACGGACATGCCGCAACCGCGATAGTCCATCATCTCGTCGGCGATCTCGGCGAGCACGCTTGTAGGCAGCGCGGCCGGGCCAGCTGAGAAGTTGTGCACACGTGCCATCTTCTGGTTCCCCCTCGTAGTCGTTTGAACGTTCGGGATACTTTAGCACAGTGGAGCGCCAGGCGCGACTGCATCACGGTAAAACTCGACTGCGTCGCTATGATTTACAGGATGGTTACATGGGGGAGGGGTGACCTTACCTGATGGCTCGCATCCGATCTGCCTCTGCCTTTGCCTGTTTCCAAGGGCGCACGCGGCCGTTGGTGAGGTCGTCGTAGCCACGCGTGATGGCACGTTGAATTTGATCTTCGTGTTCCTGAATGGTGGTTAGTGCGCGCGTCTGATCAGAAATAGGCTTTACGACAGGCATATGAAACTCCTTACATAGAATCATATGTAGAACTCTATGTTGAGTGTAGCGGAGGGTGGCGTTGGGCGTGTGCGTGCCTGCATTCGTAAGCGCGGTTGTCTGGCAAGTGTGTTCTGGGGCGACCTCGTTAAAGTTTCTAAGCTGCGAAAATGACCGTTAACCGGATTAAATTTTGTTGCTCAACATTTGAAACTCTGGGCGTGGTAACTTTTTTACCAACAGGTATGATTATTGTCATGTGCGCCGCGCCTGCCTGCCGGGTTGCGGCGTACTTGTGACAGCCTTTGACACCCTTGGAGCGTGTACTGTGGATGTAACCACAAAAAGCGTTCGGGGGGGTGTTCCTATAGTTTTGTCAACTGGGCAATGCTGTTTTCGAGATTGAA
>CAUGGC010000019.1 GCA_959599095.1 uncultured Collinsella sp. | reverse complement strand
GTACGCTTGAACTGAGAAGGGGGAGGCCTCGCGGCCTCCCCCTTTTTTGCGTTTACCGGGCATAAATGACTCATTTACGCCAGACGATTTAATTCTTTTTGGTATTGAGCTTTTATTTAAAGAAAATAAAACGAATAACAAGGGCGACTGCTATGGCTGCAATGATCAAAAGCAGGATTGTCAGTCGATGCTGCTTGCGTCGTTTACTTGATGAAACGAAGATTGATTTTCCCTGTTTTGGCGTTTCGAGATAGCGAGCCGAATGCGTCAAGGTTTGCTTTGGTCGAGGACCTCTTTGTTGATGAGCGGCGGATGCTTTCATCGGCTCATCACTAGCTGCGCTGTTTTTAGATAATGGTGCGTCTTTCAGATATACAGGGTCTCCCGAGGCGACGCCCATATGTTTACGTCCCGTTTGGGCATCCTCGAGCGTTTGATATCGATTTCTCGTCACATACTCGGGCTCCGGATCATTAATGGGCTCTTGCGAGATGTGGGGGCGATGGAACCGTGGCGGCTGCGTGGAAGTATCTTCCCCCTGCGTCGGCATAAACATATTGTTCTGGTTTTGGTCGTCCATGATGCCCTTTAGCTCGTTACCAACAACGTGTACGCGCTCATTGTAAGCCCCTTGTTATTTGTAGCTGGGGACATACTCGGTATTTAAGCTCTGGTTCAAAGAACCTTAACCTTCCTAAAACCTGAGTCATACGCACTTAGATATGCTTATAGTACTGGACTCAAAAAACTTTATAGTCGATGTATATATGAGCACTGGGTGGGCATATATAAGAGCGTCAAAAGAAGTCCCAGTCACCTGGAAGATGACTCGGCAGTCCTATAAAGGAGTGGTAAACATGGCAAGCATGGTTCCTTATCGTTCGGTTTTTGGCGTTCGTCCCTCTGCAAGCTCGCTGTTCGATCTGTTTGATGATATGAGCGACCTAGCGAACAGCTCGATTGCCTCTAAGGCGTTCCCCGTTGACGTTGAGGATAAGGGCGATGGCTATGAGGTCAAGGCTTATCTGACCGGCGTCGCCAAGGACGATATCGATGTCGAGCTTAACGAGGGCCGTCTGTCCATTAGCGTGAATGTCGAGGAAGACGAGGAGAACGAGGGCAAGAACTTCCTGCAGAAGGAGTTCAGCTCGTACAGCGCGACGCGTGGCGTGTATCTTAAGGACGCTTCGAGCGAGGGCCTCTCGGCTAAGTACGCTGACGGCATCCTGACCGTTACGGTTCCCAAGATCGTCGAGAAGAAGAACGTTACGAAGATCTCCATCGAATAACTTCGTTGGTGTTCTTCGCTATTAAAAGACAACAAAAGGGGCTGGGAAGCGATTCCCGGCCCCTTTTGCTGTTTAGGACAGTCTATTGAATGGTTGCTGGCCGATACTGGCTTGCGGGGCGTATCGAGAGTTTTCGCGATCCTTGGAGAAGGGTGGCGGAGCTGCCGAGCTCGTCATCCAGGGTTGCGGCCAGAGCTTTGGCATAGCTTTTGACGGTAAGGCTCGGACGATTGTTATCTTGGCTGATATGCATGGCAATGAGCTGTTCGGTGCGATCGGTAACAAGTTCGCGCGCGGCTTCGGCGGCTTGGCCATTGGAGAGGTGTCCCCTTGCAGACAGGATGCGCTCCTGAAGAAAGCGGGGATATTCTCCCTCGCGCAGCATGGTCACATCGTGGTTGCTTTCGAGCGCGAGGACTCGACAATCTTTGAGGGTGTTCATGGCTTGGCTCGATAGCTCTCCGGTGTCGGTGGCAAAGCCGATGGAATCATCGAGGGTGTCGAATCGATAGCCGACTGGATTGATGACATCGTGTGACGTTGAGTAGGTTTGCACGTGGATGCCGGCAATGGATAGGGTGTCACCGGGATCGAATTCCTCGACAGGCAGATGCGAAAGATTTTCTTTGCTCGAAAGAGTGCCCCTGCTGGCAAAGAGGGGGCCGTGCCAGTGCTTGCACCAGACATCGAGGCCCTTGATGTGATCGCTATGCTCATGAGTAATGAGAAGAGCCGAGACGTTGTCTGCCGAGAGCCTCAGTTCTGCCATGCGCTTTAATGTCTCGCGGCGAGACAGTCCGTCATCGACCATAATGAGCCCCTGCGGGCCCTCGATGAGTGCGCAGTTGCCTTTAGAGCCACTGCCGAGGATATGAAGGTGCAGACGAGACATAAGATTCCAAAGGATACAATGGGTGCGGACGAATAGAGGAGGAAGCAAATGCCTACGGTATCTCAGCATTATGGACACCATGTCGTGCCTGGGGCAGTCGATGAGACCCGGACGAGGCAGCAGGCTGCTCCTGTCGTGCTCATGGTATCAGGCGGCGCGGACTCGACGGCACTGCTTCTTATGGCGTGCACATCAAAGCTGGATATCCAAGACGGACGCGGTGTCGCCCCCATTGCTCGCGAGCGCCTGCATGTGCTGCATGTAAACCATCATCTGCGCGGCAAGGCGTCCGATGGCGACGAGGCCTTTGTGCGTGAGCTCTGCGCGCAATATGGTTTACCGCTGTGTGTGGAGCACGCTTATTTTGATGGGGAGTCGGGCAATATTGAGGCCGCGGCCCGCGAGGTGCGCTATGCCGCGGCGCGGAGGTATGTTCGCGAGCTCTGCGCCCAGACGGGGGCACCGCGAACGGCGGCTCGTATCTGCACCGCGCACACGTCTTCGGATCGCGCGGAAACGTTTTTGATGAACGCGATTAAGGGTTCGGGGCCCGCTGGCCTATCGAGCATTCCTCGCCGGAGGAATATCGTGGTGCGTCCCTTGCTCGACCTAACTCATGGCGAGCTCGTGGGCTATCTACAGGTACATGGTCAGCCGTGGCGTGAAGACGAGAGCAATGAGGATATCTCGTATCTGCGAAACTACGTGCGCCATCGAGTGATGCCGGTGGTGGCGCAGCGCAACGCGAGCGTCTGCAAGACGATTGGCGCCGCCTGCGAGATCTTAGGCGATGAGGACGCGTTTTTGTCTCAGCTTTCGGCACAGGCGTTTCGAAGCTGCCTGCGTAAGGAGGCGGCGGGCGCGCTGGTGCTCGATGCCAGGCGCCTTGCTGCGGCCGAGGTGGTAATCGCGCGGCGCATCGTGCGACTGGCGATTAAGCGCATCGATCCGGACGCTCGTCCAGAGATGCGACATGTGGAGCGAGTCCTTTCCTGCGTTGCCGAGGGCGCCGGCTCGGTCACGCTTCCGGCGGGGATTGACGCACGCATTGAGTTTGGCATGCTGGCGTTCAAGGCGCCGGCGGCTCGCGAGGGCCTGGTCGCGGACTGGGTTACCGTACCCGGTCGTTTGCCGTTGGGCGGGGGACGTATGCTGGTCACAGAACCGATGGCCGTTGAGCCGGGATGCGATATCGTGCGCCGCGCCCGTGAGCTTGCAGCTGCCGGGGAAGTGACAGCTTTGGTAGACGCGGCTGCCCTGGGTTTTGCCGACAGCGATAGTGAGCGGATCCTGGCGGGCTCGCGTGGCGAGATCCCTGCCGAGGCGCGATTGGCGCGCCTGTGGGTGGACGGTCCTGTACCGGGAGACGTGATGTGCCCGTTAGGGATGAGTGGTCGAAGCAAGAAAGTATCCGACTTGCTAGGTGAGGCTCGCATTCCCGTTTCCGAGCGCGCCGGCGTGCCCATGGTGAGGACGGCGCCGGGGGGCGCCGTGGTGTGGGTCGCCGGAGTTCGCGCGGACGAGCGTTTTAAGTGCACGGCCGCAACGCGCGTGGCATATCTGCTCCGCGTGGTCGATGCGGAATAGCGTCCCACGCCAGCTATTCTGTGCGACGTTGACGGTATTCCCGCGCTGATGGCGTACGGGCTGGAAAATATACCCCGTGCGCTGCTAAAATGTGAAGTTCGCGTCCATACGGCGGTGTGTGGGCGATAAGCACAAGAAAGGGTTGTCATGGCTTCTCAACATCCGGATATCGAGAAGGTTCTGTTCACGCAGGAGGATATCGACGGTATCGTCTCTCGCCTGGGCGAGGAGATTACGCGCGATTACGCGGGTAAGGATCTGGTGCTGATTGCGGTCCTGCGCGGCGCCGTGGTCTTTATGGGCGACCTGATGCGTAAGATCGAGCTGCCGACCAACATCGATTTCATGGCTGTTTCGAGCTATGGCGACGGTGTGAAGTCCTCGGGTATCGTGCGTATCATTAAGGACCTGGATATCGACATCCGCGGTCGCGACGTGCTGATCGTCGAGGACATTCTGGACTCGGGCCTGACGCTCAAGTATCTGATGAAGAACCTCGAGAGCCGCAAGCCCGCTTCTCTGGAGGTCGCCGCCTTCCTGTGGAAGGACGTTGAGGACCGCGTCTCGGCCATCACGCCCAAGTATGTTGGAACCCATTGCCCCGATGCCTTTGTGGTGGGCTACGGCCTCGACTATGCCGAGCGCTATCGTAACCTTCCGTATCTGGGCATTTTGAAACCGGAGGTTTATTCGTAAGATGCCCGACGACCGTAACGATAACAATTCCCAGACTCCCCGGGACCCAAAGATCCCGGGGATGCCCGGAGGCAAGAAGCCCACGCGTACGGGCTGGCTGTATTTTATTTTGGCTTGCGCGCTTCTGGGCTACGCCTTCTTTAACATGGGCTCCGGCTTTGCCAATTCCAGCAATACCGTTAAGCTCGCGACGAGCGAGATGGTGAGCGCCATCAAGCAGGATCGCGTCGAAGATCTGACCTATACGGTTCAAGACGGAAGCGTGACGGGTCATTACTGGAAGACGAAGAAGGACAAGGGCGATACGAGCGAGCTCAAGAGCTTCTCTTCGACCTATGTCGGCTCCGATTCGCTTGCCGAGCTCATGGCGGAGCACCCCGATACCAAATACATCGTCAACACCAACGATCCCGATTTTTGGGGCGACTTGGCGATGAGTGTGCTTCCGACGATCGCCCTTATCGCCATCATGTTCTACTTTATGCGCCAGATGATGGGCGCCAACAACAGGAACATGCAGTTTGGCAAGACCAACGCCAAGACCAACGAGGCCACACGCCCCAAGGTCAAGTTTGAAGACGTTGCCGGCGTGGACGAGGCAGTCGAGGAGCTCGAGGAGATCCGTGACTTTTTGAGCGATCCGGATCGCTATCGCAAGCTGGGCGCCAAGATCCCGCGTGGCGTGTTGCTGGTTGGCCCTCCGGGCACCGGTAAAACGCTGCTGGCCAAGGCTGTTGCCGGCGAGGCGGGCGTGCCGTTCTTTAGCATCTCGGGTTCCGACTTTGTCGAGATGTTCGTAGGTGTCGGCGCCAGCCGTGTGCGTGACCTCTTTAAGGAGGCCAAGTCCCAGGCCCCGTCGATCATCTTCATCGATGAGATCGATGCCGTGGGACGTCAGCGCGGAGCTGGCTTGGGCGGCGGTCACGACGAGCGCGAGCAGACGCTCAACCAGCTGCTGGTCGAGATGGACGGCTTTGAGGAAAGCGAGTCGGTCATCCTGATCGCTGCGACCAACCGTCCTGACATCCTGGATCCGGCATTGCTGCGTCCCGGCCGTTTTGACCGTCAGGTTACGGTCGACCGTCCGGATGTGAAGGGCCGCGAGCAGATCTTGCGCGTGCATGCCGAGAACAAGCCGATGGACGAGGACGTTAAGTTTGAGAAGCTCGCCCAGATGACCGTTGGCTTTACTGGTGCCGATTTGGCGAACCTGCTCAACGAGTCTGCGTTGCTGGCCGCTCGCCGTCATCGTTCCGTGATCTCGATGGACGAGGTCGAGGAATCGATGGAGCGCGTGATTGCCGGACCGCAGCGCAAGGGTCGCGTGATGACCGAGGCCGAGCGCACCACGATTGCCTACCACGAGAGCGGTCACGCCCTGGTGGGCCACATCCTGGAGCACTCCGATCCGGTCCACAAGATCTCGATCGTCAGCCGCGGTCAGGCTCTGGGCTACACGCTGCAGCTTCCGCAGGAGGACCACTTCCTCAAGACCAAGAACGAGATGCTCGACGAGCTCGCCGTGTTCTTGGGCGGTCGCGTTGCCGAGGAGCTCATGTGCGATGACATTACGTCGGGCGCGAGCAACGATCTGGAGCGCGCAACCAAGATGGCGCGCGAGATGGTCACGCGCCTGGGCATGAGCGAGGAGCTGGGCACGCAAGTGTTTGGCGAGGCGCAACATCAGGTGTTCCTCGGTCGCGATTACGCCGATCACCAGGATTACTCCGAGGAGACGGCGCGCCGTATCGATATCGAGGTTCAGCGCATTATGCGTGAGGCCCATCGTCGTGCGGTCGAGATCCTGGACGCCCGTCGCGATCAGCTCGATCTGATGGCGAAGGTGCTGCTTGAGCGCGAGACCGTCGAAGGCGACGCCGTGAACGCCCTGCTCGACAACGAGTGGGATGCCTACCTTGAGCGCGAGGGCGATATCCTGGCGGCCAAGGAGGAGCGCAATGCCAAGGCGGCCGGCATGCCGACCAAGAAGCGCGTGCCTCGAATGAGCGAGGAGGAGCTGGCGGCTGATGCCGCGGCCTTTGCGCAGGCGGCCATGCAGGAGGATGCCGAAGCCGCATCCGATGATGCTGACGATGACCATGCCGTCGTCGATGCCGACACCGACGCCGACAAATAGTCTTTGTGGCGAAAGCCTCCGCGGGGAAACCTGCGGAGGCTTTTTCTTTTGAGCGATATGGGGCCGTCTGTTGATTGGGGACAGACTTAAATGAGCGTTTTCACGCATTTAAGTCTGTCCCCAATCAACATTGCTGCGGCACTTTGCTCGGCTAAAGCGTACAATAGCGCCTATGCGAAAGGGGAACAGATGATCAACGAAACTATGTATGCTCGCGGTGCGGAAAGCTCCATCATCCGTGAGATTTTTAGCTATGGCCTTGAGCGCAAGGCGCAGATCGGTGCGGAAAACGTATTCGATTTTTCGCTGGGCAATCCGAGCGTTCCGGCACTCGCTGCTGTGGCGGAGTCCATTAAGAAGGCCCTGGAGCTGCCGAGCGACCAGCTGCACGGCTACACGCCCGCACCGGGCCTGCCGCAATGTCGTGCCGCTGTGGCCGAATCGCTCAACCGCCGCTTTGGCACGAGCTATGAGGGCAAAGACGTCTTTATGACGGTGGGTGCCGCGGCTTCGCTCACCTGCGCGCTCAACGCCGTTACGAATCCGGGCGACGAGGTTATTGTTATCGCCCCGTACTTTCCGGAGTATCGCGTTTGGATTGAGAAGGCCGGCTGCACGTGTGTCGAGGCGCTTGCCAACGAGGACACATTCCAGCTGAGCGTGGATAACGTATTCAAGGCGATCACCGACAAGACGGCAGCCGTCATTATCGACTCGCCCAACAACCCGACCGGTGCCGTATATACGCGCGACACGCTGACGCGACTGGCCAATGTTCTGCGCGAGGCCAACGCTCAGCGCGATCCCGAGAATCCGATTATGCTCATCTCGGATGAGCCGTACCGCGAGATCGTGTACGGTGCCGAGGTGCCTTGGGTGCCCTCGATCTACGAGCACACCATCGTGTGCTACTCGTATTCCAAGTCGCTGTCGCTGCCGGGTGAGCGCGTGGGGTGGATCTTGGTTCCCAACACCAATCCGCAGGCTGCCCGTCTGATGCCGGCCGTTGCCGGTGCCGCCCGTACGCTGGGCTTCGTGTGCGCGCCGGCGCTCTTTCAGCGCGTAATTATCGACTGCATCGATGAGCCGAGTGACGTTGAGGCCTATGCACGCAACCGCACCGCGCTTACCGACGCACTAGCGGAGTATGGCTACACCTATGTTGAGCCGGATGGCGCGTTCTACCTATGGGTGAAAGCATTGGAGCCCGATGCGAATGCGTTTTGCGAGCGCGCAAAGAAGTATGAGTTGCTTGCGGTTCCCTCGGACAGCTTTGGTATGCCGGGTTGGTTCCGCCTGGGCTATTGCGTGAGCTACGAAACGATTGTCAATTCGCTACCCGCTTGGAAACAGTTGGCGGACGAGTATCGTTAAAAGTAAAGCGCTCTGCCTACAATGTTTTACGTGAAACGGGGTTTGGCGTTAAGCCGGACCCCGTTGTCATGGGCGTTGTGTCTTTGGGATGGAGTGGTTTTACGACTATCGAAGGCTATGCGTACAATGAATATAAGCGACGGCCGTGCCAGATAAGGAGACCTGATGCCCTACCTGCTTTCTTGTGACATTCATACCCATACGATGTTCTCTGCGCATGCATATTCGACCATTGAGGAGAATGTGTACTGGGCGGCAGAGCGTGGCCTGCAGGTGCTCGGATCTGCCGACCATTTGAGCTCTATGGTTACGGCTTGCCCCAATGACCTGCGCAGTTACCAGTTCTTTATCAACCAGGATATCTGGCCGCGCATTTGGAGCGGCGTGCTGGTGCTGCGTGGTGCCGAGGCCGATATCGTTTCGCTGGACGGAAGCCTGTTTGGCGAGGACACTCCTGTCACGCTCGATATTGCCGGCGATTCGTACAGCCGTCAGCATTCGCTGTTCGATTTGGTTACGCGTAATTTGGATTATTTGGTTGCGAGCGCGCATAATCCGCAGATTGCTGAGGGCGCGACGCTGGCCCAGACGACCGAGATGTATATCAATGCCCTGGAGCACCCCAAGGTGTTCATGCTGGGTCACACGGGGCGTTCGGGCGTGCCGTTCGATATCGACGAGGTGCTGTTGGCAGCTAAGGCCAAGCACAAGATTATCGAGATCAACAACCATAGTCTTGAACACGGTGTCGACACTGAGCATTGGGCCGTATGCCGCAAGATCGCCGAGCGCTGCGCCGAGCTGGGCGTGGGCATTGGCGTGTCGACCGATGCCCACATTGGCATGGCCATTGGCAAGCTCGATCACGCGCGCAAGATGCTCGACGAGATTCACTTCCCACTGGATTTGATTGTGACGCGCGACCGCGAGACGCTGCTGTGCGAGATGGCGGCAGCCGGCGTGTGCGATCTGCGCAATGGGATGTAGCGGAGTTTATAAACCAAGCGAAGGGGGCGGCCCAGGCGGGTCGCCCCCTTTCTTGTCCCAAAAATCTACTGAGGTTGGTTAGCGGCGTTCGAGGACCGCTACGGTTTCGGTGTGGTCGGTGTGAGGGAACATGTCGACTGGCGTGATCTTGAGCAGGCGATAGCCTCCGTCGAGGAGCTGGTGCAGGTCGCGCTCTTGGGTCACGGGGTTGCAGCTGATATAGGTGATGCGGCGCGGCTTAAGTGCGCAGGCAGCTTCGAGGAACTCGGGCGTGGAGCCGGCGCGCGGCGGGTCGATGGAAAGAACGTCGACGCGTTCGTTGTTGTCGGCGGCATCCAGGATGTAGTCGGTGGCGTCGTCGGCCATAAACCAAGCGCTGCGGGTGAGGCCGTTGAGCTCGGCATTGCGACGTGCGTCGGCAATGCCCGCCGGGTTGCGCTCAACGCCGAGCAGCATAATGCCGATACCCTTGTTCTGGGCATCTTTAGCTGCGCAAAGACCGATGGTACCGCTGCCACAGTAGGCATCCATGAGTACATCGCCCTGGTGCAAATCCATGCCGTCGATAGCGAGCTGATAGAGCAGCTCGGTCTGTTGCGGGTTGGTCTGATAAAACGCGGTGGGGGAGATGTCGAATTCGCAGCCGAGCAGCTGGTCGCGCATGCATTCGGCGCCATACACGATGCGGGTTTCCTCGCCGAGGATGGCGTTGCCGGGGCGTCCGTTGATGTTTTGGGCGACGGTGACGATGCGCGGATCGAGTGCGGCGACAGCCTCAAAGAACTCCTGCGCATGCGGCAAGTCGCGCTGAGCGGTCACGAGCGTGACCATGACCTGGTCGGTACGCCAACCGCAGCGGACGACGGCATAGCGAAGCAAACCAAGATGCTTGTCCTCATTAAAGGCGGGAATATGCAGCCGCTCAGCTTCGCGTGCGATGCCGTTGAGAATCTGACGGGCGCCCGGTGCCTCGACGGGGCATTCGGGTACGGCAACGATCTTGTGCGTGCCGCGCTCAAAGAAACCGCAACGGACAGCGCCCTCCTTACCGGGAGCAAAGGGAGTGGCGGCCTTATGGCGAAAACCGCGCGGCGCAGGATATTTGCCCGGGTCGCCCAGGGTGACACCCATGCCACGAATAGGATCTACAGCAATGCCCTCACGCTCACAAAGCGAAGCAAAAAGCTCCTCCATAGCAGCCTGCTTAGCTGCCAACTGCTTTTTATAAGGACGATTGAGCGCCGCGCAGCCACCGCAAGCTTTCATGATCGAACAGGGGGACTTGGGGTCCACAGCCTTACGCGCAGACGAAACCCGATCTTTATGCGAGCGCTTGGAGCGAGTCTGAGATGCCTTATCCTCGTTCCGACGAGAGCCGGGACGCTTGGCCTTAGCCTTGCCCTTGGCCGACTTACCCTTCGCGTCCTGAGACGACTTGGATTTCTTAGAAGATTTTTTCTCCTCTGACCCCTCAGCCGCCTCGATCAAAGCACGACGAGCCTTACGCTCCGCACGAGATTCTGCCATCAATAACTCCACTAATTCATGAATTAAAAGCTGCAAGCATTGTACCGTGCCAAGCCAGCGGGCGATATGCAAGCGGCCATTTCCTGTCAGTGATAAGTTCAACGACGTTTGCCCGCCGGGCACCGGGGCAGGGGTTAAGTTTGTCGCGAGTTCCGCACGAACAGGAGGCCACTTAATGTGGCCTCCGTCGTGAGCAGGACTGTAGAGCAGCAAACTTAACCCCTGCCCCGGTGCCCGGCGGGCAACCTATCCCTTGTACTCTATCAAGGTAAAGTGTATGATTCTGAACGTTACACGACTCACTTTACTTAACTAAAGTGCCACCAAGGGGGAATACCATGAATACCGATATGTCTCGTCGTCAGTTTGTTGGTCTAGCCGGTTCGCTCGCTACGGTTCTAGGTCTTGGCCTGGTAGGCTGCGGTGGTGGTGCCGGTAAGGGTTCCGCTGCCGGTTCTGCTGCAGCCAAGGATGTGAAGGGCGCTGCGGAGTCCAAGAAGCTCGTGGTGGGCTTTGATAAGTCCTATCCTCCGTACGGCTTTGTGGGCGACGATGGCGAGTACACCGGCTTTGATCTCGATCTGGCCAAGGCTGTTGCCGATAAGCAGGGCTGGGAGGTCAAATACGAGGCCATCGACTGGGATGCCAAGGATACGCTGCTTAACTCGGGCGCCATCAACTGCATCTGGAATGGCTTTACCATGGAGGGCCGTGAGGACGACTACACGTTCTCCGAGCCGTACATGCTCAACGAGCAGGTGCTCGTGGTCAAGAAGGATGCGGGCATCAAGAGCTGGGACGATCTTGCCGGCAAGACCGTGATTACTCAGACCGATTCCGCTGCGCAGGATGTGCTTGAGGGTGACCAGAAGGATCTGGCGGCGACGTTTGCCACGCTCGACACCATCGGTGAGTACAACACGGCCTTTATGCAGCTCGAGAGCGGCGCGGTCGATGCCGTGGCGTGCGATCTTTCGATTGCCCAGTATCAGCTTGCCGCCAAGCCCGATGCCTATACGCAGCTTGATGAGCCGCTGTCCAGCGAGCACTACGCCGTTGGCTTTAAGAAGGGCGACACCAAGTCGGCCGATGCTGTAGCCGAGTCGCTCAAGGCGCTCTACGAGGACGGCACGGTCAAGGACCTCTGCGATAAATATTCAAGCTATGGTTTGTCTTTCGATAATTGGGTGCTCAAGTAATGTCTATTCAGGTCATGATGCAGATGCTTGGCCAGGGATTCTTGGTCAGCTTGCAGTTGTTTTTGCTGACGCTGCTCGGGTCGATTCCGCTGGGAATTCCCGTGGCGTTTATGCGCATGAGCAAAATCGCGCCGCTTCGCTGGATTGCGCGCATCTACATTTCGGTCATGCGCGGTACGCCGCTCATGCTGCAGATGTTTGCCATCTACTTTGCCCCGTACTACGTGTTTGGCATTTCGCTCACGCCCGATTCCAAGTGGACGGCGTGCGTCGTGGCGTTCATCATCAACTACGCCGGTTACTTTGCCGAGATCTATCGCTCGGGCTTGCAGTCCATTCCGCGCGGTCAATACGAGGCTGCCGAGGTGCTGGGCTATTCGCGCGTGCAGACGTTTCTGTATATCGTGATGCCTCAGGTCGCCAAGCGTATTCTGCCGGCGATGGGCAACGAGATCATCACGCTGGTCAAGGACACGTCGCTGGCGTTTGCCATTGGCGTGGGCGAGATGTTCTCGACGGCCAAGGCCCTGGTTGCCTCGCAGGTGAGCATGGTACCGTTTGCGATCGCGGCGCTGATTTACTGGCTCTTTAACTTTGTGGTCGAGATGCTGCTGGGCGCCGCCGAAAAGAAGCTGGACTATTATCATGACTAACTCAGTGATGAAAATCGAAAACGCTCGCAAGGCGTTTGGCGGCAATGAGGTGCTCAAGGATATCTCGCTCGAGGTAAAGCGTGGAGAGGTCGTGGCGATTATCGGGCCTTCGGGTGGCGGCAAGTCCACGCTGCTGCGGTGTGCCACGCTGCTCGAGACGCTCGACGGAGGCTCGCTCTCGTTTGGCGACCTTGCCGTTGCGACGGATGCGGGTTCGGGCGCGGTCTATGCGAAGGGCGATGTGCCCAGGCAGGCGCGCTCGCGATTTGGCCTGGTGTTTCAGAACTACAATCTGTTCCCGCACTATACCGTGATGAAAAACATCACCGATGCGCCGATCCGCGTTCTTAAGCGCCCGCGCGAGCAGGCGGAAGCTCGTGCGCATGAATTGATTGCTCAGATGGGGCTTGTGGGCAACGAGAACAAGGTTCCGTGTGAGCTTTCGGGCGGTCAGCAACAGCGCGTGAGTATCGCCCGCGCCTTGGCGCTCGACCCGGAAATCTTGTTCTTTGACGAGCCGACCTCGGCGCTCGATCCCGAGCTAACGGCCGAGGTGCTGCGTGTCATTAAAGACCTTGCCGCGCAGAATATGACGATGGTGATCGTGACCCACGCGATGCAGTTTGCGCGCGATGTTGCCGATCGCGTGGTCTTTATGGACGGAGGCCGCATTGTCGAGGAGGGTCCGGCCGAGCAGGTTATCGACCATCCGCGCGAGCAGCGCACGCGTGAGTTTTTGAGCCGTATCGAGGGATAGGCTCAGGTATTTGCTCAACTATTAATTGAGGCGAAGCCGCCGCAGGTCTTACGGTCTGTGGCGGCTTTTTGTTTGCATCGGCGGGGTTCAATAATCGCCTCACAAGCTTATCTCTTCCTCTCGCCGCCTGTATTCATACGTGTGCCGAAAGGTGTGCATGGACGGTCGCCCGTGAGGGTAGGGTGGTGGCATAGGACATTTGGAGGGTGAGTCGGCTCGGCTGCCGACCATGCTGCTCCCGGGATGGCACCGACCGCGAACTCTCCCCGTTGGCGTCGCGCAATGCGCGCGGCCCTGCAAGGAGGTCATCATGGGTGCTCCCAAGACCGGCAATGTAAGGAACGTGGTGCTCGTAGGCCAAGGCGGGGTGGGCAAGACTTCACTCGCCGAGGCCATGCTCCACCTTTCTGGCAAGACCGCCCGCCTGGGCGGCCACGACGGCACCAAGCCCACGCTCGACTATGACCCCGAAGAGGTCAAGCGTGCATTTTCCATCTCGACGACCATTGCACCGATCGACTGGAAGGGCGCGCGCATCAATGTGCTCGATGCCCCGTGTTACCCCGATTTTATCGGCGACGCCTTTGCCGCGATGAGCGTCTGCGAGACGGCCCTGTTTGTGGTCGACGCCGAGGCCGGCCCGCAGCCTACGACGGTTAAGCTCTGGTATGCCGCCGAGGACCTGCGCTTGGCGCGTGCGGTGTTCGTAAACCGCCTGTCGCGCTCCGAGGCCAGCTTTGCGACCACGATGGATCTGCTGCAGGAGCGCTTTGGCACGCGACTGGGCGCCGTGACCCTTCCCTGGGGCGAGGGCGAGGACTTTGATGGCATCATCGACCTGGTGCGCATGAAGGCGCGCCATTGCAACGGCGCCGAAGCCGTTGAGTCGGAGATTCCCGAGGAGTATCGTGCCCAGGCCGAGGAGGCCCATGACCATCTGTGCGAGCTGGTGGCCGAGGCTGACGACGAACTGATGATGAAGTACTTGGAAGGCGAGGAGACGCTGACGCAGGAGGAGCTTGAGGGCTTGCTGTCGAAGGCGATTGCCGAGCGCATCTTTGTGCCGGTCTTTGCGGGCGATTGCATTAAGGAGCAGGGCGTCAACTCGCTGATGGACGACATCGCCACGTACTTCCCGGCGCCGACGGACTACGGCGAGATGCCGCTCATCGACGGTGATTCGCTCAAGATTTCGAGCGACGATGACCGTCCGGTGGCGTTTGTGTTTAAGACGCTGGCCGATCCGCAGCAGGGTCGCATCAGCTTTATCAAGGTGCTGACGGGTACGCTTGAGCCGGGTCTTGAGCTGATCAACGCGCGTACCCGCAAGAGCGATCGTCTGGCCCACCTGTATGTGATGTGCGGCCGCGACATGACCGAGGTCGGTCACGCCTATGCCGGCGACATCATCGTGGCGCCCAAGCTGGCGGCCGAGACGGGCGATACGCTCTCCATTACCGGTAAGGTCGAGGCTGCGGCGTTTAAGTTCCCCAACTCGCAGTACCGCATTGCCATCGAGGCCGAGAACCGTGGCGACGAAGAGAAGCTCTATACGTTTATCGAGAAGGCGTGCAAGGCTGATCCGACCATGAGCATCGATCGTGACGAGGAGACGGGCCAGACTATCATCTCCGCCGTTGGTGAGGCGCAGGTTTCGGTGCTGCTCAACCGTTTGGAGGATCGCACCAAGGTCGTGGCCAAGAGCGTGCCGATCCGCATTCCGTATCGCGAGACCATCCGCCGCACGGCGAGCGCCCAGGGTCGCCACAAGAAGCAGACCGGTGGCGCCGGTCAGTACGGCGACTGCTGGCTGCGCGTGGAGCCGCTTATTGGGCCCGACGGCACGAGCGACGGCTACGAGTTTGTGGATGAGGTCGTGGGCGGCCGCATTCCGCGCTCGCTGATCCCCGCCGTGGACAAGGGTGTCCAGGAGACCATGAAGGACGGCATCATTGCCGGCTACCCGCTCACGGGCATTCGCGTGGCTGTGTACGACGGCTCGTATCACAGCGTCGACTCCAACGAGATGGCGTTCCGCGCGGCGGCTCGCATCGGCCTGCGCAAGGCATGCGCCGATGCCGACCCGGTGGTGCTGGAGCCCATCGAGGAAATCACGGTGACTATTCCCGAGAGCTACGCCGGCGCCGTGATGGGTGACATCTCGGCATCGCGCGGTCGCGTGACGGGCATGGAGACCGATGAACGCGGCGACACCGTGGTCATCGCCCAGGCACCTCTCGCCGAGCTGACGGATTACTCGACGCGCCTGCGCTCTATCACGCGCGGCACGGGTGACTTTACCATGAAGCCCGCTGGCTATGAGCAGGTTCCCTATGACGTTCAGGCCAAGCTGGTCGAGCGCTATGAGGAGGGTCGCGCCAAGTAGCGTGTGGCGTTGCCTGCAACATACATGCCGATGCAAGGGCCGCTCTGGGTAACCCAGGGCGGCCCTTTTTGATCCCTGGGGGACGGAGGAAAACAGATCATCTTTGGGTTACGGGTGGCGCGGTCGGCACTATTCTCCGGATGCCTGGTTGCGACCGGTGGCGTAGTCGATCTGCACGTGCGGCTGCAGGTTGTAGCAATATACGTGGAAGCAGAGGGTCTTGCCGTGGTCCTCGACCGATTGCGCCTCAAGGCGCACGCCACGGCAGACAAGTTCCTCTTCGTTATACATGGGCGTGACGCGGTAGAGCACATGGTTGCCCGTGTCGCGGATGTAGCCGAGAATCTGCTCCTCAAACGGCAGCATGCCCGTTTCGTTGAGATAGCGCGTGCCGGTGAGGAGATTTTTGCGGTTGGCGTTTTCGCCGCAGAGCGACCAGGCGATAAGGTGGCAGCGGTTGTAGAGGCTCTGGCCCGGAATAAAGTCGTAGCGCTGCTGGTGCCAACCGGCAGGATGGATACGCGAGATATCGCCGCGCTCGCCTTGACCGAGTGATTCGGGGCCCACGCAGGCGAGTGCTTTGCGGGTGCGGCCCAGGCTGTCGAGCTTGGAGAACTTCTTAAAGCAGCCCTCTTCTGTAGCGCGCTCGTATTCATCGAGCGTGAATGATGGTGTGCCGAGCGGGTGCGTGCTGTCGGCGCGAAGGGCAACGTAGGGGTTGCCGGCGTAGTCGGGAATGCTGCTGAGATAAACACCGCGGGCGCGGTTGAGGTCGGGGTTTTCGACCTCGTCGATGGGGGTGGCGGCACTGTCCGCGGAAACGTCGTCATCGGTGTCGGTTGCGGCGGAATCGGAGCCATCGCCAGAGTCCTGGCCGTTTTGAGGGTCCGGGGAGCTCGCCGTTCCCGATTCGAGCCGGGCAACCAGGTCTGCCTCGTCGTCGGTGCGGCTGGGGCTCTCGTTTTGTTTTTCGGCCAGAGCCGCCGCCTGCTCATCGCTTTGCGGCGACAGCAGCTTGGGCGCTCCGTCGAGCGATCCCGTAAACAGCGCAAACCCCAGCACCACGGCGGTGCCGATGGAAAGTACTTGCTTGTAGGTGGACTTGCGCGACATTGAGGCTCCTGGATGGACGGTTGGGAATCTACCAGTCTAGCAGGAGCCGGCAGGGGCCGTTCTGTCGAACAAATACTCAAGATTTGGGATAGACGCTACTGATTCATTTGCCTCATATGGAGCTGCGGTGGTTGTGTATGTGGGGCTATTTTGCGTTTCCCCAGATAAAACCCGCCAAAATAAACCTGTCCCTTATTGGCAGGTTACTGATTCATGGCACCGTGAATGTAGGGGGTGACCTCGGGGGAGATATGGTCGCAGCCCAGCTCGCGCAGCGCGGACTCGATGGCGGCGGGCAGCGGGGTTTTGCCCTCGGCGTCAACGGCGTTGCCACCGAGGGTAGCAATCTTGGCAACATCTGCGGGTGCGGCCTCGATATGCATGCAGCCGCCGATCAAGCGCGCGCGTACCTGTGCCAGATCAAGATCGTGCAGGTAATCCTCGCAGGCGCGGATTAAATCGACCTTCTCGCGCGTAAGCTCCTCGCCCGTGGGAACGCGCGTGGCAAGACATGCTCCCGCCGGCAGGTTCCAAACGGGATAGCCCCATGCGCGCAGCAGCTCGCGCTCTTCGTCCTTGGTAAAGCCGACCTCCATGAGAGGGGAGCGTACGCCGAGCTCTTCTGCCGCGCGCATACCAGGGCGGTAGTCGCCGCGATCACTTGCATTGCTGCCATCGATGACGGTGGGAAAGCCGAGCGACTTGGCGTGGTTGACGATGGCGGTAAAGCCGGCGTGCTTGCAGTGGTAGCAGCGATTGGCATCGTTGCAGGCTACTTGGGGGAGCTGCAGCTGATCGACCGAAAGATTGAGCACGGGGAGCTTAAAATGCGGCCCCTCATTGGCCTGTCCATCAACGGACTGTTCAAACGAAGCCTGTTCGGGCGTGCCGATGAGCGGCGTGGTGAGATGGACGAGGAGGGTATTGGTAGGCATGATGCGGGCGCATACGGCGGCCAAAAAACTGCTGTCAACGCCGCCGGAAAAGCCGATGGCGACGCGTCCGTATGCCAAAAGCAGCTGCTCGAGTGCTGCGAGTTTGTCCTGAAGCTCCTCTGCGGGTGCGGCGGTGTCTGAAAGCATGAAAGTTCCTTACAGTTATTAAAGCTCGGATGAAACTATAATCCCACCGAGCTGCTTGTCATAAGACTTCCAGCTATGTAACGAAAGTGCAATATGCTATATACGTTATATACAAGCTTGTAAAGTGCGGTAGAGTGGCAGTAATGCAATCCGGCGAGGGGGACCGATATGATCAAGGCTGTTATTTTTGACATGGATGGAACGCTGGTCGATACCGAGCGTTTGGGGATTAGGGCCTGGAAGGCAGGCGCCGCTGAGCTGGGGCTCGCGATTGATGATGCGCTGATCCATCAGTTTATCGGCCGCACGCTGCCCGATGTTATGGACATCCTTGATAAGCATTACGGCAGCCATGAAACCACCGAGGCGATCTATCGTCGCCACAAGGAGATTCGCGACGAGATGGTCAAGACCGAACTGGAACTTAAGGCCGGTGCCGCCGAGTGCCTAGACGAGCTGCTGGCTGCGGGCTATCACGTGGGTCTAGCGACGTCGTCGCGCCTCGTTACGGCCGAGCGCAACCTTAAGATGGTCGGTCTTTTTGACAAGTTTGAAACGGTAACGTGTGGCGAGGACGTCGTGCACGGCAAGCCCGACCCAGAGATGTATCTGCTCGCCTGCGAGCGCGCGGGCTTTGCTCCCGAGGAATGTGCCGTGGTCGAGGATTCGCGCAACGGCTGCGTCTCGGGCATCACGGCCGGATGCCATGTCTTCGCCGTCCCCGATATCGTGCCGCTGCCGCAGGACGTGGTGGATGGCTGCGAGGCCGTGCTCGATACGCTGTTCGACCTGGCGGCGGCAATCAAGACTGTGCGCTAGAAAATTGCGGCGTTGAAACGAGCGATTGCTCACGTTTGCGCTTAAGCAAAAGGGGTCCGGCAATGGTCGGGCCCCTTTTGCTTAAGCGGCGACTTAGCATACTCGCGGGCGTGCTATAGATACGCACCGAGGTTGATGCCCGTGGCGTCGGTCTGGCTGCTTGCCTGGGTGCTGGCGCGTTCCAGTAGGAACGGACGTACCAGTTCTTGGCGGTTGATATCCTCGGCGGCGACTGCGGTGACGGTACGCGCTGCGGAGCCGACACGGATATGCTTGATCTTTGCCGGGGCCTTGTTCTCGATTTGCTCCATCAGCAGTTGGACACCCTTGCGGCCAATCTCGTAGCCCGGGGGCGCTACCGTAGTGAGCGGGACCGATCCGCTCCAAGCGAGCGGGTTGCCATCGCAGCCTGCTACGCGTACTTGCCCGGGGACAGAGATGCCCTTGTCGACCAGTGCCGAAACGACGCCCGAGGCCAACACATCGGTCAGGCCGACGACAAAATCGGGACGTTCGTCCGCGGGGCGCTCGGCGATTTGGGCACCGATGCCGTAGCCGTCGGCAGCGGTATTCCATTCGCCGGCGTCGATGACTTCGATCTTGATATCGGGGTGCAGGGCGAGCGCCTTATGAATGCCAAGGACGCGCAGGGTGAGTTGCATAAATGCTGCTCGGCCGACGACGACAATATGGTGCGCGCCGCGGGCGATGGCAAGTTCGGCAATGATGCGACCCTGGGCCTCATTGTCGGCCGCTACGTAGTAGCCGGGCTCGGAGCAATGGATGTCCAGATGGACGATCGGCACGGGCATCTTGGTCATGGCGGGGTGCCAGTCGGGGGATGCCATGGGCTGAACCATGACGCCGGACATCTGGGTGCCCATAAAGTAGCGCAGGTAATGATCCTCGAGAATATCGTCGTTATCGGCGTTGGCGATGAGCAAGTCGTAGCCGTGCTTGCGGGCCTCGTTGTGGGCGCCGCTGGCGATTTGGAGCGAAAAGCCGTGATCGAGACGGGGGAGCACCAGGCCAAAGGACTTGGTGGCGCCGCCCGCGAGCTGACGGGCGCTTTGGTTGGGCAGGTAGCCAAGGCGATTGATGGTCTCGTTGATGAGCTTGAGGGTCTCGGGGCGCAGCTTTTCGGGGTGGTTGAGCGCGTTGGAAACCGTGCCCAACGAAACCCCGGCCTCGCGCGCGACGTCGCTGATTTTTACCTTTGCCATAGCGGCCCCTTTGATGCGTTTCAAGTACAAGCCAGATTGTAGCATCCCAAACCTACCAAAAAGGGACAGGTTTATTTTGGCAGGTTTATCTGGGGAAACGCCGTTGCCAGCGCGACCACCACGAAGGGGGCAGGTACCTTTGTGGTGGTTTGGACCGGCTGGACGTGTGTGCATCGAGTGGTATCTAAGTTGAGATACCACCTCTGGTATATCAGCTTGCGTTTGCGTGAGTACAATACTCGAACGTTATGCGTCTCAGCGCCCCCTGTGCGTGGACGTTTTGCAGTCAAGCGGACGAAGGGATTTATCCTATGTGCGGAATTGTCGGCTACACCGGCTCTGATATTGCAAAGAACATCCTGGTCACGGGCCTCAAGCGTATGGAGTATCGCGGCTATGACTCCTCGGGCGTCGCGCTCGAGGTGGGCGAGGGCGCCGCGGCGCACCTCGATGTCATCCGCCGCGTGGGTAAGGTCGCGGGCTTGGAGAGCGAGCTTTCCAATATCGACAGCGACGCTACCTGCGGTATCGGCCACACCCGTTGGGCCACCCACGGCAAGCCCTCCGTCGTTAACGCTCACCCCCACACCAGCTGCGACGGTCGTATCGCCATCGTCCACAACGGCATCATCGAGAACTTCGCCGAGCTGCGCGAAGAGTTGGAGGGTCGCGGCCACCACTTTAAGAGCGAGACCGATACCGAGGTCTTCGCGCATCTGATCGAAGAGGCCTATGCCGAGACGCACGACCTGATGGCCTCCGTGCGCGAGGCTTGCACCCACGTGGTCGGTGCCTATGGTCTGGCCGCCGTGTGCGCTGACGAGCCCGGCGTGATCGCCGTGGCCCGCAAGGATTCCCCGATCGTAGTCGGTGTGGGCGAAACCGGCTCCTATGTTGCTTCCGATGTCATCGCGCTCATCGACGCCACCCGCGATGTCGTGGTGCTCGAGGACGGTCAGTTTGCCAAGCTCACGCCCGCAGGCGTCGAGTACACCGACGAGGCCGGCAACGTTATCGAGCCCAAGGTCACCCACATCGACTGGGACCTGGACATGGCAGAAAAGGGCGGTTATCCCGACTTTATGCTCAAGGAGATTCACGAGCAGCCGCGCGTCGTGCGCGACACGCTGGTCGGTCGTATGACGCCGGCCGGCGAGCTCGACATCGACGAGCTGGGCCTTTCGCTCGAGGAGCTCAACGACATCGACCGCGTCTACGTGATCGCTTGCGGCACCAGCTATCACGCTGGCCTCATTGCCAAGAATCTCATTGAGGGCTGGGCTCGCATCCCCACCGAGGTGGAGGCGGCCAGCGAGTTCCGTTATCGCAATCCCATCATCACGCCGACGACGCTTGTCGTTGCCGTGTCCCAGTCGGGCGAGACGGCCGATACCCTTGCCGCCATTCGCGACGCGCGCATCAAGGGTGCCAAGGTCTTCGGCATCACCAACGTGGTGGGCAGCCCCGTGGCGCGTGAGAGCGACGGCGTCATCTACACCAAGGCCAACAAGGAGATCGCGGTCGCCTCGACCAAGAGCTTCATCGGCCAGGTCGTGAGCCTTACACTTTTGGCCCTGCTGCTGGCGCAGGTCAAGTACCGCTTGACCACCAAGCAGGCGCGCATGCTGTTCCGCGAGCTTTCCGATACGGCCGAGCAGATCCAGTGGATTTTGGATACCCAAACCGAGGCCGTTCATGAGGCTGCCCTGCTGTGCAAGGACGCGCAGTCGGCGCTGTTCGTGGGCCGTGGCATGGGTGCCGCTATTTCCTACGAGGGCGCGCTCAAGCTCAAGGAGGTCAGCTACCTGCACGCCGAGGCATATGCCGCCGGTGAGATGAAGCATGGCCCCATTGCCCTGATCGACCCGGGCTTCCCTGTCATCGCCGTGGCCACCAAGAGTGCCACCTACGACAAGACCGTGTCGAACCTTATGGAGTGCAAGGCGCGCGGCGCCAAGGTCATCGTCGTTGCCACCGAGGGCGACGAGGAGATCAACAAGATCGCCGACTGCATCATCCGCGTGCCGGCAGTCCGCGACGTGTTCAGCCCCATTACGGCGAGCGTTCCACTGCAGCTGCTCGCCCGCGAGGTCGCCATCCTGCGCGGCTGCGACGTCGACCAGCCCCGAAACCTCGCCAAGAGCGTGACCGTGGAATAACTAATATTCCGCCGTCCTAACGACTAAGGCCCGGCTCCGCATCAAGGCGGAGCCGGGCCTTTTCTGCATTTGCCCAGATAAAACCTGCCAAAATGAACCTGTCCCTTTTTGGCAGGTTAGCGGAGCTTGCTGGTCTCGAAGTACTCGGGGAACTGGTCCAGAACCTCGGTCTGGTTGCGGAACATCATATGCAGGTGCTTGCTAACCAAAAAGCTCGCTTCGATGGGGTCGCGACCGGCGATAGCGCGGCGAATCTGCTTGTGTTCGTTCACGATGTCCTGATTGTCGAGAACCTGCGTGGCAGCGCGCAGCCAGCGGAAGCGCTCCAAGTCGGCATTGGTCTCTTCGAGCCACGACCACACGGTGCTGCGACATGCGATGCTAAAAATCATGTGATGCATGAGGTTGTCGCTCAAAAAGAAGCCGATGCGATCCTCTTCGGCCATGGCCTTTTCCTGCAGCGCGATGGCGCGGTCGAGCTGCTCGATGCCGGCCGACGTGGCGCGCGCACAGCACTCCACGATCACCTGCTTTTCCAGATGTTCGCGGATGTAGCAGGCACTCTCGGCAAGGGTGAGGTTGATGGGTGAGACGTAGGTGCCGCTCTGGGGCACGGTGCGCACCAGGCCTTCCTGCGCCAAGCGAACCAAAGCCTCGCGCACGGGCGTGCGACCCATATCCAGGTCGTCGCAAAGTTGCTTGACGCCCAGCTTTTCGCCCGGCTTGTAGTCCAGGTAGACGATTTTGCGTCGAATGGTGTGGTAGGACTGGTCCTGTAGACTCGTTTCCTGCTCGCCGACGTGCATCGATTCTTCCATAGCGCCTCGCAACTGTTCTATCAAACTCATATGTCAGTTGTTAATTATGCCGCGAATCAGCTCTCCGCGGTGGGTAATTCGGCTGTTGCCTGAGAACTAATGCGGCATCTTAGTCTGTGTTTGCGCAAGGCTGCGCTCAATGTTGCCGTATCATAAGCCGTCGCAAACGTGAAATAGAAAGAAGGAATCCCATATGCAACTGGCAAATATCGTACGCGAGCGCTGGAAAGGCGTTTTGTTCTGCCTGATTATCGCCATTCCCGCGACGTTGCTCGGCAAACAAATTGAGGTGGTCGGCGGTCCGGTGTTTGCCATCCTCTTTGGCATGGTCCTGGCGCTCGTCTTTCCCAAGAATCGTCGCGAACAGCTCGCCGCCGGCGTCACCTATACGTCCAAAAAAGTCTTGCAGTACGCGGTTATCCTGCTTGGCTTTGGCATGAACCTCTCCCAAATCCTGTCCAAGGGCGCCCAGTCGCTGCCGATTATCGTGGCGACGATCTCGACCTCGCTTGTCATCGCCTTTGTGCTCTGCCACGTTATGAACGTGCCGGGCAAGATCGCGACGCTTGTAGGTGTGGGTTCGTCGATTTGCGGCGGTTCGGCCATCGCTGCGACCGCGCCCGTCATCGATGCCGACGATCGCGAGATTGCCCAGGCCATTTCGGTCATCTTCCTGTTTAACGTTATCGCGGCGCTCGTGTTTCCAACGCTCGGCGGCATGCTCGGGCTGACCAACGAGGGTTTTGGCCTGTTTGCCGGCACTGCCATCAACGACACCTCGTCCGTAACGGCTGCGGCGAGCGCTTGGGACAGCATGCATCCCGGCGCCAATGTGCTCGAGAGCGCCACGGTTGTCAAGCTCACCAGGACGCTGGCCATTATTCCCATCACGTTGGTCCTCGCATGCTGGCAGATGTATCTGGCGCGCAAGGCTGGCGGCGACGCCAAAAGCACGTTCTCTCTTAAACGCGCGTTTCCCATGTTTGTGCTGTTTTTTGTGCTGGCGAGTGTGATCACTACGGTGCTTCAGCTTCCTGCATCCATTACGGCGCCCATCAAGGAGCTGTCGAAGTTCTTTATTGTGATGGCCATGGCGGCTATTGGTTTTAATACCGATATCGTCGAGCTGGTCAAAAAGGGCGGCAAGCCCATCGCGCTGGGCTTTTGCTGCTGGATTGGCATTGCGTGCATGAGTTTGGGAATGCAGCACGTGCTGGGAATCTGGTAGAGAAGTAGCTTATTTGCGTGCTGCGTGCTGGTGAGCGCATGCCTGCGGTGGAGCGATAGGAGCTCTTGCGGGTATGGCTTGTCCGCAGGTTTATAAGTCCCGAAGAGCTCTTATCGCCCCGCCAGGATGGCGATGCGGGGCAACACCTATACTCGCAGGACGGCGCTTTCTGCCCTATAGTGTTTGGTGAGCAATATCGTTCAATTTTGAAACACTCGGTCGTGCGACCGTCGGCGGTTGCACGTCGCTGCGGACAGGGGCAAATCATGGATAGCGATGCCAGGCTGAACATCTTGACCGAGGCCCTGGCTGCTGCCGGGGCCTCGGCATTGGCAATCGATGCGCGTGGGGACGTCGCGATCTCGACCATGAATGACGCGGCGCTCGAGCGGGATGTGGCGGCTTTTGTCGCTGAGCGCCTCGACCGTATAGGAGACGGCGCGCGTCTGGTTATGGGGCGTGCGGGTACGCGCCTGAGCCTGACCGTTCGCCCCACCGACAAAGAGGGCGGGGGCCTTTGGGTCGTCGTGGTCCGCGAGGTGCGCGGCGCCGCGGCGCATGCGGGCATCGAGTGGCTCAACGCCGACGAAGTTGAGGCCCGCTACGAATCGAGTGCGTACGGCATCGTTGAGGGTGCCGCTGCGGTGGCTGCACCGGTTGCCGAGAGCTACGCGCGCGGTGTGCCCCTTATGCTCGAGGGTGAGCTGGGAGCGGGTCAGGTCGAGATCGCCAAGCGCCTCTATCTGGACGGTCCTTTTGCCGATCAGCCCTTTGTTTCCGTCGCGCTCGATGAACTCACCGATCGCGGTTGGCGCCATGTGCTCAAAAGCTCCGAATCGCCGCTGTTCCAAACGGGGCTGACACTTTGCATTGAGGGCTGGAATGCGGTTGGTCCCCAGCGCCTTCGCGAGCTCGTTTCCACGATGGCTGACACCGCGTTGGCGACGCGCTGCCATGTGGTGCTGACGGCGAATGACATGCCGGGCGGCAGCGAAAGTGATCAAGCCGCCTTTGTGACCGAGCGCTTCGCCTGTGCGGTGAGCGTGGCGCCGGCAATCGCCGAGCAGGGAGCCGCGTCGACGAAGGCTGCGCGCTATTTGGAATATCTCGCTGATGCATTTGGGACGGCAGCGCCCACGCTGTCTGCCACGGCGACGAAGACGCTCGATGCTTACCGCTGGCCGCGCAACTATCTGCAGCTCCGCGAGGTCTCGGAACGACTGTATATATTGGTGGGGGCGGGCACGGTGGACCGCGCTGTGGCGGAGGAAGTGCTCGCCCAAGAGGACGTGATTAAGACCGCAACCTTTGGCGCCCCGACACTCGAAAGCGACCTGTATATCCTGCGACCGCTGGCCGATACCGAGCGAGATATCGCGCATCTGGTTGTAGACCATCTCCACGGCAACCGAACCCGTGCGGCGGAGGTGCTGGGCATAAGCCGTACAACGCTGTGGCGCTTGCTGAAGGACGATAACCGTTGAGCGAGGCGCCCGTGACCGCGCGCGACGCGTGTGCTACAGTCCAAAGCGTTATTGTTTCGATTTGGTTACGGCGTGCGAGGGCATATGGCTGAGACTTCAAAACCGAGCCGCAGAAGGCGGAGTGCCGCGCCGGTCAACCGACGCACGACATCGGTGACGTGGGGTAAACACGCCTCGGGGTTTGATGGCTCGTTCAAGCGCACTAAATACGGCTATCCTTCGGCAAGCGCCCGCTTGGCAATGCAGGCAGAGTCCTCACTGTGGGGCCGCAAACGCGTGGTGGGCTCAAAGCTCAAGCACGACGGAACGCTCGGTTATATTAGCCGCGGGGCGGCTCGCCGCAGCGGACTCAATCCGGCTGGTTGGCACCGTTATGTTCCGATCGCGGTCGTCGTTGCAGTGATCGTCATCGCACTCGCTGCGCTTGGCTACGCCGGCGGTGGCGCCAACTTGGACGCAGTGTTTAAATCGCCCGAGCTCGCGCATGCAGGCACAGAAGTTGTCGAGGGCGCGCAGACCCAGACAGGCGTCGCGCCCCAGCGCGGCATCGTCGCGGCGGCCTCCACCATCGCCGATGCGCAAAAGGACGAGGACGAACAAGGCGACGGTGCCGAAACGACTCACACGAACGAAACGACGACAACGGCGACGTCAATATAAGTTGCGAGTGGGGTAGCAAATTTTGGACGGGGCCTTTCAGCGGGTCCGCCGTTCGGTAGAACGGCGGAACTAATTACCTTACGTAGATGATGTTGTCGCGGCGGGGTTTGGGCTCGGGAAGCGTATCCTCGGCATAGCCCAGAATGCAGTTACCGACACCGCGCAGGCTGCCGTCGGCGGGCAGGCCCCAGCTGGCCAGCAGCTCCAGACCCTCGGGCGAGTCAAAGACCTCATGCGCGCGGTGAATCCAGCACGAACCGACACCCAGCGCATAGGCAGCATTGAGCAGGTTGCCCATGGCGAGCGAGCCGTCTTCCAGGTGTGTGGGCACGCTGCGGTCAACCAGCACCACCACAACGGTCTTGGCGCCATAGAAGGGGTCGCTGTTGCTGCCCATGACCTGGGCGTTGAGCTGTGAGAGACGCTCGACGGTCGCGGGGTCGGTGACGGCGACAAACGTCACCGGCTGGCGGCCCATGCCGCTCGGTGCATATTGGCCGGCTTCGATAATACGTGCAAGCTTTTCGGCCTCGACGGGACGATCGCTGTAGTTGCGGCAGCTGCGGCGGTGAATGAGTGCTTCGATAGTCTCCATGGTGTCTCCTTGCGGTGGCGTTGCAGATGCCCCGTTCATACCCGTCGGGCTCAAACGATAGACGGTCAATTGCCCGGCCAAAAGGATAGATTCCAATTGGGAAAATAGGTTTGCATAAAAGTACCTTCAGAATGTGACAAACCAATGGGATGGTTAAACGTTTTATCCCGTCTACCCTGCGGTTTTTTACCACTTGCCTAAATGACGAACGCATAACCTCTGATAAAGGTTTTACTAAAGGAGTACCAACGTTTATCAATGCGCCGTGGTGGCGCCGGGCCAGGAGGTAACATCATGTTCCAGGCTGGAGATGTCGTCGAGACCGATTTCGAAGGATTTCTGAAGCTGCTGCGTTCCAAGACGCGCGCTTTCGTGTCGATCAACGATCACGAGTACTACATCACGCACACCGATGGCTATTGGCGTGTTCAGGATTGCGAGGCCCTCAACGACAAGGGCCACTTTACTGACTGCTCCGAGCTGGTCAACACGGTCTGCGAGGTCGTCGAGCTGCCGTGGATTGCCGGCAAGAGCCTGCATGACAGCTTCTCGGGCGCTACGGTCTATGAGGCCGTCGCCGCCTAACGGGCAATAAAACTCGATTTTCACGTGACCGCTGGCGCCGCCCCCGCGCCGGCGGTCTTTTTCTGCCGATAGGCCATAAAAGTTCACGCATTTGCGGAGAGCCTGTTGACGATAGTCAAAACTCGGACTAATCTAGAGACACAAAATTGGTCAAAAATCGGACAATTGAATGGTGGGATAGATGAATAGTGCGGTTACGCTGGTCGACTTCGACCGGTTGCTCAATGGACTCGACCATATCTATTCGGAGTTCTCGCGCGCCTGCGGCCTTTCGGACTGCGCTTACTGGATGCTCGTCGATACCAGCACGGCGGGCGGCAGTATTGCCGTAAGCCGTCTGACAAGCGAATGGTTCTACAGCAAGCAGACCATCAACTCTGCAATTAAAACCTTGACGGCGCGGGGCTTCGCAACGTTGGAGTTTGCCGAAGGCAGCCGTAAGAACAAGGTTGTGAGCCTGACCGAAGAGGGCAGGCGATTCGCCGAGCGTTATGCGCTGCCGGCACTCAAGGCCGAGCAGCGAGCCTTTGGCGCGCTTGAGCCGTGTGAGCAGCGTGAGATTATGCGCTTGATCGGCAAATTCTCTCAGGTGCTCGGCGAGGAGTGCGAGACATTTAAGCAGCATATCGCTGCTGAGAGCCAAGCCGAGAATCAAGATGAGGGGGAGTCGTGCGACTGCTAATGAGGTTTTTGAAGCCCTATCGAGGGCTTGTCGCAGTGACGCTGCTGGTGCTGCTGGTGGATAACGTCGGTACGCTGCTGGTTCCCACGATGCTGGCGAACATGGTCAACACCGGTATTACCACGGGCGATGTCGACTACATTTTACGCAACGGCCTATACATGTTTATTGCGACCAGCATGGCTAGCGGCGGCACGGTGCTGGGCTGCTATCTTTCGGCGCGCCTGGCCGCCAACGTGGCTTGCGATATCCGCAATGCCGTGTACGACAAATCGCTCGAGCTCGCGGCCAGCGATTTTGAGCGCTTTGGCACCGGATCGATGATCACGCGCTCGCTCAACGACATCAACGTGATTCAGCAGGCGATTCTGCAGACGATTCAGCTGGTGCTGCCCGTGCCGTTTTTGGCTGTGGCGGGCATCATCTTCGCCTGGTTTATCGATCCTGCCATGGGCACGCTTCTGGGCGTAGTCGTTGCGATTGTGCTGGTGGCGGCGGTCTTTACGGTTGCCAACGCGGCTCCGATCTTTATGCGCTTGCAGAGCTTTATCGACCGCATGAACGTGGTGCTGCGCGAAAACATCGTGGGCGTGCGCGTCATCCGTGCGTTTAACAAGGAGCGTCACGAGGAGCGGCGCCTGGACGAGGTGTTTAGCGACTACGCCGCCAACGCCATCAAAGTCAACCACCTGTTTGTGGGTCTCGACAGCTCAAGCTTCTTTTTGATGAACATCGCCGAGGTGGCGGTGCTGTGGGTGGGCGGCAACCGCGTGGGCGTCCATGCCATGCAAATCGGCAGCATTTCGGCCGTGTTGGAATACGCGATCCTGATTCTTTTCTTTGTGATGATGGCGCAGATGGTGATTCTGACGCTTCCGCGCGCCGCGGCGTGCCTCAACCGTGCGCAGCAGGTGCTCGAAATCGAGCCGAGCATTGTGGACGGCAAGGCTACGCTGGGCGACGGGGCGCCTGAGTCCGCAGATGGGGCCGACGCGGTTGCCGTGTTCGACCATATGTCGTTCCGTTTTGACGATGCCGACGAGGACACTCTGTGCGACCTGAGCTTTGCCTGTCGCCGTGGCCAGACCACGGCGATTGTAGGCTCGACGGGTTCGGGCAAGTCGACGGTGGCCAAGCTCTTGTTGCGTTTCCACGATGCCACGAAGGGCGCCATTCGCCTGAACGGCGTTGACCTGCGCGACCTTTCGCAAGGTGAGATTCGCGGGCATATCGCTTACGTGCCGCAGAAGGCGTGGCTGTTCTCGGGCACCGTTGCAAGCAACCTGCGCTTTGGCAACGAAGGCGCGACCGAGGCTGACATGCTCCATGCGCTCCAGGTTGCCCAGAGCACCTTTGTGCTCGACCAGCCGCAGGGACTCGATACGCCGGTATCCCAGGGCGGTACGAACTTCTCGGGCGGTCAGCGCCAGCGCCTGGCGATCGCCCGCGCACTCATGAAGCGCGCCGATCTATATATCTTCGACGACAGTTTTTCGGCCCTGGACTTTAAGACCGATGCCGCCCTGCGCCATGCGCTGCAGGACGAGACACGCGATGCCGCGGTGCTCATCATCGCGCAGCGTATCTCGACCATTCTGCATGCCGACCAGATCGTGGTGCTCAAGGATGGCGAGGTCGTGGGCCTAGGCACGCACGACGAGCTTATGGAAACCTGCGAGGTGTACCGTGCTATCGCGGAATCGCAGATGAAGGGAGGTGAGTAGCATGACCGAGGAGCTCAAGAAGCAGGGCATCGCCGATGGCGCCGCGGATGCAGAGACAGTTGAGGAGACGGGCGTCGCGCCCGACCTGGACGAAGCCACCAAGGCAGCGGCGGAGCGCGAGGCTCGCCGCCAGGCGCTCTACGAGGAAAACGAGCGCGCCGAGGACGAGCGCGCCCGCGCCGAGGCGGAGCGCATGCGTGACGTTGACGACGAGGGCGAGGACGAGACACCCCGCGACACCTGGGCGACGGTGCGCCGCCTGTGGAGCGAGGCCGCCGGCGACCATTGGCGCTTCTATATCGTGTTCGCGAGCATCGTGTTCTATGTCATCTTTAATACCGCGGCGCCGGCTTACAGCGCCCGCGTGATCGATGAGCTGTGGGGGCATATGAAGCTGGCGTTTGCCAACAACACTACCTTCAGCATTACCTGGGAGAATTGCGGCAGGACCATCTTCATCTACTTTATGATCTGGACGGCCGCTGCCTCGTTCTACGCGCTCCAGAGCTTTTTGATGTCGAGCGTGGCCGAACGCCTCAACTTGCGTCTGCGTAACCGCATCGCTCAAAAGCTCAATCGTCTGCCGCTCGCCTATTTTGACGCGCATCGTCCCGGCGAGGTCGTTAGCCGCGCGACCAACGACCTGGACAAGATGTCCGAGAGCATGCAGCGCGGATTGCTGCAGCTGCTGGTGTCGATTGGTACGGTAGTGGGCGCTGTGAGCGTGATGTTTGTGTTCAGTGTGCCACTCACGCTGGTCTTTTTGTTCTTTACGGCGTTGTCGCTGCTGGTGACCAAGGTGGTCTCGCGCCGCACGCATGACGTAACCGGTGAGCGTCAGGAGTGGGTGTCCAAGATTACGAGTGCGGTCGAGGAGGGCTACTCGGGCCGTCTGGTGATTCGCGCGTTTAACCGCGAGCGTCAGAGTTCTGCCGAGGTGCACCAGGCCTCGAGCGAGCTAGCGCGCGTGAGTGCCAAGGCCGACTTTATGATTAACGCCGTCGGCCCCGCGGTGCGCTTTATCGGCCGCCTGGCACAGATCGTGATTGCGATTGTGGGCTGCAGCATGCTGGTTGCCGGCCACATGACCGTCGGTGTGTTCCAGGCGTTCTTCCAGTTTATCTACGAGGCATCCGAGCCTATGACGCAGCTGTCGTTTACCTTCAACTCGCTGCAGAGCGCGCTGGCGAGTGCGGAGCGCGTGTTCGACCTGCTCGATGAACCAGAGATGGAGGCGGATCCGCAGTCGGGCGAGGCCGCCAAGCTGCCGGGTCGCGTGGAGGGCCGCGTCGCCTTTGAGCATGTGCGCTTTGGTTATGCGCCCGACAAGCCGCTCATGCGCGATGTGTCGTTTACCGCCGAGCCGGGCCAGAAGATTGCCGTGGTGGGAACCACGGGCGCGGGCAAGACCACGCTTATTAACCTGCTCATGCGCTTCTACGAGATTGACGGCGGGCGTATTACGCTCGACGGCGTGGACACGAGCCGCATGGACCGCGGCGAGCTGCGCCAGCAGTTTGGCATGGTGCTGCAGGACGCCTGGCTGTTCGATGGCACGATTGCCGAAAACATCGCCTACGGCTGCCCCGAGGCGACGCGCGAGGAGGTCGTGGCCGCCGCACGCGCCGCGCAGGTCGATTTCTTTGTACGCACCATGCCGCAGGGCTACGACACGCGCGTGGCCAACGATGCCGAAAGCATCAGCCAGGGCCAGCGTCAGCTGCTGACCATTGCGCGCGTGCTGCTCAACAACCCGGCGATTCTCATCCTGGACGAGGCGACGTCGAGCGTGGACACGCGCACCGAGCTTGCCATCGGCCGTGCCATGGACGCGCTCATGCATGGGCGCACGAGCTTTGTGATCGCGCATCGCCTGTCGACGATCGTGGATGCCGACCTGATTCTGGTCATGGACCACGGCAACATTATCGAGCAGGGCACGCATAAGGAGCTGCTCGCAGCCGAGGGCGCTTACGCCGACCTCTATCTGAGTCAGTTCGCATAATGTGACAAAGGGACAGTCCCTTTGCCACATCGCAAATAAGGCGCGCCGGGGGTGAATCCTTTGGCGCGCCTTTGCGTTGGCGTCAATGTTGTCGGTGGTCGTCCGCCACTAGCGTTCGTCCACGAGCTTGGCGACGAGGGCTTTGAGCTCGGCCACCTCTCGCTCGAGTTCCTTGACGCGGCGGGCGTTCTCGGTGATGCCCTGGCGGTTGAGCGCGGACTGCTCGGCGGCATCGTCGGGCATATACTCGCGGTGCTGCTTGGCGTCAAAGCTCTCCTCGAACACGCGGCAGCCGTTGCGCTTGATGATGCGTCCCGGCACGCCCACGACAGTGCAGTTGTCGGGCACGTCCTTGACGACAACCGAGTTGCCGCCGATCTTGACGTTGTTGCCGATGCGAATGTTGCCGAGTACCTTGGCGCCCGTGCCCACGGTGACGTTGTTGCCCAGGGTGGGGTGGCGCTTGCCGGTTTCGTTGCCGGTGCCGCCGAGCGTGACGCCCTGGTAGAGCACGCAGTTGTCGCCCACGATGGTGGTCTCGCCGATGACGACGCCCATGGCGTGGTCGATAAAGAAGTGCTTGCCGATTTGTGCGGCGGGATGAATCTCGACGCCGGTGATGTGGCGGGTGATTTGCGAGAGCACGCGGGCGAGCGAGCGATGACCGTGCTCCCAGAGCCAGTGCTCGGGCACGTGGTTCCACTTGGCGTGCAGGCCAGGATAGGAAAGGAAGATGACCAGACCGCTTTGCGCGGCGGGGTCCTGCGCCTGGACGGTCTTGATGTCCTCGCGAATGGTATTGATAAAGCTCACCGGCCGCCCTCCCTTAGCGCCATGGCAATGCGATTCAATAAAGTATAGCGATTCGCTAGGGATTAGGAAGAACAATCTTGGCGGCTTTGCACGACAGGTGTCAGTTATGCAAACTTGCTGGTAATGGAGTCATGCTTTTGTGGGGTTGCGCACGAGGGGGCGCCGCAACCGTATACTGGTCAACTTGGACGTATCCGCGCCCACAACTGAGAGGTTTTACTTCATGGGTTTCATTAATTTTATCGCTGAGCTGCTTAAGGATCCGCGCACTGCGATCGCCAGCTGGATCGCCGCCGGCCCGCTTATGGCCTACGGCTGTGTGTTCCTGATCATCTTTATCGAGACGGGCGTGGTGTTCTTCCCGTTCCTTCCCGGCGATTCGCTGCTGTTCGCCTCGGGCTTCTTTGCCCACAACGGCGGCTTTAACATCGTGGCGCTTCTGGCCACCGCATGGGCCGCTGCCATCTTGGGCGATCAGTGCAACTTTATGATCGGTCACTTCTTTGGCAAAAAGATCATTGCTTCGGGCAAGGTGAAGGCCATGACGCCCGAGCGCATCAAAAAGTCCGAGGATTTCTTGGACAAGTGGGGTCACCTAGCCATCTTCCTGGGCCGCTTCTTCCCGTTTATCCGCACCTTCGTGCCCTTTATCGCCGGCATGGGCGGCATGCACTGGCGCAACTTTGTCATCTTTAACGTGCTGGGCGGCATTACCTGGTCGACGGTCTTTACGCTGCTGGGCTACTTCTTTGGCGGCATTCCCTTTGTACAGGAGCACTTTGAGCTGCTGATTATCGGCATTGTCGCCGTGTCGATCATCCCGACCGTGGTCGGCCTGGTTAAGGCTAAGCTGGGTAAAAAGAACGCGTAGTATCTGCGCGCGAAAAGCCGCATGTTGGCAGTTGCACTACATAGTCAAAAACAAAACGGGGATCCGTCGCTTGGAGTCGACGGATCCCCGTTTGCGTTGGAGGGGAAGTGGACACGCGATACGTTTGGCAGCACACAGCGTGATAACAAACTAATCAGCTGGAATCGGCGGTGGGGTGGAGCCGTTATTGAAAAGCGCCGCAATTGCGGGAACGGTTTTTGCGGGCATCCAGTTTGCCATGCCTTCTTGCCAAACGAGAGATTCGGGAGCAAGCGATTTTGAGGCAACCATGGAACTCAGCGTGATGAGGTCGAACGGTCCGGTTGCCGCGCCGTTGACAGCAACGTGGAAACGATCTTGCCGCGGAATGGGCGGTGGAACGGGGAAGCCAGAGATTCCCGCCGGAGTGTTGCCCATCATGTTGTCCATCGCGCCGGCGATGTTCCGACCGACGGAACCGCCTATGGCCATGCCCGCGGCGATCCCAGCCATGTCCATGCTGCCGTTGCCACCGCCGCCGAGGCTGATGCCCGCAGCTCCATTTTCGCCCATATGCCCGAGCGCCTCTGCGCCAGCGACGCCAACGGTGGTTTGCGCTTCCACCTGATAAGCGGGGAAGTTAGCAGTCTGAGTCTGCTTGTGGACGCGATATTGTCCTTCCTCGCGCTCAATACGCAGACGTTCCTGCAGGTTTTCCATTTGAACGCGCTGCATATCATGGATGTTCTTGATGTTGGCTTCAGTTTGGGCTCGGACGGTGGCCTCGGTCACATTGCGTGTTACCGCCATGAGCCGAGTGTAGCCGTCGCTCTCCTCGTCCACGTCGATGGCGGCGATGTCTAAAGACGTGAGCTCTATGCCAAAGACCTTGCGCAGCTGTGGAGAAAGGTCGTTGTTGGCAAGTTCCGAGAGGTCGTCGGTGCGGCCAGCGAGCTGTAAAAGAGGGATCCCGAGTTTTGAAGGCATATTGGCGACAAGAGATTTAACTCTGCGCGAGACCGCATCGCGAACTTGACTTTGAAAGTCTTCGAGCGTGAATTCATCAAGACGGTGGAGCTCGATGAATTCACGGTAATCGGCGATTTGGAAAGTAAGGGTCCCTCGCACGGCAACGGGTACTCCAAAATCGGGGAACCGCTGGTCAAACACATCGAAGTAGCGCGCGGCAAAACGTGATTGAACAACCTTGGCAAGATTGATGAAGTAAACCTCTGCCTGAAACGGTGTGCCGCCGCCATATGCCGCCGCGACAAAGCTCGCGATGATGGGCAGGTTGGAGGTGTTGAGCGCCTCATCAAAAGGTCCCTCGATGAACTCTTGGATCGCGTCTCGTCCCTTGCGACGGCAGATGAAAACGGCAACAGAACCCTCGCGCACACGGAGCGATGAACCCCAGCGGATTGCGTTTTCACGGCGCACGTTGTTTGCGGGTCGCCATTTCCAGATGAGATAGTCCTTCTCATCGCAGCGGATTTCATCCATCATGCCGGCGCGATTTTGATTAGCCATGATTTATTCCCCTGAACATGATTGCAGTAGAAATAGGGGGACCCACATGAAGAGCACTAGTAGTATGGTTGCAACATAGGGTCCCCACGCACGAAGCCTAGAGACAACCGTCCTCTTTTGGATGTCCGTTTTTAGATCCATGAGTAACGCAAACTCATCGCTGTCCCCAAAGAGATGCTCCGCTTTCGCGTATGCCTGATCAAATTTGGAGCGCCATGCATCGGCAAGTGCATCTTCTGCGGCGATGCGGTCGTTTCCCAGTTTTGGGGAAGCGATACAGTTGCCACTTGCCATGGCGGCGAACTCAATAAGGTCATCCTTGCTGTTGGGAATGGGCCAGCTCCGAATCAGGCTGATCTTCCGTTCATCGGTTGCCGAGATGGTGTCGTTTTCGTCCTTCTTGCGTTTTTGAGGCCGCTTGCTCTCGATTAGGTCGAGCTTTTGCGAAAGCAGTGCAATCGAGCCGTCTGCCACATCGCGGATTCCGAAGCCACATGAGGGGCAGATGACCGCATTCTTGTCGACAATCTCACCGCAAGCGGGGCAGCGCGTAATACCGGATTTTGGTTTCGTTTCTTTTGTAGGAGACTCTCTCTCCTCGGTGGGCGCTTGCGAGAAAATGGGTTCACAAGGTGCCGCGGCTGCTTCGATGCGCTTTCCGCAGTTTCCGCAAAAGATATCGCCATCAACGAGCTTTGTCCCGCAGTTTGGACAGTAGGCCATTATCAACTCCTTAACGTGCCGACATCGAGACGGGATCCAGGTGAAGCAGACACGTCGATGCGTTGTAATCCTTAACTATTGCCTTGATGTGTACGTTTGTGCCGGTGCGGATTTCATCGAGACTGTCGTCAAATCCCATGTCAAAGGTATTGACGTTTTCGTACTGCATTTCGGGACCTTGAGCATGGTTGGGGTCATAGTCGCCGGCGTTGATCAAAACATCCCAGCGCGTGGTGTAGTTGGCGTGCGGGGCGAGGTAGGCGATATTGCCGTCAAACTCAATCGTCTTGCCCGCGTACTTGGACACAAACCAGCTCGCGTCCATGTCGCTGGAGGAGAGCAACGTCGCAAGATCGGGGCAATTGGCCGTTGTCAGAACGGTATCTTGTTCGGAAGCGGGCTGTGCGGCTTCGGCATTTTGCTTGGGAGAGTCAGTATCCTCCGTTTCTGCTTCTTCGGTCTCCTTCTTTTGAGTCGGCTCACTGTTCGTTTTCTTTTTCTCTTTCTTCTTTTCGTTTGCCTGTGATGGGGCCTCCGTACTGTCGTCGCTATCGGTTGAGGCCTTTACTTTTAGGCTGATTTCAATCTGGTCATGTTTTGGATATACGGTGCAGCTGACTTTTTCGTTCTGATCGACCTTGAATGTTTTCCTTCCGTCGACGCTTGAGTCGTCCGCTTTCTGGACCCTAAGCGTGTGCTGCCCCTTGTCGAGCGTGAGGTCCCATGAATCTTCGGCTCCGTGGTCGAGGGTCCCGACTTTTTCTGAATCAACGTAGATGGCAAGGTCGTAGCGAGAGAAGAGGAGATTCTCGCTGCAATCTACGGAAAGATGGACTGGATAGCTTGGGGCATCTTGAACGGGCTCGCTGGTTTTCTTTGAGCCATTTGCACCGAGCACGATCGCTACAACTGTAACGATGACAACTATTGCTATGCCGATACCGGCTACTCCAAGGATTCGCCAAGGGTGTTGAGGCGCATGGTTTGCCCTGAGTTTTTTCTGAGCTTGTGATATCGAGGCCGAGGATTTGCGGGCGATGGAATCAAAAACATTTGAGGTGCCTTTGCTGTGGGTTGTTTTTGATGGCTGCACCTCAAAGGCTTCATCGAGCCCGGCGGCATCCCGATATTCGGACGGAGAATCATTCGCCGTAGAGTTCGCTTCCTGTTTGCCAGCGGCGCTTGCTGTTGCGTCATCAAGGGCGTCTTTTGCGCGGCTAGCGAGTTCGCCCACGGCGCCGGCCGCGATGGCTCCGGCCTTTGCTGCTAGGCCGCCAAGCGCGTCTGCGGCCGTTGCTAGGCTGTCAGACAGCTCGTCTGCGGCGGCATTGTTCGTAGAATTATGGGGAATCGGAGGGATATTGCTTGCCTCACCAGAGAGAGTGTTGTCGGGGACGGGCTCGATGGGGTCGGTTCGGCGGGTTTCTGGAGTGTACCTGACGATATCTATCTCTGAACCGCATTTGGGACAAAAATGCAGGCCGGGGCGTAACTCATTTCCGCATTTTGGGCAAAAAGCCATATCTGCCTTCCATGAAAATCGTATGGTCGCGTTCGCCAGCTCGTCGGATATAACTCACGCTTAAGAAGGGAAACGACTCGGAAGAATCGAAAGGGCTTAGGGCGTTGGGGCGCCTTGAGACCCTGTTCCGCTTTTGGCGATCATTTGGCAGCGCTGGTCATTTTATTGTGTGGCTACGAGAGCTGTGATTCCTCAGTTGCCAACTGAACCGGAAATGCTGTCGGCGAACGGCGCTCCGGACCTTACCACTGGGTTGCGTAAATATCGCAGCTTGCGTGCGTGGGCGGATTGTTGACGTCGATCGAAACAGGGACCGTCGAGCCGACGGCGGGGCAGTCGCAAAAATTGTTATAGCCGGCAACGATGTTGCCCTGCTTATCGCGCAGGATAGCCGATAGGAACACTTGGGTCTTATCAAAGCCATTCGGAGCACTTTGGAGTTTGAGCTTTGCCAAGAATGACTGCATGCCGTCTGCCCCAGCGGATTCGGTGCTATCGAAAATTTCGTACACCGGTGCTTCGGTGGCGGTGGCAAGCGCAACGCCGCTGGGTGTGACGGTTTCGAACTCAACGCGCGCGGGAGCGGTGCCATTTCCCGTCTGATCGCCAAAGTAGACGGTCTGGCCGGGCTCGATGGCGCTGTAGGTTTTCTCATCCGTAAAGATTAGGTTGTCGTCCGCGTCGTATCCGTAGACCTTAATGGTAGGAAATGCGATAGCGGCAGGGCCGTCGGAGTTTTTAAGGCCGATGCCAAAGTGGACGTACCCGTGTCCATCAACCGACCAACCTGATTCCGCGATCGAGAGCTCGGCGGACAAATGGCTGGCATCGTTTGCCGAATTTGCTTTTTTGGATGTCGAAACGCCGTCAGACTGGCCGGCTTGCGATGAGGACGTGGGCCCGCTGTTGCTTTCTCGGCCGGCGTGGAACGTCGAGATGGCAATCGCGCCGACCGCCATCAGCCCGGCAAGCATTGCGGTGACGAGTGCCAGTTTTAGCAACAAGCCGCCAAAGGTCTGCGTCCTGCTTTTGTCTGGGTTGCGCTTGGGCGCATGCGTACCCGCCGCCATTTGGGCATGGTCGGTTTGCTCGTCTGTGCCAGAAGGTGCTCTATCGTTTCCCGGTCGAGACGAGCCGGAGAGCACCCCCGCCATCTCTGCCGCAGACTGGAATCGCGCGCTTGGCTCAAACGAGCAGGCACGCGTGATGGCATGGACCAGCGTCGCGGGTGCATTGCCAAGATTCTTCTTAAGAATCTGCTCGTAAGCCTCGTCATCAGGACGGACGCCCGTAAGCGCAAAGCCAAGAACGCGTCCGATGGAGTAGACATCACTTCGTGCATCGGTCTGGGCAAAGCCGTATTGTTCGGGCGAGGCGAACCCCCAAGTTCCGAGGGAGGTCGTGTCCTTGCTTGCCCCTTCGACACGCATGCGGGCGATACCGAGGTCGATGAGGTGTGCGCCGTTCGCGGCAACCACGATATTGTTGGGGGAAATATCGCGATGGACGATGCCGTGTCTGTGGAGCTCTTCGGCTGCCTCGCAAAGCTCGATGCCAAGCGATGTTGCTTCTTCCGGCGTCAACGGCCCATCGGTTTCGATAACTTTGGAAAGCGACCGACCCGGCACAAAGTCGTAGACGACAACAAAGTGCTCGGGTAGTTCGTAGGTCGCCTCGACGTGGGGAAGACGGGGCGAGCTGCATTCTGTGAGTGCCGACCATACATTGCGGCGGGCAAGCTCCTGTCGAATCTTCTTTCGCACGAAGGGACCGGCTCCGTCAATCGTGACGAGTTCGGTAATGCCGTCTTCGCCGCGCGCGAGCACCTGCTCGACGCGATAGGTGTCGTCAAGACTCATGGCATGCATGAGCTGGTTGTCGTTCAAGCCGTCCTCCCTTCATGGTAGCTGGGCAAATGCCCCAAGAATGATATGACAACGATTGTTCTGTTTGTTCAGTTGGCAACTGAATCGCGTATGGAGAGGATAGCGTTACGGGGCCCGCACAGACGTGGGCGTTTATTTGAGTGGGTTGGTTCCCAGAAGCGTTTTTTCGCCCAAGCGGTAAAGCTCGTCATCGGTGCAAGCGCGACTCATGCCGCGTTCGATGCACCAGATGACGATGGCGTCGCGGCGATCCTTGCACCAAAGCTCGGCGACGCTGTCGAGTCTCAGAAGACGCTGCGTCTCTCGAAGCGTGCAGCCGATGCCGAGTGCCAACATGATGGCGTGGTCGCGGCCGGGGCGGCTTTTGCCGGCAAAGATGTCGTACACAACGGTCGGGTTAAGGCCCGAGTTGCGCGCGACGTCCGAGCGCTTGATGCGGCGCTCGTCGATGAGGCAGCGCAAGTACGAGGGAAGCGTTTGGTCGACGGTTTCGCCTTCGTCAAGATAGGCGTCGATGCTCGAACTGGCCAACAGCCGCTTGAGCAGGTCTTCCGTCAAGTGTTCGCGTTTGTTTTGAGTTGCCAAGGGGGCTCCAATCATCGTCTCGACTTTAGAGTATATCGATAGGGCGGTCGCGGGGCGCATGGGGTGAGTGGACGCCGCGGCTTGGAGGATGCCTATTTACCCCAGTGAATTCCGAAGCAAATGAAAATACTTTACTTAGTTAAAGAAAAGCGTTTTATCAGACGCGTACGGGGAGTACAATCTCGTGCATGCGAATCGACGTGCCATGGGCTTTGGTGTTGCCCGCGTGTCCCGTCCGGCTCTACGCTCCGGGCGTTCGACGTTGCGACGCGGCCGGCCTCGGTCCTTGCGTGCGAGTTCGCGAGTATGCAACTGTGTATGTAAGGAGCGACATATGACTGTCGAGAAGAAGGATATCGATTGGGGTAGCCTCGGCTTTGGCTACATGAAGACTGATTACAGCTACGAGGCTCATTGGAAGGACGGCGAGTGGGACGAGGGCGGCCTGACCACCGACCACACCCTGCATGTCTCCGAGTGCGGTGGCATCTTCCATTACTGCCAGGAGGTATTTGAGGGCCTGAAGGCCTACACCGCCGAGGACGGCAGCATCGTCTGCTTCCGTCCCGACATGAACGCCGAGCGCATGTACAACTCTGCGCAGCGCCTCGAGATGCCCCCGTTCCCCAAGGACAAGTTCGTTGAGGCCGTCAAGCAGGTCGTTTCTGCCAACGCCGCCTGGGTTCCGCCCTTCGGTTCCGGTGCGACCCTGTACGTGCGTCCGTTTATGATCGGCTCCGGTGACGTGATCGGCGTGGCTCCCGCTCCTGAGTACACGTTCCGTATTCTCGTGACCCCGGTCGGTCCGTACTTTAAGGGTGGCCTCAAGCCCGTTAAGCTGCGCGTTTCCGAGTATGACCGCGCCGCACCGCACGGCACCGGCAATATCAAGGCCGGCCTGAACTACGCCATGTCCCTCAAGCCCACGATGGAGGCCCATCGCGAGGGCTATGCCGAGAACCTGTATCTCGACTCCGAGTCCCGCACCTATGTCGAGGAGACCGGTGGCGCCAACGTCCTGTTCGTGAAAGAGGATGGCACGCTCGTCGTTCCGCAGTCGCACACCGACTCCATCCTGCCCTCCATCACCCGTCGTTCGCTCGTTCAGGTCGCTCAGGACCTGGGTATGACCGTCGATCAGCGCCCCGTCGAGTGGGCCGAGGTCAAGGCCGGCACCTTTGTGGAGTGCGGCCTGTGCGGCACCGCTGCCGTCATCTCCCCGGTGGGCGAGATTGACAACAAGGTCTATGGCGCCGACGAGACCGTGACCTTCCCGGCTGGCTACACCGAGATCGGTCCCGTGATGAAGAAGCTTCGCGAGACCCTGACTGGTATCCAGTCCGGTGCTGTCGAGGACAAGCACAACTGGGTTTACACCGTCGCGTAAGCTGTCTTAGCTGTCCGGCCCGAGGGCGACCTTCCTTTCCGGTGCGTCCTCGGACATGAAAGAACCCCCGCTGCGCACTACGTGCGGCGGGGGTTCTTTCGTCCTGCGGAGTGCGCCGGAAAGGAAGGCCGCGCTTTTGTTTTGGTTCGCGCCATGTGGGGGGTGTTCCTATAGTTTTGTCAACTGGGCAATGCTGTTTTCGAGATTGAATC
>CAUGGC010000018.1 GCA_959599095.1 uncultured Collinsella sp. | reverse complement strand
TTTTGCCTCTTGACAATGTCCTGCTCATATTAAAAGGAACGTCCCCAAGTGCCGGCAGTTTGGGACGGTCATTGTTGACGAGAATCGGGCGCAGCGCCAAAGGCCCCGTTGGGCGAAATGTCGAACGGGAAGGTGCCGCAGCGATTGAACGCGGCGATAAACATGCGGATGGCGTTGGACGGCGTGGTGCCCACGAGCTGGGTTGCCGCCGCGAAGGCCGCCTTTTCCTCGGGCAAGACCTTCGCGACAACCGGGGTCATGTGTTCTGCCATGGCGCTTCCTTTTTGAAACGACGGTGATGCGGATAGATGCGGGCCACGCGGCTGGGCGACGGGCTGTGAAGGCAACCCGATTGGCCCGCATCTGGAGTTTGTTTCTACGGCGTTGGTATTACTTGGTATTCCTAAGTATTACCCCGCAGATAGAATACCATACCCGGCCCTATGGAGACGGAGAAAAACGGATCATTTTGTTGCTGGGTAAGTATTTAGAGCGTGATGATGTCCGAGATATTGAGGGCCCGAGCGTCAGCGAAATCGTGCGTGGCAAGCAACAGCATACGGCCGTCGAGCAAGTCGAGCACGGCCTCGGCGCATGCGTCGCGCGCAGCGATGTCTAGACCGGTAAAGGGCTCGTCCAGAATCACTGCGCCGCCCGGACACGGCAGGGCTCGGGCAATCTCGACGCGACGGCGCTGCCCGCCCGAGAGCTCGGCCACGCGGGCATGCACATCGATCCCCGGTACCAGCAGGCGCAACAAGGCAGCGGCACTCGAGGCATTCACGCGTGCATCGGCGCACACCAGCACGTTATCCAAAGCAGAGGCGTCCTCAACCAGGCGCGTATCCTGAAACACCATCGAGCACGGCGCGCACTCCCCCGCTGTCAACGAAAGCAGCGTCGACTTGCCCACGCCTGAAGCTCCCATCACGCAGATACGCCCGCCCGCGGGCACGTTGAGCACCAGACCATCCAGCGCCGGAGCCCAGGGTGCCCGGTCGCCCACGGCGAGCGCAAGCTCCGCCGCAGCCCCGCCACCAGCAGAGCCGCCCGCACGCCCGCGCAGTCCATGCCCATGTGCCCGCACGGCCGCGCGCCACGCCACGGGTCCCGAAACCCGCAGCAGCCACACCAGCACGCGCTCACACGCCCACGAGGCGGCAACGACCAACACGGTCCACGCCAGCAGATCAGCCGTCTCGATGAGCAGCTTCGCCTGATAGATGCGTTCGCCCACGGTGCCCGTCGCCATGCCGATGAGCTCCGCCGCCACGCCGGCCTTCCAGCTCATGCCGATCACGGCACGCGCACACGAAAGCACAAACGGCAGGACCTCGCGCCAGGTATGGGCGCAAAACAGTCGCCAGCCCCGCACGCCATGCAGACGAAACATCTGCTCCAGCGGTTTATCCGCTTGCGTCAAACCCTCGACCAACGAAAAATACACGCCCGGAAGTGCCATCAAAAAGACCGCCGCAATGCTCACGCGCGCCGACCCCAACCAAATGAGCAGCAGGACCACCACGCAGGCAACCGGTGTCGCCTTAACAAACGAAAGCGCCGGCGCCACCAAGCGGGCAAACGTCAGCGATCGCACCGAGACTCCCGCCAGTACGCCGCCGCACACCGCGGCAAGCGCCAGCCCGCCCAAGATTCGCGCACCCGAGCCTGCCAGAATCGCCCATGTGCCGGCATCGCATACCAGTCGCAGCAACGCCACCACGACGGCGCCCGGCCCCGGCAAAATCAACGGCTGCGCCACGAAACCCGCCATCAGCACCCACACGGCAAGCCAAAAGGCGGCAACGGCACCTGCTGCCGCCACCGCCTTCATACGCTCTGTCATTTGTCGAGCAAACGCACGCACGGGCTACTCCATGCAGTAGAAATCGTCAGCCGGGAGCTTGCCGCCCACGGCGCTCGCGTCCGCATCGGCCAGCACCTGCAGGTACCCACCGAGCGCCGCCTTCATATCCCTCCCCGTCTGGCACACGAGCATGCACCCGGGAATCGCCTTTTCGGCAATCGCGGCGTTATCCACGATACCCGCATCGACCACGGCCTGAGCCCAGTCCGCCGGCGCCGCGTTCACGGCCTCAACGCTCGCAGCATGGCAGCTCAGGAATTCCGCCACGGCCTCGGGATGCTCCTCGGCAAAGGCACGGCGCACCACGGTCACGCCCGTCAGCAGGCGCGAACCCGTGTCACCTGCCAGCTCATCCCACACATCGGTCAGACTTACCGGAGCCGACAGCCTGCCTTCGCTCTTTGCGATGGCAGCGGTCTTGAACGGCTCGGGCAGCACGCCCACGGCAGAAGGATCGGCAAGCAGGGCCGACAGCACCTCGGTGGGCTCGCTCTTAAACTCAAGCGCCACCTGGCCGGCCAGGCCCGCGCGCCCCAGCAGGTAGTTCATGACGTACTCCGGCGTGGTGCCCTTGCCCGTCATATAGACGGTATGGCCCGCCAAATCGCCAAACGAGGTCACACTCGCGTCGCCCGTCACAACGTTCAGCACGCCCAGCGTGTTGATGTCGATGACCTGCACCGCGCCCTCAGTCTTGTTATAGAGCACGCTCGCCACGTTGGCGGGCACCAGGGCAATGTCGATATCGCCCTGAATGACCTTGGGCACAATCTCATCGGCGGCAGTATTGATCGCAAAGTCGAACTCATTGTCCGTCTCGCCATCGACTGCCCGGTCCATAAACTGCACCAGACCAATCGAGGTCGGCCCCTTGAGCGAGGCGACGCGCACCTCGACCGGCTCTGCAGCAGCACCGGCGCCGTCCGTGGCAGCCGAGCCCGCGGCGGACCCGGCACCGGCAGCCCCGCCGCCACAGCCCGCGAGTGCGAGCGACAGCGCACCCGCGGCAAGCGCCGAGGCAAACCCCCGGCGCGACATCTCAAAATCAAACGCGCGCATCGCTAGCACGTCCCCTCGTTAGGCATCGTCCATGCGTGATGGTCGGTATGCAGCAGCTCCTCAGCCAGCGGCGAGAGCGGCTCGCCCAAGAACTCGCGGTAGCACGCCTGGACATCGGGATTCTCGTGCGAGAAACGAATGTCCGCAGCGGCATCCAGGCCCCAGAGCACCTGGCCACGCTCGGCTGCCAGCTCGCAGCCGTCGTGGATGGGCTGACCGCCGCCACCGACGCAGCCGCCCGGGCACGCCATAACCTCAACGAAGTCATAGCTCACGCGGCCGTCGCGAATCGCGTCGAGCAGACGGGCAGCGTTGCCCAGCCCGTGTGCCACGGCGACGCGCACCTTAGTGCCATCGATATCGGCGACGGCCTCCTTCCAGCCGTCCAGGCCGCGCACATCGGTAAAGAAGTCGGCGTCGGGGTTCTTGCCCGTCACCAGGTAATAGGCCGAGCGCACGGCGGCCTCCATCACGCCGCCCGTGGCGCCAAAGATCACACCCGCACCCGTGCCAAAGCCCAGCGGCGTATCGAGCGGCTCCTCAACTAGCGTATCCACGCTCACGTGGCTCGCGCGGACCATGCGCACCATCTCGCGCACCGTCAGCGCAACGTCCACATCGGGCGTGCCGCCCTCGCCCACCATGCTCGGCAGCGCGCACTCGGCCTTCTTGGCCGTGCACGGCATCACGGACACCACAAACAGGCGCTCGGGCTCCACGCCCAGCACCTTGGCGTAGTAGGTCTTGGCGATGGCGCCGAACATCTGCTGCGGCGACTTGGACGTGGACAGGCTGTCGACAAACTCGGGGTAACGCGCCTTCACAAAGCGTACCCAGCCCGGGCAGCAGCTCGTGAACATGGGCCAGCTGCGGCTGTCGCCCTCGCCCTTGGCGGCCTTACCCAGGCGCTCGAGCAGCTCGGAGCCCTCCTCCATAATGGTGAGATCGGCCGAGAAATCGGTGTCGAACACGTACTCAAAGCCCACGCGGCGCAGCGCACAGGCCAGGCGCTCGACGGTGGCCTCATCGCGCGGAATGCCGAGCTCCTCGCCCCAGGCGCTACGCACGGCCGGCGCAATCTGCACCAGCACGATCTTGTCGGGATCGGCGATGGCGTCAAACACGGTCTCGGTGTCGTCGCGCTCGCGCAGCGCGCCCGTCGGGCAATGCGTGATGCACTGGCCGCACGCGACGCAATCGGTCTTGCCGATCGGCACGCGCCCGCGGGTGCCCACGGCGGTATGCGTGGCGCGGTTGGTCAGGTCCCAAATCCCTAGGCCCTGTACGCTCTCGCACACCTTGATGCAGCGCATGCATTTAATGCACTTGTCGTTTTCGCGGATGATGGGGAAATCGAAATCCCAGCCCTCGCCCGCCAAATGCCTTTGATACGGCAGATAGAAAATGCCCAGGTCGTTGGCAATGGTCTGCAGGTTGCAGTTACCGCTGCGCACACAACTCGTGCAGCGTGAATCGTGCTGCGAAAGCAGCAGCTGCACGTTGGTGCGGCGCGCCTCGCGGGCCTTGGGGCTGTTGGTGTGGACCACCATGCCATCGAGCACGTAGTTGTTGCAGGCGGCAACCAGCTGGTCGCAGCCCTCAACCTCGACCACGCACACGCGGCAGCCGCCGATCTCGTTCAGATCGCGCAGGTAGCACAGGGTGGGAATCTGGATGCCGACGGACTTGGCCGCGTCCAGGATCGTGGTGTGCTCGGGCACCACGACCTCGCAATTATCGATAGTGAGCTTGACCATATTGAGTGCTCCGCTTTCGGTGTTATCGCTGACAGTGGGGTTGTTGAGCTCTACCATTCCAGGTTCCTCCCTCCGCGGAACGCGCCAAAACCAAAGTGGTCGCAACGCAGGCAGCGGCTTGCCTCCTGGCGCGCCTCCTCCTCGGTAAGGCCCTGCTCGACCAGATTCCAATCGTGAATACGCTCGCCGGCCTCGCGCTCACCCAGCTCGCAGCGGCCGCACTCGTGCTTGCCCTTAAACTGAACGGTCGGCAGCTCCACGTCGAGCTTGATCTTGTGGTCGAAGCCCAGATAGCGGTCGATGTTTGCCGAAGCCACGCGGCCGGCGTTGATGGCACGGATGACGGTGGCGGGGCCGGTCTGGCAGTCGCCGCCGCTAAAGAGGCCATCGAAGTTGGGCACGGCACCGTCCGAGTCGGTGACCACGCAACCCCACTTGCAGGCGATGCCCATGTCCTCAAACGGCTTGGAATCGATGTCCTGGCCAATGGCGACAAACACGCGCTCGCAGGGGATGACGCGCTCGGGCGTAGCGGCGGCACGCGGAGCCGGACGACCGCGGCGGGGCTCGCCGATAATCTGCGGTTGCACGCGCAGGCCGCTCACGCGACCATCTTCGCCCGTCTCGATGGCGAGCGGCGCCGTGAGCTCCAGCACCTCACAGCCCTCGGCCTGGGCACCGGCAATCTCGGCGTCCTGGGCCGTCATATCGCAGATGCGACGGCGGTAGACGATGCTTACCTTTTCGGCACCGCAGCGCACGGCGGAGCGTGCCACGTCCATGGCAACGTTGCCGCCGCCGATGACGCACACGCGCTGGCCGCTCAGGTCGGACAGCTCGTCATCGCCGATGGCGCGCAGCATCTTGACGGCCGATTCCACGCCGGGCGCCTCTTCACCCGGAAGGCCGAGCTTCTTGTCACTGTGGGCACCGATGGCCAGGTAGACGGCATCGAACTCGTCGCGCAGACGGGCGAGCTCCTCGCCGCTCACGGAGTGGTCGAGCTCCACGTCGATGCCGGCGCTCAAGATCCAGTCGATCTCGGCCTGCAGGCGCTCGCGCGGCAGACGATAGCTGGGGATGCCGTAGCGCAGCATGCCGCCCAAGTGGTGGCGCTGCTCAAAAATGGTCACCTTGTGGCCCATCACGGCCAGGTAGTAGGCACAGGAAAGGCCGGCCGGGCCGCCGCCGATCACGGCGACGCGCTTACCGGTGTTGTCCACTACATGTGGCTTGTGGTCGTTGAGGTCGCTATGCTCAACGGCAAAACGCTTGAGGGCGAGGATGTTCATGGGGTCGTCGACCATGCCACGGCGGCAATGCATCTCGCAGGGATGCTCGCACACCAGGCCACAGACGAGCGGTAGCGGGTTGTTCTTGCGGATGACCTTGACGGCGTCGGCATAACGGCCTGCCTCGACGAGCGAGATGTAACCAGGAATGTCGACGTGCGCCGGGCAGCCCGAGACACACGGGACGCGAGCCTCGCGGTCAAAGCCGCAGGAGTGCTCGCGGATGTGGTGCTCAAAATCGTCGCGGAAGCCGCGAATGGCCGTGAGTGCCATGGCGCCGGCCTCGTAACCGATGGCGCAGTCGCTCGAAAGATAGATGGTGCGGGCGGTGCGCTCAATCAAGTTGAGCGTGGACTCGTCGGCGCGGCCCTCGAGCACATCGGCGAGCAGATCGCTCAGCGCGCTCAGGCCCACACGGCAGGGCGTGCACTTGCCGCAGCTCTGGGTGGAGCACAGGTTGACGAGCGCCGCCGTAAACTCGACGGGGCACGGGGCGAGTGAACTCACCGCCAGACGACGTCCGAGTGCATCGTGCAGGTCGTCCATGACGGCCTGAGCGTGGCTGCGTTCCATTACGTGCAGTCGAGCCATAAGATCCCCTCTCACATGGCAGCCCGGAGGCGAGGCCGGGCGAAATTGCTACACGCACAACACTGACCTATAAAGTTGTTAGGTCTCCACGCAGTTCGGCAGGCGGTATGAAATGTCACCATCAGCGGTGAAAATGAACATTATCGCAGATAAATGCCATATTTGATAAAACGCGTTACCAAACGACAATGCCCCGCCCACGCAATCACGTGGGCGGGGCATTGCTTCAGGCATGCGGCCAGCGACCCTGTTGCTTTTACTTAAGCTCGGGCCAGTAACCCTTGTTGGCCTCGATCATGTCGTCGAGAACCTCCTTGGCGACCTTCATCGACGGCACGGTCTTGTTGAGCGTAAAGGCCTTAAGCGCCTTCTCGTACGAACCCTCGATCGTAGCCTCGACAATGAGCTTCTCGGAGTTCAGCTGCTGCATCATGAGGCCCTGCTGGAACAGCGGAATGTTGTCGCGGCTGATGACCTCGGGGCCGTTCTTGCCAATGTAGGCAGGCAGCTCGACCATAGCGTCGTAGGGCATGTTGGGGATGGCGCCCTTGTTCTCGCAAATGACCAGGAAGCGCTGCTTGGTGTCGTTCTTCAGAGCGATAGCCAGATCGGCAATCCAGTCGCCGTGGCTGCCCGCATAGAACGTGCTCTCGTCGATCTCGCCCGTCTTCTCGTAATGGTCGATACCATCAAAGAGGTTCTTCTCACGCGTCTCCTCAACCTCGTTAGCACGGGTGCGCTCGGGGTTGGAGTGCTCGACGAACTCCTTCTGCTGCAGGTAGTAGTTCAGATACGTGTTGGGCAGGTACTCCGGGAAGCACTCCATGATCTCGTACTCGCCCTTCCAGACGTAGTACCAGCTGCCCTTGGTGTGGCGGTTCTGCTCGGGGTGCTCGTCGACGGCCTCCTCGGGCTTCTTTGCCATGAGCGAGCCCATGCCCTTGAGGTAAGAGTCGGGCAGCAGAATCTCATGCTCCTTGATGTACTCGCGCAGCTGCGGGAGCACCTCCTCGCCCTTGTGGCGGATCGAGGTGAACCAACCAAAGTGGTTGAGGCCAAAGTAATCGTACTCGACATCCTTCTTGTCGATATCGAGCGCGGCGCAAACCACGTCGATGATCGCGATCGGCATGTCGCAGATGTTGATGATACGAGCGTTGGGACGCAGCACGCGGCAGCCCTCGGAGACGATGGCGGCAGGGTTGGAGTAGTTGAGAATCCAGTAGTCCTTCTTGGCGTACTTCTCAACGTCATCGATCAGCTCGACCATGGGGAAGATGGTGCGCATGCCGTAGGCAAGGCCGCCGCAACCGCAAGTCTCCTGACCCACGCAGCCGTGACGCAGCGGAATCTTCTCGTCCTGCTCGCGCATGGCGTAGCCGCCCACGCGCATCTGGGCAAACACGAAGCTCGCGTCGGTAAAAGCCGTCTTTTTGTCGGTGGTCACCGTGAGCTTGATGTCCAGGCCGAGGTCCTCGTGCAAAATCCAGTCCACGAGCACGCCGATCTTGCGCTGGCGCTCCTCGTTGATGTCGTACAGACGAATCTCGTCAACGTCGAGCTCGTCCTTGCGCAGGGCGATGGACTTGACGATGCCGGGGGTAAAGGTGGATCCGCCACCACACAGAGTAATGATCATTGTTTACTGCTCCTTCTCAATTGCGTTTTCGACCTTGTCGCGCATCTCGGCGACCTTCATGCCAAAGATGATCTGGATATTATTGCCGTTGCGGTTGATGCCGCTGTTGGGCACGTGGTTGATGAGGTCCTCATTGATGAGGTCCGGGTTCTTAACGTTCACGCGGAGACGCGTAAAGCAGTTCTCGAGCTCCTCGATGTTGTCCTTGCCACCAAGACCTGCGACCAGGTCGGCAATACCTGCATCGACGCCCTCTGCGGGAGCCGCGGCAACAGCGCCCTGCTTCACCGCGACAGACGCGGCGGCCTCGCCCTCGGCAACGGACTCGGCGAGCTCGGACTCCTCCTCGCGACCAGGCGTGTGGAGGTTGAGCTTCTTAATAAGGAAGGTGAAGAGGAAGAAGTACAGAGCGGCGTTGACGACTCCAAGCACCAGCATAACCGGCCAGTTGGTCTTGTCGACACCGAGGACCAGGTTGGAAACCACGATGTTGATGATGCCGCCTGCAGTCGAAGCGGGCACGGAGAGGACCTTGAGCAGGACCAGGAAGATGCCGGAAAGAACCGAGTGAACAACAAAGAGCACGGGAGCGGCAAAGACAAAGAGGAAGTCCATGGGCTCGGTGACACAGGAGAGCACGGCGGTGATGATCAGCGGGATGATAACGGCCTTGGTCTTATCCTTGTTCCCCTTGTAAGCGGTGACGATAAAGGCGAGACCGATACCGATGTAGGGCCACAGGTTGTTGAAGGTGTAGCTGTTGAAATAGGTGCTATCGGAGAAGGGCTGGCCCGTCATTGCCATCTCGGCAACACGGATGGGATAGGCGCCGGCGATAACCTGATCGCCCAGCGTAAGGGTGCCACCCACATCGGAGAACTGGAACGGGGTGTAGATGAGGTGGTGCAGACCGGTGGGAACGAGCAGCTTGTTGAGCATGCCGTAGATAAACAGACCGATGTTGCCCGACTCCTTAATGATGCCGGCAACGGAGGAGATGGCGCCCTGAACCGGAGGCCAAACGATGCAGAAGCCAGCGCCCATGATCCAGGAGATGATGATCATAATCAGGAACGGGAAGCGAACGCCCGAGAACATCGAAAGGGCAATGGGGAACTGCTTGTTCGAGTACTTGTTGAACACGGCACCGGTGATGCAACCGAGAATGATGCCGCCAAACACGCCAGTATCGAGTACCTGGATGCCCATAACGGTGGCCTGGCCGGTTCCGGTAAGACCGAGCATGCCGCTCGCATCGGCAAGAGAGCCGGTGGCGTTGAGCACGATGTTGTTAGCCTGCAGGAACAGGAAGAACGACATCAGGGCGATCAGCGAAGCATGACCCTTGTTCTTCTTTGCCATGGCGCCGGCGATGCCCACGCAGAACAGAATCGAGAGGTTGTTGATGATAAACATCAGCGACTGATAGACAACGGCGCCCACAAGCTGGAACGGACCGGAGCCCAGTACGGGGACCAAAGCGCAGATGGTCTTGTTGGTCAGAATAATGCCCACGATGAGCAGGATGCCGGCAACCGAGAGATACATCATCGGCTGGACGATCGACTTCGCGAACACCTCCAACGGCGCTTTGAAATTGAACTTCTTTTTTGCGGTCATAGCGGTACTCCCCTTCCTTTTCCGCAAATTAAGACAGATGTGCCCTAGACAAGACCGTGAGCCTTGCCTTATATCAATCGATGTGTGGGCACGTTATGCCTAGAGACCAGGTTCTCCAAGCAGGTTAACAATGTGATATGCGAGATAACTCTTTTCGGCATCGGTAACGACAACGTTATAGATAGACGACAAGTGAGCGGCTATGGCGTCCGCGCACGAGAATGCACACGGATACGCCGTTTCATCGATTCGGAACAGCGCGTCTCCGTTGATTTGCCCGGCCGTAGGATCGAGCGCTCGCTGTGCGAAAAACTGCAGGTGACGAACGAAACGTTCGTAAGGCAGCGAGGTGTCATCGAGGGTCGTAGCATAGCGCTCAGAAACAATCGCGAGCACGTCGCGAACAAGCTGGACCGAAACAATCAGACGATCGGAGCGTTGCGGCATGGTGGCGTTGACGATATGCAGCGTAATGAAACCCTGCTCTTCTTCGCTCATCTGGATGCCCATATACTCCTTGATAATCTGCAGCGCACGGCCCGCAAGCGCGTACTCCTTGCGATAGAACTGCTGGATCTCGAGTAGCAACGGATTCTCACAGGGGACGCCCTTGCGCTCGCGCTCCAAAGCAAGGCTGATATGGTCTGCGAGAGCAATGAGAATCTTATCGTTGATGTCGGCATTGAGCTCTCGACGAAGCATCTGAACGATTTCCTCGGAAATCACGAGGTTGACGGTGGGGATGGACTCCAAAAGATGTGCCAAGCGGTCAATCGTACGCGAGTCCTGAGAAGTTCCCTCCTGCAACGCGTAGGTCTTTTCGATCGACGCCTCGTCGATGGCATCGCCGGCATGACGGCCAAAGCAGAGGCCTCGACCGATGACGATGAGCTCGGAGCCATCGTCCGAAGTGACCATTGCGACGTTGTTGTTAAAAACTCGCTTGATAACCACGGTACCCACCACAAGAATTTACTCGGAAAGCCAGACGACAGGCTCTTTAACAGCAACAGGGCCGGAAGCATGCTCACGAAGAGTCGAGTTCTCCGAACGCTCGCACACGATAACGAAGACCATGGGATCAAAGCCGGCAGCGCGAACCACGTCGAAATCGACCTCGACGAGGGGCTGGCCCGCGTCAACGTGATCACCCTGGGCAACAAGCGCATGGAAGCCCTTGCCCTCAAGTTTAACAGTGTCGATTCCGATATGCAGCATCACCTGAGCAGAGCTGTTATCGGACATGATGCCCAGCGCGTGCTCAGTCGGAAACAGAGCGGCGACGGTACCGGAAACAGGAGCGCACACCGTTCCCTCTTGGGGAACCACGGCAACGCCATCGCCCACTGCACGGCTGCTAAAAGCGGGGTCATTGGTTTTTTCTAGATTAACAAGCTCGCCGGAAACGGGAGCGAGGATTTCGAACTCGGAAGCCGCAGTCGTCTGCTTATCCGAACCACCCATTAGGCGAGAAAAGAAACCCATGGTGACATGTCCCTTCATAAATATAGCCCAACCAAAATCAATCGAATGCACCCATTGAGACACACCCGTTCTAAGACTTTGGTTAGGCCCACGTCCGAGGGGACTCGGTAACCTTCCGCATTTCTTTTACGTGGGTTATTATAGACAAGCTCAAAGCCGGAACAATCATTATGACCGGCGAACGGTTTTTTTTCTCCGATAAACGGTATTTAAGCGGCACTTAGGGACGTTCCTTTTCTGCCGGCACTCGGGAGCACTCCTCACTCTGGTGCATTGGGGACAGGTTTGTTTGCACCAGGTTGGTGCAGATTAACCTGCCCCCATTGCGCCAATTTCGTATGCGCTAGATGAAGAGCTCGCATTCCTTCCGCACGACGCAAACCTTGCTCAGCATCTGGGAAACAGCGGATAGTTTGCTGGAATCAAGCTTGCGAGCACCTCGCGGACATACGGCGATGCAGCGCATGCAGGAGATGCACGCCTCGCCAGCTGCTCGGTTGGGGTCACCCTTGTCGATAGCACAAACGGGGCACGCCGCGGCGCATGCACCGCAGGAGACACAATCCCCTGTTGCCTCGGGTGCCATGCGGTGACCTCTGGCTTGTTTATAAGGACGATTGCCGGGGATAGAGGGCTCGGACGCATCCTCAGCCAACAGCTTTTGCTGAATTTGCTGCGCAAACTCTGCGAGCTGCGCCGCATCCTGCGCATCCGGACGACCGGCAGCAAACTGTCGTGCAATGGAATGTTCTGCAATGGCTGCAACTGCCGCGATCACCCGGAATCCCGCATGCTTCGCAACGTCCTCCAGCTCTACGAGCGTGTCCTCAAACGCGCGGTTTCCGTATACGCAAACCAAAACAGCCCGAGCCCCGTTGCCGCGCACCATGCCCAACCGGTCAGCCACCACAGCCGGGATTCTACCGGCATACGCCGGCACAGAGATTACGGCCACGTCGTCCTCGGTCATCGAGACAGCGCTGAAATCTAGCCCGCTAACGGTCAGATCGACGGTAACGGTATTCTTGTCCAGTGCCCCGGCCACAAGGCCAGACACCTTCTGCGTTCCACCCGTCGGACTAAACACAATTTCGAATACGCTCATCGAGACACCCTCCCCCTACGTCTGGCAACGCGTCAAGCCGTTTTCACATCCAGCCAGAGTATACGGCACGTGGGATCCCCATTTTGGTGCATCAAGCACCCCAATGCACCAACCCTACGCTGTCTGCCTCTTCGTTTTGTATAAATTACGGTACAGATTGTATATATTTACGGGATACCGCCGTGTTCTCCCGAGGTACCCCATCCTGGCCCGTGCAAAAAACGGAGTATTCTGCAACGTGACCGCGCCAGCAATACCCCGAGCGGGCAAACCTTTAGGGCGCTGCGTCATTTTGGGTTCCGACATGGCGAGAATGACGCGCCCCTGCTCCGGAAAACGACGAAATCTGACTCAGAACGCTCGCTAGGGATATCCGAAAGCCACCGTTGGCGACGTCAAATCATATGCAGACAACTCGAACTGCAGAATACTCCAAAAAATGCACGGCGCACCCCATGGGACCCATTGCCGCATGGTAGGAAACAGGCCCACGGCATCCTCTAGATGCATTCCCGAGGAAATCACATTTGAACTAGCGATCGGATACGGCAAACAAAAAGGGCCCCGAGCGTAGTTGCTCGGGGCCCTTGGTTCACCTCGCTCTAGCGGGCGATGCGTATGTTACTTGCGCTTGCCGCCGCCGTCACCGGGGCGACGGGAGCTGCCGCCGCGCTTGCCGCCACGACTATTGCCATAGCTACCACGATTATCGCGACCGCCGGCACGGCCGCCGCGGGAGCCGGCCTGGTTGCCGCCACGCCCGCCACGATAGCCGCCACGACGCTCCTCGCGGGTATCGTCGTAGTTGCGCCAGTCATCGCGACGATCGCGGCTGGCACGCGGATCGCGGCGATCGCGCGACTCGTTAGAGCGGCCAGCACCGCTGCGGCTGCCATTGCCACGAGTGCCCTCGCGATGCTCGCCGCCACGGCCACCGCGCTCATCAAAGCGCTTGCCGCCACGGGACTCGCCGCCGCGAGTACCACGCTCGCCACGCGAACCGCGGCCCTCGCCGCCACGGCGCTCATCACGGCCGCCGCGCTCGCCATCGCGACCGGAACGACGACGATCGCCCGAACCACGCTTGCCGCCACGCGAGCCACGGCCCTCGTCCTCGCGCTCAACACGGCGACGACCGCCGCGGTCCTCGTCCTCGCGGCGACGGCGATGCGCCTCGCCCTGGAACTGCTTGGCACGGCGCTCGGCACGGTTGCCGTGCGGGGCCTGCTCAACGACACCAGCACCGCCGCGCTCCTCGGCAGCCACCTCGCGGGCCACGCTCTCCACAGCCTCGTCCACGCGAGCCTGAACGCCCTCGCGCACGCGGGTCTTGCCGCCGCGCTTGGGACGGCTCGGACGCTCACCGTCGCCGCGACGCTCGTCTCGACCGCGGTTGGAACGACCGGCCACATCACCGTAATCGTCGCCGTTGCGTTTGCCGTCGCGACGCGCCTGCTCAAGATTCTTCTTGCTCTTGGACTTGCCGCGCTTGGTCTTCTTCTTCACCTTAAAGGCCGCAGGATCGCGCTCGGGGTCAACCGCGGGCGGATTGGGGCCCACATGCAGGTCGCCGGCCTCGTAGATGTCGGCGGTCTTGTCCATGAGCTTCTCGATCTCGTAGAACTCATCGACATCCTGCTCGGTCACAAACGTGATGGCCCAGCCCAGCTCGCCGGCGCGGCCCGTACGGCCAATACGGTGGATGTAGTCGGTCGGCTCGGCCGGCACGTCAAAGTTCACGACGTAGCGCACGTCGCTGATGTCGATGCCGCGGGCGAGCACGTCGGTTGCCACCAACACGTCAACGGTACCGTCGCGGAAGGCCGAAAGGGCACGCTCGCGCTGAGCCTGGCTGCGGTTGCCGTGAATCGCGGCGGCCTTGATGCCCTTGCGCTCCAGACGACGGCAGCAGCTGTCGGCGCGGTGCTTGGTGCGCATAAAGACGATGGTGCGCTCCGGGCCCTCCTTCTTGAGGAACTCGGGCAGCAGGTTGTTTTTGGCCTCGATGGACACCGGGAACACAAACTGGTCGACGGTGTCGGCGGTCGACGTGGCGGGCGCGATCTCCACGCGAGCCGGATCGCTCACCAGGTCGGTGATCTCGCCCACGGCCTCCTCGTCGAGCGTCGCCGAGAACAGCAGCGTCTGGCGCTCGGCCGGCGTCTCGCGCACAATGCGGCGGACGGCGGGCAAAAAGCCCATGTCGAGCATGCGGTCGGCCTCGTCGAGCACCAGGACCTTAACCTCGTCCAGGTGGCAGGCGCCCTGCTCGATCAGGTCGACCAGACGACCCGGCGTGGCAACTAGGATATCGCAACCGTACTTGAGTGCCGCGGTCTGCGGCTTGTAGCTCACGCCGCCCACGACGGTCACGGCAACGTGGCCCGTGACGTCGGCGATTTTGCTTGCGACCTCGTCGATCTGCTGGGCAAGCTCGCGCGTGGGGGTGATGACGAGCATCACGGGGCCACGGCCGTTGCCCTCGGGCTTCTTGGCGCCGCGACGACGGTTGCGGCCGCCGCGCTCACGCACGGGCTTGGGCGGAGCGATGTGCTCCAGATTGTTCATGGTCGGCAGCAAAAAGGCGGCCGTCTTGCCGGTGCCGGTCTGGGCGGCGGCAAGCAGGTCGCGGCCCTCGAGCACCACGGGGATCGAGCCGGCCTGCACGGGCGTCGGCGCCGTGTAGCCCAGGCTCTCGATAGCACGAAGCATCTCGTCGGAAAGCCCCAGCTCGTCAAAGGCGGGCAGGCTCTCGGTAGCGGACTCGACGGCCTGGGCAGCATTTGCCTCGTCGGCGGCATCGAAGGCAGCCTGGGTCATGGCCTCGCGGGTCTCGTCCAGAATCTCGGCGTCGGTGACGTCGGATACAGAATTACGCATATGTTGTTGTTCCTTATCTGCACGCGCTATGGGCACGGCATGCGGCCGCGCTGGCGTGCTTGGTAGTGCGCTAATACATACAAAAACGGGTGCGCACAGAGAGGACGTTGCTCAGCACGCTGGCGATCGCTTTGGCAGCCCTATCACGCGCCGTCCAGACGCAGCAGCTCTAAGCGATGGAGCAGATTCGCCGCCGGTTAGTATACCCGCACTCCGTATGCCCCCACGTAAACCACAGATGACGAGGCGGACGAGGTGGGCCCGGCCGATTATCTCAATCTGTAACAGATGCAGGGCAAAATCGGGTCCAAATGTTACAGATCAAGACAGAGGGGGATTTCCGTCCAGTCCAAACCAAATCCCTCAGTCTTCCTGCAATTTCGAACATGTGGCCTATAATGTTGCTTTGGTTACGCTATATATTGCGCAGCCATTTAATACGTCGCCCACCGGGGCCATTAATTCCTATCGCCATATTGGCTAGGAAGCAATCAAAGGAGGTATCCGTGGCAGCAGAGACGCCTTGCTCGGTCCTCTATAACGATATTCGCTCGTTCGGCGGTCTTAAACATCTCGAGATCGCCCGAATGCTCATCAATGGAAACTCTTATCTCGGCAGCACCCTGCTCGAGAAATGCTCTTCCAACCGCTCGTATCTCACCCGTTACATCGTCCATCGCAAGCCTGACCAGTGCGCGCCCGCCATCTACAGCGACTTTACCGTCACCACGCTCAACCTTTCCGCGGCAATCTGCAGCAAGCTCGGCGGCGGCGAGTCCGCCTATCGGGCAATCGCCGAGCACTATCGCGGTCCGGCCGCCGACGAAATGATGTCGGCTCTCGCCAGCTACAAGCTGGACAGCCGCCTATATGCAAATGCCCTCAATCGCATCGACAACTTTGACGGCAATGCCGTGCGCGAAAAAAGCACGCTCTTCTTGATGCTCTTTGTGGCAACGGGGGCGCTCGCCGATCCCGTTCAGGGCGTGGCCACCGTCGAGCGCTTTTGCGACAGCAAGACGGGCGGGCACTTTGGCACCACCGAAACTACCGTCGGACGTGGCTTTATGAGCAGCCTGGAGCAGCCGCACGCCGTCGCTCCCAACCTCGGTCTGCTCAGAACCCATGCCGATAACTGCGCCGACATGCAAATCCATCCCCTCACACGCGATCCGCGCGGCACCGTGATTGGTTCTTTGCCCAAAACCTCGCCCAGCATCACCGATGTAGGCGCCGACGCCTCGCGCGAGCATCTTCGCATTTGGCTCGAGGGTGAGCACTGGTACGCCCAGGGCCTTGGATCGACCAACGGCACAGTGCTCGAATCGGGCGCGGGCGACGGCGATATTGTGATTGAGCCGCCGCGCGACCAACGCGAGCCCGGCAAAGACTATCCCCCCGTGGAAATCGCCAACAGCGACAGGCTCCATCTGGGTCTCTACACGACATTCCTTGTCATTGTGGACTAGCACGGACAGCGATCGGAAGACGGTCGCCGTCCGTCTTGCGTCTTCTGCCTTCTGCGTCGTAAACGACAATGCTCAGCGGTATACGTGGGCAGTGCGACTATCATGGTACTTTACCGATATCCGCACTGCTCGCGTATACGTGCGGCAACCCATGCCAGACAAAGGAACGCCATGGATACTACCGATAGCGCCTATGGCGACAAACTCGTCCGTCTCGATACGTTCGATACCGCCGTGGCGGTCGACCCCAGCGCCGAGGACGACGCCAAACGCCGGTTTATGACACTTATTCTCCAGACGGCCCACCGCAACAACGGCAACATCGGGCACGTGCTGCGCGCGACCAACACGAGCGGCGAGGTCTTTGCCGTCAAGCTGCTCAAGGACAACGTCATTCTCTCTGGCCAAGCCCCCGACCGCTCCGCCGAGCAATCGGCCGCGCACCTGGCCAACACCGCTGCGCTGTTTGAGGAGTACCGTCATCTGTGTACCGTCTCGCACCTGCGCGGATTTCCGCGCGTCTATGGCTACGGATCGTGCGAGGATGACCCGCTCATCCTCATGGAGTGGGTCGAGGGCACCTCACTCAAGCAGGCGCTGCCCCTGCTTCCTCACGACGCCTCGGGCGGGCTGACCACCCAGATGGTCGCCGCCGTCGGAAACGCCGTGCTTCGTGCGCTCTTGATGACCCAAGGCCTCGTGAATCCGGTCGTCCATCGCGACCTTTCGCCTGCCAATATCATGTTCCGCACCACCAGCCGAACGCTCGAGCAGCAGATTGCCGATTGCTCCTTTGACCCCTGCCTCATCGACATGGGCTCCGCGACCATGGCTCTCGGCGACGACACGATCACCCGGCGCGCCGACATCTGGCGCTTTGCCACGCCCGCATACGCCGCGCCCGAGATGCTCACGCAGGATATCGAAGGCATCGCGGCCCTTCGCCGTTCGCCGGCAATCGACGTCTATGCGCTTTCGAGCATTCTGTACCAGCTCTACAGCGGTCGCAAACCGTTTGACTTTGAGTCGACGGACGCCGCTGCAACCGGCTCGTTCTATCTCGTAAAGACCAAGACCAAGCCGGCACCGCTCGAGCCGCGCTGCGAGGGCGATGAAGCGCTCGTCCAAATCATCATGAAGGGTCTCTCAGTCGAGCAGTGCGATCGTCCCACCGAGCAGCAGATGCTCGAGGTGCTCTCGGCATACCTCACCGATGCCGAATCCGAGGGCCGCGAAGGCACAGGAGACGAGGCCGCGATTGATATCGATTCTGGCACGCACCTTAAGGTCGACGTCGCCGGCGAGCGCGCACGAGAGATCCTGAATCAGGCCCGTCACGATGCCATGACCCGCCGCCGCTTTATTATCGGCGGCGCTATCGCAGCCGTTGCGGGGCTCAGCGTTATCGGGGCGGCAACCCATGGCTTTGGCATCCCCGACTACCTTGACGGCATCCGCGGTTCACTTGACGACTACACCTGGGATCAGCTGCAGGAGATTTCGCTCAAGATTAAGGCCGCCGAGGCCCGTAGCGAGGCACGCGAGATTGCCAAGCGCTATCATCTGCTCGATGCCGATGGGCATATCCCCTATCCGTGTACCAAGCGTGTCACGCTCACCAACGGGCTGCAGGTTGGCGCGCAGCTTGTGGGCATCCGCCACGATGAGCTTCTGGACGGGACGGGCAAGGCCGGACTAACGTTTATGTTCGATGCGGGTATTGCCGAGCGCAACGCTGCGGCTGAACCGCCGAGCGCCGGCTGGGCAGATTGCGAGCTGCGGGAATGGCTCAACGGCGACGGCCTTAAGCTGCTGCCCAACGAGTTGCGCGCACTCATTAAAGGGGTCAAGAAGGTCTCGAACAATGTGGGCACCGCCAACAGCGCATCGTGCCTGAGCGAGTTGCCCGCAACCCTTTGGCTGCCCGCCATGGTCGAGCTGTGCGGTACGCAACCGCCCGATTCGTTTACCGAGGACTATCACTACCTGGCAGACATCTACAACGGCGAGGGCAAGGAGTATCAGCTCTTCCGCGAGCTCAAGGTAAGCCCGTATTCCACGAACGAGACGATGGTCCGCCAGTGGAAGGGCAAGGACACCTGTTGGTGGGAGCGCACGGTAAGCCCCGACACATCGGAGAGCGAAGGCACGCTCTATATGAACCGCGTGGGGCACGACGGCGACGTCTTTACGTACGCAACGCCTGCGGACAGCCCCAAGAAGCGGACTTGCGTGATCCCCGGATTCTGCATCTAGGGAGCGGGCGTCTTGCCGTGACGGGACCCCTCCCCGGCAATTGTCTCGATCTGTAACAGTAAGGGGTCAAAAACCTCTCTAGATGTTACAAATCAAGACATTTGAGTTGACCGCGGACGGTTTGTCTCGATCTGTAACATCTAGCAGGAAAAACGGTCCTTAGGCGTTACAGGTTGAGACGTTAAGTTGTGGCTCGATGTAATGTCTCGATCTGTAACAGTTACTCGACAAAAACGGGTCTAGTTGTTACAGATTGAGACATTAGACCGGCTACGGTCCGCCGACCTGGCTATCACCTCGGCCAATAACAGAATGGCATACATTTCAATCTCCACTGTATACCCCCAGGGGGTATGGGTGTATAGTATCAGCAGGTTAACAATTCCAACACCAAATTACAGAAAGGAGAAGCCATGGCTCAGGATAAGTTTGACGTGGGCGGTATGACGTGCGCCGCGTGCCAAGCGCACGTGGACCGTGCCGTGAGCAAGCTCGACGGCGTCCAAAGCGTCGCGGTCAATCTGCTCGCCGGCTCTATGCTGGTGGACTACGACCCTGCGCAGGTCTCCCCCGACGACATCTGCACCGCTGTCGACCGCGCGGGCTACTCGGCCTCACCCATCAGCACGGGCACCGACGCTGTCCAAAGCGGAAGTGCGCAAGCCAGGTCCGGCGCCGCCCATATGGAGTCACCGACCAAAAAGTTGGAGGCCGCCGCCTCTGCCATGCGCACCCGCCTCATCGTCTCGATCGTATTCCTCATCCCACTGTTCTACATAGGCATGGGGCACATGCTCGGCTGGCCGCTGCCCGGCATCTTCACCGACCACACCCACAGCATGACGCTCGCGCTCACCGAGCTCGTCCTGCTCATTCCCATCGTCTACGTCAACGACGCGTACTTTATCAACGGGTTTAAATCGCTCGCGCACGGCGCGCCCACCATGGACGCCCTTATTGCCGTGGGCGCCACCGCCTCCATCGCCTGGTCGCTCTACGCCATGTTCATCATGGCCGACCAGCTAGCCGCAGGTCAGGTGCACGAGGCCATGATGACGAGCATGGACAACCTGTATTTTGAGAGCGCTGGCACCATCCTGTCGCTCGTCACCGTGGGCAAATACCTCGAGATGCGCAGCAAGTCCAAGACCGGCGGCGCTATCGAGGCGCTCATCGACTTAGCACCCAAGACCGCGACCGTCGTGGCAGAGGACGGCAGCGAGGCCACCGTCGACGTCGATGCCATTCTGCCCGGCCAGGTGCTGCGTGTGCGCCCCGGCGAGTCCATCCCTGTCGATGGCGTGGTGCTCGAGGGCAGCTCGGCCGTGGACGAGAGCGCGCTCACCGGCGAGTCCATCCCCGTGGAAAAGACCGCCGGCGACACCGTCAACGCCGCCACTGTCAACCGCACCGGCTCGTTTGCCTTCCGTGCCACACGCGTGGGCGCCGACACGTCGCTCGCCAAGATTATCCAGCTCGTCGAGGACGCCAACGCCACCAAGGCGCCCATCGCCCGCATGGCCGACAAGGTCGCCGGCGTGTTCGTGCCCGTGGTATTCGTGATCTCGGCCATGACCTTCGTGGCGTGGATGGCACTGACCGGTAGCGTGAACGAAGCGCTCACCTCCGCCGTCGCTGTGCTGGTGATCAGCTGTCCGTGCGCATTGGGTCTGGCCACGCCCGTCGCTATTATGGTCGGCACCGGCAAGGGCGCCGAGATGGGCATTCTGTTCAAGAGCGCCGAGGCGCTGGAGAATCTGCGCAGCGTGGGCACCGTGGTGCTCGATAAGACGGGAACGGTCACTCGCGGCAAGCCTGCCGTGACCGATATCGTGGTAGCCACGCGCGCCGACGGATCGCCCGCCATGAGCGAAAAGGCGCTACTCAAGCTGGCCGCCGCGCTGGAGCGCTCAAGCGAACACCCGCTGGCCGAGGCGATTATGGCCGAGTGCGAGACGCGAGGGATTGTCGCGCGCGCCGTCGAGGACTTTGCCGCCGTGCCCGGGCGAGGCGTTACGGCGCGCGAGGGGCAAAACGCCATTGCCGCCGGCAATATGCGCCTGATGAACGAGCTGGGCGCGAAGGTGCCCGCGGGTCTTGCCGAACAGTTCGCCGCCGAGGGCAAGACGCCGCTGTTCTTTGCCAAGAACGGCGAGCTCGCCGGCACCATTGCCGTGGCTGACGAGGTCAAGGAAACGAGTGCCGGAGCCATCGCCGCACTGCGCTCGCTTGGCGTCGACGTGCGCATGCTCACCGGCGACAACCGAGTCACCGCCGAAGCAATCGCCCGCCGCGTGGGGCTGAGCAGCGAACAGGTCATCGCCGACGTCCTCCCCGCCGACAAGGAGCACCACGTACGCGAGCTGCAGGATGCGGGCAGCAAGGTCGCCATGGTGGGCGACGGTATCAATGACTCCCCCGCCCTGGCGCGCGCCGACGTGGGCCTTGCTATCGGCACCGGCGCAGACATCGCCAAGGAGGGCGCCGACGTGGTACTCATGCGCAGCGACCTCATGGACGTCGCCCGTGCCATCGAGCTGTCGCGCGCCACAATTCGCAACATCAAGCAGGACCTGTTCTGGGCGCTGTTCTACAACGGCATCGGCATTCCGCTGGCGGCGGGCGTGTTCTTCCCCCTCACCGGTTGGCAGCTCTCGCCGATGTTTGGCGCCGCGGCCATGAGCCTGTCGAGTGTCTGCGTCGTAAGCAATGCGCTGCGCTTAAAATCCTTTAAGCCCAAAGTGGCAAAATAGGCTCACCATTAAGTCCATCTAGAACGGGTTTTCCAGACGCCCGAGATTGACCCGAAAGAGGAGCGACGCGCACTTTGGTACGCGAGCGACGGCTTGAAGGTCAAGGTCGGGTGCCTGGGAAAGCCGACACAACAGGGAGGAATACCCATGCGTTACACAATCAAGACTTCCGGCCTCATGTGCGGCCATTGCGACGCCACCGTCGAGACGGCGTTGCTCAACGTGGCCGGCGTGACCGACGCCGACGCCGATCACGAGACCCAGACCGTCCAGGTGGAGTGCGCCGACACCGTGACCGTCGAGCAGCTCACCGCCGCCGTCGAGGGCGCCGGCGAGAAGTTCCACGCCCTTTCGGTGACCGCCGCATAGCAGTCGCTGCCTACTGAATCCTCAGAAGTTGCGGTGAAATACGGACTGTTGTGCCGCCCTAGGCCTTTAAACGGTCCGTATTTCACCGCAACTGACGGGGACATCCGGAAGATCGACCAGAAACGAGGACCCGACATGATGGCAGACCATAAATCGGTGACCCGCATGCTCAAGACGGCACGCGGCCAGATCGACGGCATCTTGCGGATGGTCGAGGAGGACCGTTACTGCGTCGATATTTCCACGCAGCTCATGGCAACGCAGGCGCTCCTCGCGCGCATTAACGCCGACGTGCTCAAGGCGCATATCGAGGGCTGCGTGACTTCGGCAATCGAATCGGGCGACGAAGACCTCAAAGCCGCCAAGCTCGCCGAAATCGAACGCGTCGTCGACAAGCTCTCCAAGTAATAGGGGCATTGGGGACAGATTTCTTTGCACCGTCTTGGTATTCCGGGGACAGGTATGTTTGCACCACATTGGTGCAGATTAACCTGTCCCCCTTGCTCTAAATCGGGTATAAAGGCGTGCAGCATATCGAACGAAAGGCAATTTGCATGAATGACTTTATGAAGGGTCGCAATGGTGCCGATGAACTCACCATCGTGATGGGTTTTGCCGGCATCGTCATCGCGATGATCGGATCGATAGCCCGCATCCAGTGGCTCAGCTGGATTGCCATCGCCGTAATCGTGATTGGCGTGCTGCGCGGCCTGTCCAAAAATATCGACGCACGTCACAAGGAGAACGAGGCCTTTGTCGCCGCGACTGCAAACGTACCCGGCTTGGGCAAGTTTGTAGCTAGCTTGGGCGGCGGAGCTGCAGCGGCCAACGCCTCGCGCGCAGCCGGTACTAGCAAGGAAGACTTTGAACGTGCCAAGCGCACAGCCAAGAAGATGTGGAAGGGCCGCAAGACCACGGCCTATCTTAAGTGCCCCAACTGCGGCCAGATGCTCTCCGTTCCCAAGGGCAAAGGCAAGATCCGCGTCACCTGCCCCAAGTGCCATGCCAAGATGGAGACGCGCTCATAGCTGCCATACTATGGGACAAATAAAAGCCGAGGCCTCGCACTGGGACCTCGGCTTTTTCTGATTATGACAAAAGGATTGTCCCTTTGTCGCATCGCCATATCGCGCGCTTACGCCACGCCATCGCGGGCAAGCTCCTCGGCCAACGCCTCGGCAGGCATGGCCATAATCGCGTCGAGCTCGGCGTCCACCTCGGGAATACGCTTCACCTTGAGCTTGCGCACCAGATCACCGCGACACATCACGTGCGTCGGATCACGCAGTGCGCACAGGTCATCGAGCGGGTTCTCGCGCGTCACCAGAATATCGGCGGCCTTGCCGCACTCGATTGTGCCGGTCTCGCCGCCCAGCCCCAGCAGCTCGGCATTGACCTGCGTGGCCGTATGCAGCGCGAAAGCGTTGCCCACGCCGACATACTTGGCAAAATAGGCCACCTCACGCCACATGTCGTACTGCGTCACGAACGGGCAGCTCGAGTCCGTGCCAAGGCCCACCTTAACGCCAGCTTCCAGTGCGGCACGGGCGCTCTCGATGATGCCCGAGCACACGATGTCACCGTTCTTCTTTTGTGTATCGGTCGAATGGGTCTTTTCCGGGTCGAGCAATACAAACGGCAGCGCCGGGCTGATAGTGCAGGTAACGCTGGGCGCACGCCCCTCGAGCTGCGTGCCCGCGGCGCCGCGGTACAGTTCCAAGATCTCGGGAGTCATCGGGGCACCGTGCTCGATCGTATCGACGCCGGCCTCAAGCGCGGCCTTCACGCCTTCGGTGCTCTCGACATGAGCCATAACCGGCAGGCCCACCTCGTGCGCCGCCTTGCACGCCGCCGCGGCAACCTCGACCGGCATACGCAGCACACCCGGCTCGCCCACCTCGGTAGCGTCGAACACGCCGCCCGTCACGAACAGCTTGATGACGTCGGCACCGCGCGCATACAGGTCGCGCACCTGTTCGGCTGCCTCGGCGGGACTGTTGGCCACCTGGGCGAACAAACCCGCACCATGGCCGCCCGGCACCGTGACACCCGTTCCCGGCGCCACCAGGCGAGGACCTTGATACTTGCCGGCATCGATAGCATCGCGCACGGCAAGATCGGCAAACAGCGGGTCGCCCGCGCCGCGCACCGTGGTCACGCCACTTGCCAGTTGTTGTTGGGCGCTGCCCTTAAGAATATGGCGCACGATGGCGCGCCCCACGGGATTATCGAGCTTCTTCATCAGCGCGCCCGCATCGCCCGCCGAAACCGGCTTGCCCGAACCGCACAGATGCACATGCATATTGATGAGGCCTGGCATGAGATACGCACCTGCCAGGTCGATAACCTCGGCACCCGCAGGCGCCTGCGCCACAGCACTCGGCCCCATCCACGTGATGACACCGCGCTCAACGGCCACGGCCATATCGGGCTGCGGCTCCATATGTTTCGAGCCATCCAGGACGGTCGCATTGATAAACAACGTGGAACGATCGGCAGACGCCATATCGAGCTCCTCCCTCACGATTAACTTGAACATTTGTCCATTATCACCTAGTCCCGTTGGATTACTGCAGACGCATCGGTTAACGGAGGGAAGAGGGGATGTGGGGGACGGAATACGTTGCAGTCCCACCCCAGCGACACCAGGGAAATGTCTCGATCTGTAACAGTTACGGGCCCAAACAGCCGCCAAACGTTACAGATTGAGACAAAGTCAGGGCAGCAGAGCGACACCAGTAACATCCCCTACTCCCACTCCTGCTCGTAGATGTTGAGCGACTTTACGTACCGCCCCTGGGCGCCCATGATGTCGCGGACCAGACGCAAGAAGAAACTGATGCACAAGGTGTCAAAGCCATCCTGCAGGTCCTCCGGATGCACCGCACCAGGCCCATCGACCGCCGTGTCACTCAGGCGTGCGATGTCATACAGATAGAGTTGTCCCGCCGTCAGCCAGACATCGTCGACGCAGGCGAGGCGCACCGCAATCGCGCCGTCGCTCCAATGCTCCTTTTGCACGATATGCGGGTCGTAGACATCAAAGCGACGGTCGGTGCGCGTATCCTTCAGCGCAACCATGCCGTTCGCAGGATCCTTGTCCAAAATGCCAAAGCGCGAGAAATACTGTGTGTCGCGTACCTGCTCGAGCCGCTTGAGCGAGGCAGGCGAAAGCAATGTCGGCGGCTCTTCAACATACAGCTCGAGCAACGTCTTGCCATGGCGATAGGGGCGCTCGAAGAGCAGCCAATCGGTAAATGCCATGTTGTAGGCCATGATTTCGTTTTGCGAAGGCTCGGTGCAATAGCTGAGCCACGGGTCGACAATGATCTCGAACTGTTCACGCGCCGGCTCCAAAAACTGGAACTTCCGCAGCATCCAAAAATGGGCCATGTCGGCAATATCGTTGCCGACGGCTTCGGCCAGCTGCGCTCGATCTAAAGCGTGATCAGTCATGGCATCCTCCTCAAACTGATGGACCTCAATTTGAGCTTACGAGGAGGGTGGGCAGCCACGACCAGCGCGGGCAAAATAGGCCTCCGGCTGCAAACCAGATGCTGACCAAACACTTGACGAAAAGCTTGACCGAAAATGCGCACTGGAACAAAACCGCAGGTAAACATAGGCGGCCAACCCGCCCTTTTGAGCCAAGCGCCCCCGGCCACCACAGAAACAGCAGAGCACCACAGCTCAAGAAGACGCCGAATGGACACTCGCGCGTCGACAAACGAACGAACCGCTCGCAAAGAGTGTCCCCAACGACTAGACAAAAATGACCAGTCATTGGGGACGTTCTTAAATGACTACTTTACAGCTCCAGCGCCTCGGCGACCTCGGCAGCGCAGGCCAGGGCGTCGGCCATGGCGTTCACAACGAGCGAGCTGCCGTTGCGCGCATCACCGGCAACATACACCGGCGCGGCATCCGCGGCGACGCCGTCGACACGCGCCGCAAGATGCGAGTCCTCGGCGGCCATCACAGGCAGCGGACGACCAGCGGTGGCAACAGGCACGCCTACCGCATCGAACACGCCATGCTCAGGACCCGTAAAGCCGCAGGCGATGAGCACCAGCTGCGCCGGCACCTCGTGCTCGGAGCCCGCGATGCGCTCGGGCTTGCCAGCCGACCAATCCAGATCGACCACGCGCAGGCCCGCGGCCGCGCCCTTCTTGTCCAGCAGCACCTCGAGCGTATCCACGCCCCAAGCGCGCATCTCGCCGCCCATGGCAGCGATGGCCTCCTGCTGGCCGTAGTCGGTCTTCTTAACGTTTGGCCACTGCGGCCAGGGGTTGCTCGCCGCGCGCGCATCAGGCGCCGCCGGCAAGAACTCAAACTGGCGCACGCTGCGCGCACCCTGACGTACCGCGGTGCCCACGCAGTCGTTACCGGTATCGCCGCCGCCAATGACCACGACGTCCAGGCCACACGCGTTCACCACGGGCTCTCCGCCATCGAGCACCGAGACGGTCGAAGCCGTCAGGTAGTCCACGGCGTACACCACGCCCGGGGCATCAATGTTCGCAGCCGAAAGCCCACGCGGAGCACGAGCGCCGGCAGCCACCACGACAGCGTCAAAGCCATCGAGCTTGGCTGCCACCGCAGGGTCCGTCACATCTGCGCTCAGCTCAAAAACAATGCCCAGCTCGCGCATGAGCGCCACGCGACGCTCGACCACGGACTTCCCGAGCTTCATGTTGGGAATGCCATACATAAGCAAACCGCCCGGACGGTCGTCACGCTCAAACACCGTCACGCGGGCGCCGCGACGCGCGAGCTCCCATGCTGCCACCAGACCAGCAGGACCGGAGCCCACCACGGCGACCGTGGGTGCGCCCTCCCCCGCCGGCTCAAAGCGACGCGGGCCACCGTTTGCCCATTCGTGGTCGCTGATCGCACGCTCGTTGTCATGGATCGTCGTGGGCTGACCGTCGACCGACCCCAAGTTGCATGCGGCCTCGCACAGCGCCGGGCACACGCGACTCGTGAACTCGGGCATGGGCGAGGTGAGCGACAGACGCTCGGCAGCCTCGTCCCAGCGGCCGCGGTACACCAGCTCATTCCACTCGGGAATCAGGTTGTGCAGCGGGCAGCCGCTCGGGCGTGCCTTGCCAAAGCTCGCGCCCATCTGGCAAAACGCCACGCCGCACATCATGCAACGGCTCGCCTGGGCGCGACGTGCATCGTCATCGAGCTCCACGTACAGCGGATCAAAATCATGGCTGCGCTCCTCCACGGGACGAAGCTCGTGGGTCACGCGATCGATATCAAGAAAAGCACCGGGCTTACCCATGGCACTTACGCCTCCTTCTTGGTCGAAGCAACAGAGCTGGCGGCGGCGGGCACAGCGCCAGCGACACCACCCGCCACATCAAAGCGAGCGACATCGGCGGCGTCGGCGCGACCGGTCACAATGTCAAACGCCAGCTCCTCGGCCTGCTCATGCGTCTTGCCGACGGCCTCGGCGGCGGCGACAATCGCCAGCACGCGCTCGTACTCGGTTGGAATGACCTTCACAAAGTGCTTGCTCATCGTCTCAAAGCTGTAGAGCAGCTTAATGCCGCGCGGGCTCTGCGTCACGTCCACGTGCTCCTGGATGAGCTCGCGAATCTGCGCCAGCTCGCCGGCCGTCGGGGCTTTAAGCTCAACGCTCTCGTGGTTCACACGGGCATTGAGCGTGCCGTACTGGTCAAAGACATAGGCCACGCCACCCGTCATGCCGGCGGCGAAGTTCTGCCCGACCTCGCCCAGGATGAGCGCCAGACCACCCGTCATGTACTCGCAGCCATGGTTGCCGCAGCCCTCGACCACCACCGTGGCACCGGAGTTGCGTACGCCAAAGCGCTGGCCTGCCAGGCCGTTAATGAAGCCGCGGCCGCTCGTGGCGCCAAAGAACGCAACGTTGCCCACGATGATGTTCTCATCGAACTTGTAGGTCGCATGCGGGTTGGGGCGCACCGACACCTCGCCGCCCGAAAGGCCCTTGCCAAAGTAGTCGTTGGCGTCGCCGCACACGTTGAGCGTAATGCCGCGCGGCAGGAAGGCGCCAAAGCTCTGACCGGCCGAACCGTCGCAATCGATAGTGATGGAGCCGGCGGGCAGGCCCTCGGGATGCGCCTTGGTCACCGCGTTGCCCAAGATGGTGCCCACGCAGCGGTTGACGTTGGCGATATCGGCGCGGAAGCGAATCGGGCGCAGGTGCGCACGGGCATCGGCCGTGTAGGGCACAAACAACGTGGAGTCGAGCGTCTTGTCGAGCTCGCTGTCCGCAGCCATCTGGGGCAGGAAGTGACGGCCGTCGGCACCCGGGATGTGGGCACCAAACTCACAGGTCGCGCTCGCCAGCACGGGCGACAGATCCAGCAGGTTAGCCTTGCGGTTGCCCGGGACCTCGATCTGGCGCAAGCACTCGGGATGGCCGACCATCTCGTCGACCGTGCGGAAGCCCAGGCTCGCCATGACCTCGCGCAGCTGCTCGGCAACAAAGAGCATAAAGTGCTCGACGTGCTCTGGCTTGCCGCGGAAGCCGCGACGCAGGCGGCAGTTTTGCGTAGCGATGCCGGCCGGGCAGGTATCCTGCTGGCAGTCGCGCTGCATGAGGCAGCCCATGGAGATGAGCGGCATGGTCGCAAAGCCAAACTCCTCGGCGCCCAACAGGCAGGCGACAGCGACGTCGGTGCCGTCCATGAGCTTGCCGTCGGCCTCGAGCACTACGCGCGAGCGCAGGCCGTTTTGCAGCAGCGTCTGCTGGGCCTCGGCAAGGCCAAGCTCCAGCGGCAGACCCGCGTGCCAGATAGAGTCGCGCGCAGCGGCACCCGAGCCGCCATTGTGGCCGCTGATCAAGATCTTGTCGGCAGCGCCCTTGGCCACGCCGGTGGCGATGGTGCCGACGCCGGCCTCGCTGACCAGCTTGACCGACACGCGTGCGCCGGGATTGGCGTTCTTAAGATCGAAGATCAGCTCTGCCAGGTCCTCGATGGAGTAAATATCGTGGTGAGGCGGAGGCGAGATCAGGCCGATGCCGGGCGTGGACTGACGGACCTCGGCAATCCAGGGATAGACCTTCTTGCCGGGCAGGTGGCCGCCCTCGCCGGGCTTGGCGCCCTGGGCCATCTTGATCTGAATCTCGAAGGCGCTGCACAGGTAGCGGCTCGTCACGCCAAAGCGCGCGCTTGCCACCTGCTTGATGGCGGAGTTCTTGGAGTCACCGTTAGCCAGCGGGGTCTCGCGACGCGGATCCTCACCGCCCTCGCCGGAGTTGGAACGGCCGTGCAGACGGTTCATAGCGATGGCCATGCACTCGTGCGCCTCTTTGCTGATGGAGCCGTACGACATGGCGCCGGTGTTAAAGCGGCGGACGATGTTGAGCGCGGGCTCCACCTCGTCGAGTGAAACCGGCGTGCGACCGTTGGCATTAAAGTCGAGCAAGTCGCGCAGGCGCACGGCACGGCCGGTGCGGTGCAGGCGGGCGCTGTACTCCTTAAAGGTGTCGTAGCTGTCCTCACGGCAGGCGGTCTGCAGCAAGTAGACAGTCTGCGGATCGATGAGGTGATCCTCGCCGCCGAGCGGGCGCCACTTGGTCAGGCCCAACGTGGGCAGCTGATCGGGAGCCGGGCTCTTAAGGATAGCGAGAGCGGCGTCATAGCGCTCATTTTGCTCGCGTTCGACCTCCTCGACACCCATACCGCCCACACGGCTCACCGTGCCGGCGAAGTACGCGTTGACGAACTCCGGCGTAAAGCCAACGGCCTCGAAGATCTGCGCGGAGTGGTAGCTCTGCACCGTGGAGATGCCCATCTTGGACATGATGGAGACGATGCCCGCCGTCGCGGCCTTGTTGTAATTGGCGATGCCCTGCTCGGCCGTCACGTCCAGGTCGCCGCGTGCCGCCAGATTGCGGATGCACGCATGCGCGTTGTACGGATAGATGCCGCTCGCGGAGTAGCCCACTAGCGCCGCAAAGTCGTGCGGGGACACGGCGTCACCGCACTCCACCACGATGTCGGCAAAGGTACGCACGCCGGCGCGGATCAGGTGGTTGTGCACGCAGCCCACGGCGAGCAGCGACGGCACGGGCACCTCGCCCGCAGCGGCATGATCGCTCAGCACCACGATGTTCACGCCGTCGCGGACCGCAGCCTCGACGTCTTCGGCAAGCTGCTTGAGCGCAGCCTGCAGCGCGCCCTCACCCGCGTCGCGGCGGTACACGGCACGGAACCGGCGGGTCTTAAAGCCAACACGGTCAATCGCGCAAATGCGGTCGAACTCCTCCTCGCTCAGCAGCGGGCGCTCCAGGCGCACCAGCTGGCAGGCCGTACGGGAGTCCTCGAGCAAGTTGCCGTGGTTGCCCAGGTAGAGCGTGGTCGAAGTCACCATGTGCTCGCGCAGGGCATCAATCGGCGGATTCGTGACTTGGGCGAACAGCTGATAGAAGTAATCGAAGAACGAGCGCGTCTTCTTGGACAGGCAGGCCAGCGGCGCATCGATGCCCATCGAGGCAAGCGGTGCCTTGCCCTGCTGGGCCATGGGACGCACGACCTCGTCGACGTCATCCCAGTGGTAGCCGAGCTTGGCCATGCGCACGGCGGCGGGCACCTCGGCATCCTCGGCGGGCGCGGGCGCGGCGGGCTTGTCGAGCGCGTCAACGGTTAGCGTCTCCTCGGCAATCCAATCACGGTAGGGCTTTTCCTTGGCGTAACGGGCACGCAGCTCATCGTTGTAGATGACGCGCCCGCGGGCAAAGTCGACCTCGAGCATCTGGCCCGGTCCCAGGCAGCCGCTCGTCAGGATGTTCTCGGGGCTCACCTCGATGGTGCCCACCTCGCTTGCCAGCATAAAGCGACCGTCGCGCGTCACATAGTAGCGGGCGGGACGCAGGCCGTTACGGTCGAGGGCGGCACCCAGCGTGCGACCGTCGGTAAAGGCGATGGCGGCCGGACCGTCCCACGGCTCCATGAGCATGGACTGGTAAGCGTCGTAGGCGCGGCGCTCCTCACTCAGGCTGTCGTTGTGGTCCCACGGCTCGGGCAGCAGCATGGATGCGGCACGCGTAAGCGGGCGACCGTTCATGACCAGGAACTCGAGCACGTTATCCAGAATCGCGGAGTCGGAACCCTCGCGGTTGATGATGGGCATCACGCGCTCAAGATCGTGCTGCAGCACGGGGCTGTACAGGTTGGGCTCGCGGGCGCGGATCCAGTTGACGTTGCCCTTGAGGGTGTTGATCTCGCCGTTGTGGATGATAAAGCGGTTGGGGTGCGCGCGCTCCCAGCTGGGCGTGGTGTTGGTGGAGTAGCGCGAGTGGACGAGCGCCACGGCCGTCTTGACGGCGGCGTCGTTGAGGTCGATGAAGAAGCGGCGCATCTGCGTGGCGACCAGCATGCCCTTGTACACGATGGTGCGCGAGCTCATGGAGCACACATAGAAGATCTTGTCGCGCAGGGCAAACTCGGCGTCGGCCTTCTTTTCGATGGTGCGGCGGCACACGTACAGGCGACGCTCAAAGGCGTCGCCCGCCGGCGTGTCGTCGGGACGGCCCAGAAAGGCCTGCAGGATGGTAGGCATACAGGCGCGGGCCGTCTCGCCCAGGTCGTGCGGATCGACCGGCACCTCGCGCCAAAAGAGCAGCGGCACGCCGGCCTCGGCACAGCCCTCCTCAAACACGCGGCGGGCATCCTCTACGCCCTTGTCGTCCTGCGGGAAGAACAGCATGGCCACGCCATAGTCGCCCTCTGCCGGCAGAATCTGGCCGCACTTTTGGGCCTCTTTACGGAAAAAGTGATGCGGAACCTGGAACAGGATGCCAGCGCCGTCGCCGGTGTTCTTCTCGAGTCCCGTGCCGCCGCGGTGCTCCAAGTTGACCAGAATGGACAGTGCATCGTCCAGAATCTGGTGATGGCGCTCGCCGTTGATATCGGCAAGTGCGCCGATGCCACATGCATCGTGGTCGAATTCGGGGCGATAAAGGCCCTGCTGCTGAGCGGAATCTGCCTGCATCGCGATCCTCCCCTAGATATTTAGACAGTCAGTTGACTAGGCATACTAGGAGCATCGCCGGCCCGTTGTGTTTCCCACCCGTTTCGAAACAATCGCGTAACGCGCGCCCTACGAGTGGACACCGCCGACCTCAAGGGCGACAACATAGGCCCCAAGTTCGGCCTGCAAACTCACCTCTTCAAACGTCTCAATCTGTAACACCTAGACCCAATTTCCATCCCTAGTTGTTACAGATCAAGACATTTCGGTAACCCCCCTTTCACCATCCTATTCAAATACAATAATTTTGTTAGTCTTGGTTAACTTTTGAGCCTAAAACGGGTATCCTTTGCGGCGTCAAACAAACGGCACGCATGCCGTGCCACATTAAGGAGGCCCCTATGGCAAACCAGACAGACCGGCAGACGATCCAACTCGTCCTTATCCGCCACGGAGAGTCGGAGTGGAACAAACTCAACCTGTTCACCGGCTGGACCGACGTAGAGCTCACCGACACGGGCCGCGAAGAAGCCGCCGCAGGCGGTCGAGCCCTCAAAGAAGCCGGTTTCGACTTTGACGTCTGCTACACTTCGCGCCTCAAGCGCGCGATCCACACCCTCAACATCGTGCTCGGCCAAATGGATCGCGAGTGGCTGCCCGTCATCAAATCCTGGAAGCTCAACGAGCGCCACTACGGCGCGTTGCAGGGTCTCAACAAGGCCGATGCCGCGGCGGAGCACGGCGACGAACAGGTGCTCATCTGGCGCCGCTCCTTCGATATCTGCCCGCCGGCACTCGAGCCGAACGACGCGCGCGATCCCCACACCCAGGAGCAATACCGTGATGTCGCACCCGACCAGCTGCCCTACACCGAGTGCCTCAAGGACACGATAGCCCGTGCCTGGCCTTATTTCGAAGACGAGATTCGCCCCCAGATGCTCGCCGGCAAGCGCGTACTCATCGCCGCACACGGCAACTCCCTGCGCTCTCTCGTCATGAAGTTCGAGCACCTCACGCCCGAGGAGATCCTCAAGGTCAACATCCCCACCGGCGTGCCGCTCGTTTACACCTTCGACACCGATTTCAACGTCCTCGACAAGCGCTACATCGGCGACCCGGCGACCATCGCCGCCAAGATCGACGACGTGGCCAACCAAGGCAAGGCGCGCAGGTAACCCCAACCCAAACCCGACGCGTGGCGCCGCATGACCCAGATGCGACGCCACGCCGCCCATACACAGGAGCGCACCATGCTCAACCATCTCAAACAACACTTTGGCTCCCGACGCACCGGTGGTCACGGAGGCCTAGACATTGCGCGGCACATCGGCCCCGGGCTGCTCGTGACCGTCGGCTTTATCGACCCGGGCAACTGGGCCTCCAATATGGCCGCGGGCTCGCAGTTTGGCTACGCGCTGCTGTGGATCGTCACGCTGTCCACGATTATGCTCATCGCGTTGCAGCACAACGCGGCGCACCTGGGCATCGCCACGGGCACCTGTCTTGCCGAGGCCACGACACGCTACCTCCCCCGCATCGTGGGACGCGCGGTACTCGCCAGTGCCTACCTCGCGACCATCGCCACCGCTATGGCCGAGGTCCTGGGCGGCGCGATCGCGCTCCAGATGCTCTTTGGACTGCCCGTGCGCGCCGGCTGCGTCATCGTGGCCGCGGCATCGATGGCAATGCTCATGACGAACTCCTACAAGCGTGCCGAGCGCTGGATCATCGCCTTCGTCGGCGTGGTAGGACTCTCGTTTTTGGCCGAGCTTGCGCTAGTCAAGGTCGACTGGCCGCAAGCCGCCGCAAGCTGGATCACGCCCAGTATGCCCACTGGCTCTGCCGCGATTATCGTGAGTGTCCTGGGTGCGGTCGTTATGCCCCACAACCTTTTTCTGCACTCCGAGGTCATCCAATCCATGCACTTCGAAGGCCAAGGCGAGCAAGTTATCGAGGAACGTCTGCGCTACGAGCTCTTCGACACGCTCTTTTCGATGGGCGTGGGCTGGGCAATCAACTCGGCCATGGTCATCCTGGCCGCAACGACCTTCTTTGCGCACGGCATTGTCGTAGACGACCTCGCAGTCGCAGCGGCCACGCTCTCCCCCATTCTGGGCCCGGCAAGCTCGGCCATCTTTGCGGTGGCACTGCTGTTTGCGGGTATATCGAGTAGTGTGACGGCGGGCATGGCGGCGGGCACCATCACCGCAGGCATGTTCGACGAGGAATACGACATCCACGACCGACATTCCTCGATCGGGGTGGCGGCCTGTTTCGTCGGCGCAGTGACGGCATGCCTGGTCGTCCCAAATCCTTTTGAAGGTCTCATCTGGAGTCAGGCACTGCTGTCGCTTCAACTGCCGATTACGGTCTTTGTGCTCATACGGCTCACCAGTTCACCCCGCGTCATGGGCAAATACGCCAACTCGCGCCCACTCAACGCGCTGCTCGTAGGGATCGGTGCCATCGTGACGATTCTCGATGTCGTGTTGTTGACAGGAATGTAATGGGACGGGGCACCTACCCAGGCAAACGTCTCGATCTGTAACATCTAGACCCGCTTTTGATGTCTAGATGTTACAGATCGAAATCATTCCGAGGGACAGCTCCGTTTGTCTCAATCTGTAACAAGTGGACCCAATTTCCACCGTTAGATGTTACAGATTGAGACAAAAGGTCGGCCGATCTCACAACAGACAGGATCGGCCAACAGCAACCGTGATCCCTTGGGGGCGGAGGAAAAGGGTCCCGGCCGGGATATCCGACCGGGACCCTTGGACAGAGCTATGTGTTGCCGTGAGCCGCGTGCCGACGAGCTACTCCTCGACGAGCTCAAACTGATCGGGACCGACGCCGCAGACCGGGCACACGTAATCCTCGGGCAGCTCGGGCGTGTCGACCTCAACCTCGTAACCGCAAACGATGCACACGAACTTATACGTCTTCTTCTCCTCAGCCATGATGTTCTCCTCTCGAACGTGACTGCTGGTGTACTTACTTATTAGTATATATTCTCAATAATATAATGCAAGTATTTTTAAAACATTTCTAGCCTTGATACGAGGACGCCTTCGGAGGCGTCTTGCCCTTCAGGACCTTATGGTAGTAATCGTAGGTGAGCGGCGTCTCGTCGCTCAGGCGCTCGGCATCCTCGACCTCGCCAATAAACAGTAGATGCGTGCCCACATCCACAGTGTCGATCAAACGGCAGCTAAACAGGGCCGCCGCGTGCTCGGGCACATAGGGCATGCCCAGAGCCGTCTCGCGGGTCTCGTATTTGGCAAACTTGTCATAATCGCTACTGGTGCGGAACCCAAAGTTACCGATGTAGAGCATGTCGGCGGTCTGATCGATCACGGTCAGCGCGAACGCTTTGGCCGATGCGATGACGCCCGAGGTGACATTGTCCTTGTTCACGGCAACCGAAATACGCGGCGGCATGGACGTCACCTGCACCGCAGTGTTGATGACGCAGCCGGCGCGCAGCCCGTCTGCCGCGGCGCTCACCACGTACAGGCCACTCGGCATGGTAAAGAACGCAGTTTTGTCCATAACGATCACTCCCCTAGCTCGGATTGGAACCTCATGAATGTATGTACCCACAAAAAAGGCGGCACCCATAACGGACGCCGCCTTTGAGACATATGTGTCAGAACAGTAAGAAAGATAAGACGCCCGCAGTTGCGGTGAAATAGGGACTGAATAGCCCCTCAAACAGGCAAAACAGTCCGTATTCCACCGCAACTTATACAGAGTGCCTAGCGGTTGCGTTCCTTAAGGGCGCGGTCGATCTCGCGTTGGACATCACGCTTGGCCATGTCCTCGCGCTTGTCGTAGAGCTTCTTGCCGCGACCCAGACCCAGCAGCAGCTTTACGCGGCCGTCGGTATTAAAGTAGAGCTCCAACGGAACCAGCGCATAACCACGGTTGCGAAGTTTGCCGTCAAGAAAGTCGATCTCCTTGCGGTGCAGCAGCAGACGACGCCGACGGTCGGGATCGCGATTCCACACGCCACCATGGCTATAAGGGTGGATATGCAGTCCGACGAGCCAGCACTCGCCGCCACGAATCAGCGCAAAAGTGTCAGTGATCTGACAGGCGCGCTCGCGAATCGACTTGACCTCGGTGCCGCTCAGCTCAATACCGCACTCAAACGTCTCATCGATAAAGTACTCGTGATGTGCCGAGCGATTCTTGGAAATGAGTTTGCGCTCGCGCTTACTGGGCATCGCCGGCCTCCTTGGCTCCATCGGCGTTTGAGCCCGCAGTCTCGCGCTTTGCCTTGCGCTCGGCATTGAGCTCGGCATCGCTCTCGCGCACCAGTTTGATAATCGCCGCGCAGGCCTCCTCGCCCACCAAGTCGCGAGCACGTACCGTCAGGCGCGTCGCCTCCTGCTTGTCGCCGTCGCTTGCAGCATCGGTCGCGCACATAATCAGGCAGATGGCAATCTCGGCCGAAGGCGAGGTCGGCACGCCTTGCAGGGCCAATTCACCCATCACGTGGTCGTCGCTCTCATCAGCGGCATCCGGATAGGTGGTATGGATCTTGTTGAGCAGGCGCGTCGTATGCGCATCGTTGGGCGCCAGGCGCAGCGCCAGACGCGCGCAGCCCACGGCAGCCGAAACGTTCTCGGTCTCGAGCTCCAAGAAGTACTGACCTAGATTGGCGTAAGCGCGGGCGGCGCACTTGCCATCGCTTGCACGCTCCAGCACCGAGAACGAGAGCGATGCCCATTCCTGCTTGTCCTCGAGTGCACGGAACAGCTCGGCCAAATCCAAGCGATAGTTGCAGTTCATGGGGTCCCAACGCACAGCCTGCATCAGGGCATTACGAGCGCTTACATAATCCTGCTGGCGAATGTAGGCAAACGCCATGTCAGAGTACAGGCGGTCAAACGGCACCTCGACCTGCACGAGCTCGCGCGGATCCTTCTCCACGCGGCGATAGGCCAAGCGCTCAAACTTGCTATCGAAGCTAAAGTATTGACGTTTCTCCTCCGTCTTGCACTCAGCATCAATATACTCCTCGGCGAGCTCCACCAGACGCTCCAGCAGCGGCGTCGCCGTAGCCAGGTCGCCCTGCGCCAGATAGTTCTCGGCATACGTGATGTCTTGCAAGCTGATGGGCAGATCCATGGCTACTCCTCGATCTGAGCGAAACACGGCAGGCGCCGTATATACGGTCAATACACAAAACCCGGGTCTCTTACGAGGCCCGGGCGTTCAATTTTGGTAGCCCGTACCAGATTCGAACTGGTGATCTCCGCCTTGAGAGGGCGGCGTCCTAAACCGCTAGACGAACGGGCCATATGTAGCAAATGCAATGGCTGGGATGGAGGGAGTCGAACCCCCATTGACGGAACCAGAATCCGCTGTCCTGCCATTAGACGACATCCCAATGACTGCATCGCTGCGCTCGGCTGTGCCTTTGCGCAAGAAAGAAATATACGGGAAGTCTCGCCGTGACGCAAGCCCCAATTTTGACTTTTTTGAAATTCAGTCAAATTGGCCTAATTTAGTCCAACCCGTGAAGGACCTGTGAAGCCGACCGCTGTACACGAAGGGCAAAACGCCGCGAGCGGTAGCCGTCAACCGTTGGCAGATTCTACCGCGAAAACGATAGCACCAGGCAACACAATCGAAGTATCAATGATCGCGTAGATATCGAGGCGCCATGGACGAAGAGCTTGATTACCTATGGGAGACCCTGGGCCTTGAGATCACTGCCGACCTTTGGCCCGAACGGGACAAAATCCATCCCACATTGCGCCCCGCCATTACTGTAGTGCAGGCAAAATACCGCCGTGCATCCTTTTTGATCATGCGGATGTCATGGCACGCGGGACTCCCCGACCTTAAGCGAATCCAGGCAAGCCTCGTCGAGTTGTCCGGTATGCCGACCGTCATATCCGAGGCACACCTGGAGCAGCGCCAGCGTGAGCGACTGCAACAGCAGCGGATTCCCTTTATCTGCCCTGGCGTTCAGGCATATCTGCCCTTTATGGACGAGGAGTACTGGAGCGGCAAGCCCAACAAACACGTAAAGGTCTACGATCCGCACGAATGGGCACAGCTGGCGGACTGACTGGGGCAGGCCCGCCGGCGGAAAGTGCGTCCCAGATTTCAAGCTCAAACTGGTCCCTACTTTCCCGTCGAGTCCTCAACCGGAAACCGTGTCCCGCAATCGAAGCTCAGAATGGGACGTCTTTCCGCAACCGGCCACTTTGGGAAAGTGCATCCCATTCTGGAAGCGAATTCCGGGACGCACTTTCCGCAGCCGCTACAGCAACGCCTCGGCCCAAGCCGATTCCCTAAAGCCGGGAATCGCAAAGTCGTCGCCCACCAGCAGCGGACGCTTGACCAGCATGCCGTCGGTCGCCAGCAGCTCGTAGCACTCCCGATCCGTCATGCCCGCATCCAGACGCGCCTTCAGGCCCAGCTCTCGATATTTCATGCCCGACGAATTAAAGAAGCGCCGCACCTGCAGCCCCGAACGAGCAATCCAGGTCGCAAGCTCATCAGCCGTGGGATTGTCCAAAACGATATCGCGATCGATATACTCTACCCCGTGTTCGTCCAGCCATGCCTTGGCCTTCTTACAGGTCGAGCACTTGGGATATTCAACAAACAGTACGGTCATGGGAATCCTCCGAATATAGATCGGCCAACGCAGGCACACGCCACACGAGGCGCCTTCGTATGATGGGCCAATTGTAGCCCACGGGTCACACGCTAAACGAACCGTACCCCGAATCCGCGTTTAATGAACGGCAGCAGCTCCATTGCCTCGGGCGTGATATGGCCCGCAACGTTCATGCGCTCGTCACCGGGAAGATCGACCCGCGCAATCTCAAGTTCGCCTTCGTAGCGCCCATATCCGCTATTGCTCACAGCGATCGACCCCGCCTTTCGCGGCAGGCCGGCTCCGACATCCGTCGGCACGGAATCCGGCTTAAGCTTCGTACGTGACTCCTGAGACCTAAAAATGAGGACGCTCGAGTCGGGCCGGTCGTGATGAATCTGCCCGCGCACATAGGCATAACCGGGCTCAAGCTCGCATTGCAGGTCCACGTATCCGGCGGAAACTTGAGCAAACTGCGCCCAGCCCGCATCGGAAAGATCGGGGTCGCCGACCAACACAATGTCGCAATCGGCGCCATGTGCAAGCTCAAGCATATTGAGAGCAACCTTTGACGCGCGACCGCGCTGCGCCTCGACCGTCGGCAGTCCCTCGAATACCGGCCCGCGAACGTTAGCATCACCCGGCACAAAAGCCATGATTTCGAATCCAAGCGCCGCAAGACGAAGATTCGTCCGAGCAACATCTTCAAGAGCTAAACCGGTATAAGGCTTGGGGTAAAAATTGTGGCAGGCGGCAAAACGAGTCACATCGGCGCCGGCTTCACGCCACGATGCGATTTCATCAGAACTCACCGTCGATGCATTGACCACAATGCGAAATACACCGGACAGCTCCGCGACCCGCTGGGCGCTAAAGCCATAGTCCAAACGAAGGTATTCCAACCCCAGATCGCGCAGGTCCTCGATGCGCTCAAGCCCGAGCAAATCGCACGTGCGAGGCCCCACATCGGCAATGAGCGCAATGCCGCGGGCGGAAAGCAGCGACAGCACATGACGGACCTTATCGGCATACGCCGCTCCCCCATCCTCGGGAATATGCAGCGAGGTGAACGCGTAGCGCGCACCCGCCGCGGCGCCACGCTCAATCGTCCGCTCAATATCCTGCAAAGGGCTGGAAAGATAAATTGAAATACCCGTTTTCACGCTTCAAAGCTCCTTTAAAAAAGGCCGGCGGAGCAGCTAGCCCCGCCGGCACAACCATAACATCAAGAAATCTGCCGCGCGCCGCGAACCCCGAGCAACACGGCTCGCGATATCAAACTACTCGCCAAAGAACTCGTTGATCTTCTGCTCGTCGACGCCAAAGAACCACGTCAGGACAAAGCCGGCGGCATAGGCAAGCAGCATAGCGGCAACGTAGCCGAGCTGCTGGCCAGGAACGACGATCAGCAGGCCAAACAGACCGGAAACGCCCTGAGAAACCGTGCCGATGTGAAGCAGCGCCGCGAGCGCGCCGCCAAATCCGGCACCCAGGCAGGCCGTCACAAACGGACGAACGAGCGGCAGCGTAACAGCATACATCAGAGGCTCGCCCACACCCAGGATTCCAACGGGAATGGACTCTGCGACGTACTTCTTGAGCTTGGCGTTCTTGGTCTTAAAGTACAGCGCCAAACCGGCACCGACCTGGCCGCCGCCAGCCATCATAAGGATGGGAAGCAGGTAATTGATACCCTTGGTAGCGCCGTCGGGATCGTTGAGCATAGCGTGGATCGGCGTGAGCGCCTGATGCAGGCCGACGGACACCAGCGGCAAGAAGCCTGCCGACAGGATATAGCCGCCCAGGACGCCCAGCTTCTCGAAGATAAAGGTCAAAACGCTAAAGATGGCAGTCGTCAGCCATGCGCCAACCGGCTGGATGACGAGCATCAGAGCAAAGGCGCCGATGATGAGCACCAGCAGCGGGGACAAGAACGTGTCGAGTGCGTTGGGCATAACCTTGCGAATCTGACGCTCCATCCAGGCAAAAAATGCGCCAGCGATGAGAGCCGCGATCATGCCGCCCGCTGCGGGGTTGTACTGCGCACTGGTGAGCGGCAGCAGAATGGCAGTGGCAGGATCAGCCGCGCCAGGCGCAAGCAGGGGCATGGCACTGTTGGCGATACACATCATGCCGGCGATGCCGCCCAGCGCAGCGGAGCCACCAAACTCACGTGCCGCGTTATAGCCCACCAAAATGGGCAGATAGGCAAACAGGGCCCAGCCCATGGAACGAATGCCCTGGTACCACCACTCGCCTGCAAGCGCGCCTGCCGTCGAGACGTTAATGACGTTGCAGATACCGTTGATGAGGCCAGCCGCAATGATGCCGGGAAGCAGGGCGACGAAGACATTGGAAATCTTCTTGAGGAAGGCCTGAACCGGCTTAGACTCGTACTTGGCCTTCTGCGCGGCCTTGTTTGTGGCCGCAGCGTCAACCACGCTCTCGTCAGCAACGCCTTTCGCAAGGCCGGTGAGCTTGGAGAACTCCTCGAGCACCTTATTCACCTTGCCCGGACCCAGCACGATCTGCATCGTGTCGTCCTCGACCAGGCCCATCACGCCGTCGAGTGCCTTAATACCCTCCGTGTCGACGTTGCCCGTGTCTTTGACGGTCACGCGCAGGCGCGTCATGCACGCCGCGTTTGCGAGCACGTTGCCTTTACCGCCCAAAAGGTCCAGCAGCTTTTGGGCCAGCTCTTTGTTCGTCATAACTCCTCCTTGTATTGGGTATCTCGTCTAGATTTCATATCAGCTCACGCCGTGCACCTATTGGACATCGGCATTGCTCTTCTCATGGCCACTCACCGCAGTACGGACATGGCCGTGCGCCCGTTCAAGAGCTACCGCAGCCTGCTCGGCATCGCAGTCCAACAGCACCGAGACAATAGCGGTTTTTACGTGGCCGCCGGCATCCGCAAGCGCCTGAACAGCGCGCTCGCGCGTGCAGTCGGTCGCTTCCATCACGATGTTCTGGCCGCGCACCACCAACTTCTCGTTCGTCTGCTGCACATCGACCATCAGGTTTTGGTACACCTTGCCAATCTTGACCATGGCACCGGTCGAAATCATGTTGAGAATGAGCTTTTGAACCGTTCCCGCCTTGAGCCTCGTTGAGCCGGTCAGCACCTCGGGACCGGGCACGGGCTCAATGGCAAGATCTGCGCTCTCCCCGATCTTCGACCCTTGGTTGCAGGCAATTGCAATGGTCTTGCACCCAGTTGCCTTGGCGTACGCAAGGCCGCCCACCACATAAGGAGTACGGCCGCTTGCCGCCAGGCCAACGACAAGATCCTTGTCCGAGAGTCCACGCTCCCGCAGGTCGCTCGCGCCAAGCTCCTCGCTGTCTTCGGCACCTTCGACAGCCTTGATAAACGCCGTCTCGCCTCCGGCAATGAGCCCGACAATCAGATCGGGTGACACGCCAAACGTGGGCGGACACTCCGAAGCGTCGAGTACGCCCAGACGACCGCTGGTGCCTGCGCCCATGTAAAAGACGCGCCCGCCGCGCTCGAGTGTCTCAGCAGCCCAGTCGATTGCCATGGCAACCTGGGGCAACACTTTCGTGACCGACTGGACGGCACGAAGATCCTCATCGTTCATCGTCGTGACGATTTGCAGCGATGTCATCGTATCGAGGTCCATTGACCTTTGATTACGCTGTTCGGTCGTGATTTTTGTTAAATCGAGCATTTCATTCACCTCATCTTTCCTGTTTCTCGATGTAGTTTTGCTTTATGACATGCGTCGCCCGTTCGTAGTCGCTGGCAACGTAAGCAGCGTACAGGGCATCGACAACCATAAGCTGGGCCATACGCGAAGCCATGGCACCGCTGCGGACCAAGGGTTCACTCGCAGCGACGCCGAGCACGGCATCGGCCATGGTGGCAAGCTTGGATGATCCATCTACTTTGGTAACGGCCACAACGGGACAGTTGTGACGTTGAGCCTCGGCGGTGCAGTCCAGCACCTCTTGCGTCAAGCCCGAGTAGCTAAAGGCGATTGCCATATCGCCCTCATGCATGTTCTTGGCACATAAGAGCTGATCATGCCAGTCGTCGTACAGATGGCACTCTTTGTCGACACGCATGAGCTTTTGCGCCAGGTCGTGCGCGACCAAACGAGAGGCACCAATACCGAACAGATTGACCGCGCGTGCCCGCTTAAGACGGGCCGCGCATCGCTCCAAGACGGTGTAATCGAGCGTTCGCGCCGTCGCCTCGATTGTGCGCACGTTGCTTTTCATCACCTTCCCCACGATACGTTCGACGCTGTCATCCATGGAGATGTCCTCGAGGGCTATGTCTTTCTTGTCACCTAAGAGCGCCAGCTCGGCAATCAGTTCGCGCTGGAACTCCTTGTAGCCCGCAAAACCCAAACGCTTGCAAAAGCGCAAAATGCTCGAGGGCGAGGAGAACGTGACATCGGCAAGACCGCGGACGGACAGCCCGACCACCTCGTGCGGATGAGCGCTTACATATGCGATGACATTGCGTTCCGCCGGGCTCGCGCTGAGCTCACGCTCGCGAAGCCGCAAAAGCAATCCGTTTGCCATCTCAAACACCTCCGTTGAGAAGAATTAAAGACCAACGAACGATTCGTACCGGATACAAACAGCTTTTGCGGTACATTGTGCCGCATCGTGGCGCACAAAGGGCGAGCGTTCTACCGCTCGCCCCTCAAATCCGACCGCTCGGAAATACGCGCGACACAAAATAATTCAACAAGGTCGCATTATCAGAAACGGGTTTGTTACCGGCTAGCGCCTCGCATGGGCGCCGATCGGCCGAGTCGCATGGCGCACCAACGCCGCTGCCAGCAATACCAACAGCATGGCGGTGATATAGCCCGCAGCATCGAATCCTAAATCGATAACGTCGAAATGCCTGCCGGGAACAAAGATCTTATGTACCTGATCGCCAACGGAGCAGGCGGCGCAAAAGAGCAATACGGGCACGCAACGGGAGCACACGCTCCACGGACGCCTGGAAAAGCAAGCCACGATCACCGAGGCGAACAATCCGACGAAGAAAAACTCTACGGTATGGGCAACGCGACGGACGTTTGCGCCCACCCACATGCGAATGGAAGCAAGTCGGCCAGACCGGACATTCGAGGCAGCCGAATCGGTGCCCCCGGTCATTCCGTTCTCCGTCTGGGCTTCACCCGTGGCATCGGCGGCCTGAACGCCCGTAGCCTGACCCTCCACCACACGCGCGGTGGACTCGCTCAGCAACGACGTCTCCACCGCATTTTGCTCCGTCAGCACCCAGATGCCCGCCAGCGTTGCAGCGAACAGAACGATCGCGGTCCATCCGATTATTTGTTTTACGCGCGCCAAGGGCCAACCTCCTTTTTTTGAATATCAGCGAGTGTAGCCCCAAATGACATCGTCACCGTATCAAAATTTGAATCGCAACAGGAAGCGACAAGGCGACGCAAACCCCTACCCCGCCTCGCGCATCCAGCGATCAAACGTCCCCACGCACACGCCCAGGCACTTTGCTGCCTGGCTGCGGGTAATATCGCCTGCCTCATAGCTATCGCGCACTAGCTCAAACTGAGGAGGGCACGGCTTGCGAGGTCGACCGAAACGGACCCCTCGCGCCCGCGCCGCTGCAATTCCCTCCGCCTGGCGCCGATGGATATTCTCGCGTTCCACCTGCGCCACGTAGCTCAGCAGTTGCAGCACAATATCGACAATCAGGGTGTTGGTCACATCCGGCGCGCCGCTGGCCCTGACACGCGTGTCAAGCAATGGCATGTCCAACACCACAATGGCAACCCCGAGCTCCTTGGTAATGCGCCGCCATTCCTCAAGAATCTCGGAGTAATTACGACCAAGTCGGTCGATAGAAAGCACCACCAGCACGTCCCCGTCTCCCAGAACGTGCAGCAGCTCGCGATAACGCGGTCGATCGAAGTCCTTGCCGCTCGCATGGTCGGCATAAATATTCGCTGAGCCCACGCCATAGGCGCCCAGCGCATCCAGCTGCCGATTAAGATTCTGATCGCGCGAACTCACCCGCGCATAACCGTACACCGTCGCCATCTCATCCCCGCTTTCTTGTAAACCTGCCAAAAAGGGACAGGTTTATTTTGGTAGGTTCTACCTCTCAAATAGCAGGTAAGCGGGCGGCCGAGCAGACGGCAAGGTAGCCACGATTCAAATGCAAAGGGCGGTCCCGAAAGGCCGCCCTCCGCTCCCCCACCATGAGTCGGGATTTGGCTAATGGATAAGCTTAAAGTCCAAGTGCCCACGCGTGGTATTGACGCGCGAGACCTCGACAATCACGCGCTGCCCCAGCTCGTAACGAGTCCCCGTGTCGGCGCCCGTCAGCGTAAGCGCGTCCTCGTCGAACTCGAACCACTCGTTGCCCAGGCTCTTGATCGAAATCAAGCCTTCGACCTGCGTTAGATCCAAGCGCACAAAGAGGCCCATGCTGCTAACCCACGAGACGGTTCCGGCATAGCGCTCGCCCAGACGGTCCTCATAGTACTGGGCAATCTTGATCTTTTGTGTCGCATGGCTGGCGGCATCTGCCGCGCGCTCGGCATCGCTGCATGCGCGGCAGATCTGCGGCAGAATGCGCGGCAGCGACTCGCGCCCCTTGCCGATCAGCCGCGGCGTACGGACCAAGGCGTCCTTGCCGCCGAGCTGCTCGTAGGCCAACTGCAGTTTGAGCACGCGGTGCACCACCAGATCGGGGTAGCGACGGATGGGACTCGTAAAGTGACAGTAGCACGGCGCGGCGAGCGCAAAGTGGCCCTCGTTGCGCGGCTTGTACAGCGCGCGCTGCATGCTGCGCAGAAGCAGCATGTTGACGAGCGGTGCGTTGGCCGTACCGGCGGCAGCATCGACTGCGGCCTGCAGCTCATCGGGACTCCCCAGGGCAATACCGGCAGCACGGCGATCGTCGATGATGCCTAGCTGCGCCAGCGCAACGGCGGCACCGTGCAGGCTATCGGGGCTCGGATCCTCATGCACGCGATAGCAGGCCTCGATATCACGGTCCGCCAGCCACTCTGCAACGCACTCGTTGGCGAGCAGCATGGCTTCCTCGATAAGCGACGTGGCACACGAACGCTCACGCGCCACAATCTGCACGGGCACTCCGTCCTCATCCAATAGAGCGCGAATCTCGGCCGTGTCAAAATCGACTGAGCCGCGGGCGCGACGAATACGACGGCGAAGCTCGGCGAGTTCGTTGGCGGCGACAAGGAAATCGCCGAGGTCGATGTTGTAGCCGCGGGCGGTCTCCTCGCACGCAAGACCGCGCTCAAGCGCTTCCTCGCGCGAGGTCTCGGCAGCCGCAACATCCTCGGCTGCACCCTCCAGCACCGAATACTCAACCGCGCCGGCACGCACCAGCAGCGCCTCGGCGCCGTCATAGTCCATACGCACACGCGAGCGAATCACGCTGGGGTACGGATCGTAATGCCGCACGCGACCCTGCTCATCGAGCTCGATATCGACGGTAAACGCAAGACGGTCCTCGTCAGGGCGAAGCGAGCACAGGTCACAGGACAGGCGTTCGGGCAGCATGGGAAGCACGCGATCGGCCAGATACACCGATGTCGTACGATGGCGAGCCTCAAGATCGATATGCCCGTCCCAAGCCACATAGTGTGAAACGTCGGCGATATGCACACCCAGCTTGTAGCCACCCTCGGGCGTGCGCTCCAGCGAAATGGCATCGTCAAAGTCGCGCGCGTCGACCGGGTCGATCGTGATGACAAAGCGGTCGCGCAGATCGCGGCGGAGCGGGTCCTTAAGCGCCGCGGACACATCGAGCGAAAGCCCCTCGGCCTCGTCTAGCGCGGCCTCGGGATAGCTATCGGTATAGCCGTAACGCGCCATCACATATTGAACGCCCAAATCGGGCGCGTCATCTCCGCCAATGCGGCGTTCGATCGTCACGGTGCCCGATTCCAGGCGCGTCGGGTAGGTCAAAATGCGCGCGACAACAGCATCACCCGGGTGGACACCCAGACGATCCGCCGAGGTATCCTCGGGCAAAATGAAGAAGTCGGCCTTCAGGCGCGAATCGAGCGGCTCAATCACACCGAGCGGACCGGCGGTCTGGTACGTGCCCACCACGCTTATAGCTGCACGCTCAACCACGCTTTCGATCACGGCGCGCCGCTCACCGTGCGGGCTGTTCTTAATGCTCACGGCAACGGTATCGCCATCCATGATCTCGCGCTTACCGCGGCCCATGACCTTGTAGTCGCCATTCTCGGTTATGACATAGGCACTGTGCTCATGGAGCTGCACGCGCCCGGTCAGGCTCGGACGGCGTTCGCTGCGCACCGGCCCGCGCTTATTGCGAGCTCCACGCTTATGCTTGTTATTGCGCCCCATGGCGCCTCCTAACTATCGATTGCCGTTTACATCCCAAGAGTCTACCCAAATGATCCCTAGGGGACGGCAGGATTGCGAATCATATAGATAGACCAGCGTCACGATGATCCGTTTCCTTCGTCCCCTAGGGATCAAAAAACGGGCCGCCCCATAAGAGACGACCCGTTGGAAGGGATGAATTCCAGGCATGCCTACACGCGCAGGTAGCGGCGCATGGCGATGGCAGAACCAAAGAGACCGATAATCACGCCGACCAGAATCAGCGCAGCATAGGTCACCAGGTAGTACTGCATCGGCAGGGCAAACGACATCCAGCCGATGCTCTCCTGCAGACGCGGAATCATCAGGTTGCGCAGCAGCTCCAGAACGCCGATGGAAAGCAGCGAGCCCAAAATGGCCTGCAGTACGCCCTCGGTGATAAACGGGCCGCGAATGAAGCCGTTGCTGGCGCCGACCAGACGCATAATCGCAATCTCACGACGACGCGCCGTGATGGACAGGCGAATCGTGTTGTTGATGAAGATGAATGCGATAAAGGTCAGAAGGCCAACGAGCACCACGGCGGCGATGCGGATGTAGTTGGTCACCTGGAACAGGCGGCTCACTTCCTCCTGGCCGTACAGCACGCTCGCGTTGACGTCGCCGTCATCCGCGATCTTCTGGAAATCGGCATCCTTCTTGAGCTTCTCTGCCGTGCTCTCGACCTTGGACGGATCGTCCATCTCAATAGCGAAGGAAGCCGGCAGCGGGTTCTGGCCATCGAGCGCGCTCATGGTGGCGTCGGCGTTGCCCGACATCTTGCTCGTATACTCGGCCAGCGCGTCGTCCTTGTCCTTATAGGTCACGGACTTGACGTTATTCCACGTCTTAAGCTCGGCCTCAAAAGCCTGAACATCAGCCTGATCGGCGTCATCACTAATGAACGCGTTGATGACAACCTGATCCTCGACGGTGCCGATCACGGAGTTCAGCATCGCAGAGCCCATGATAAACAGGCCGATGATAAACAGCGAAAGGAAGATCGTGATGACGGCGCCGAGCGAGGTAGTCCAGTTACGGAAGAAGTGGCTGATTGCCTCTTTGAAGGAGTAGCCTACGTTAGTTGGTGCCATAGTTGCCGTAACCTCCCCTCTCCTGGTCGCGGATAACGTGGCCGCCCTCGAGGGCGATCACGCGACGGTGCATGCTATCGACCATCTCGCGGTCGTGCGTGGCGACGATCACGGTGGTGCCGGTGCGGTTAATACGCTCGAGCAGCTTCATGATGCCCAGCGAGATCGCCGGGTCGAGGTTACCCGTGGGCT
>CAUGGC010000017.1 GCA_959599095.1 uncultured Collinsella sp. | reverse complement strand
CCGAATGCTCGCCATCGAAATTTATCGGTGGCCCACTTCAGACTGTAATGGGGCGTATATTTGCATCGATGGGGACGACGACACATATATAATGAGCCGCTGCTTGCCGTCCTCATGGATTGGGGAGGGCCTTCATGAATCGCGTGTGTGCGAGAGCTCGAGAAATGCTAAAGCCTTTTGGCAAGAAAACCAATACCGCAAAGCGTGTCCTTAGGGTTTTGGCCGTCCCGCTGGCGGCGTGTGCGCTCTTGTTTGGCGCGACGAGTGCGTCGGCCGATCAAGCGGTTCCCTTTAGCAACCACACCGTGCAGACGGTGAATCCCACCGGCACTACGGTCAATTTGTTCGACTATTGGGTCGTGAACGGCGACAATGATAAGTCCGTCAACATAAACAACAAAAATGGCAATGACAACACCGGCATCAACAAAGGTCACCAGCTCAAGTTCAATGGCGGTGCCGGATCGGGCATTAATAAATGGACGGGAAGAAGCGGCATTGACGGCTTTGGACGTCTTCCATTTGTGAAGAACACGCTGGTGAATGGCTATCCCGAGATCAAGGCTGGCACCTATGCTTCATACGGCACGAAAGGCGATTGCACCGATGAGTCGCTGGCCTATCTCTTTAACAACGACAGTCAGGCCAACGGCAAGCAGAATGGCAAGGCCGTTTACAACAACGTGCAAGGCCTTTTCCAGCTCAAAGATGGCTATTACGTCTACGACTCGTACGGCTCTGACGGTAACTATGGTAACTATGCCGTGTATAACCCCACGACCAACTCCTTTAACGTCTACGATAAGGCGGGCGTATATAAGGGCGGCGTATCAGATGCAAATCTGGGCCAGTTCTTCCCCTTCGACTCGGCTGACAAGGTTTTTGATGAGAAGGGCAACAGCCTCTCCCCTAAGCAGATCATTGATGGAAGCACGAACCTCAACCATCACTTTGGAATGTCCGTGACCACGGAGTTTGTCCAGCCTGCGAGCGGCAAGACCACCGGTAACAAAGATATGATCTTTGAGTTCTCGGGCGACGATGACGTCTGGGTGTACATCGATGGCGTACTCGTGGGCGATCTGGGTGGCATCCACGAGAAGGCGACGCTCAAGATCAACTTCGCCACCGGTGGCGTGCATGTCGGTCATGTCGACAATGCAAATGATCCCGAAAAGACAATTCAAGACACCACCATTAAGGCGATGTTCCAAGCTGCCGGCGCAGATACTTCAAACAGAAGATTCTCCGGCAACACCTTCCTCGACAGCTCCAAGCACACGCTGAGCTTCTTCTATCTGGAGCGTGGCGCGGGCGCATCGAACATGTCGCTTAAGTTCAACCTCACCACCCTGCCGTCGTCCGAGGTCGCGAAGGTCGACCAGAACGGCGAGGCAGTCCAGGGTGCCGAGTTTGCTCTGTATCAGTCAGATGCCAACTGGAACGCGCAGGATGAGGCCATCGCTCAGGGCACGACGGACGCCAATGGCCAGCTGGTGCTTCTGAAGCCGGACGGTTCCGTTCTCTCCTTCGACGAAGAGCACGCCAATAAAAACGACTACTTTGTACTCAAAGAGGTTAGCCTGCCCAAGGGATACCGCTCGAGCCTGACCTCATCGACCACTGCAACGCCAGGTGAGCTGCACCTGCAGTACAAGGCCGCGGCAAGTGGCACGGGTGGCGCGGTGGTTGCACCGCAGACAACGGTTACAACAGCCGACGACAAGTCATGGACGGGCAGCCGCATGTGGCTGAACGGCGGCTATCTGGCCGCTAAGGAGACCATTTCCCTTAGCAAAGAGACAAAAGACAATAAGGACAAACCCATTAGCTCGGGTACGACCTTTGCTGTCGTGCTCAAGCGCACCGATAAGAGCAAGAGTGACACGGACGAAAGCGCATGGACGGCGGTCACGGGCAATCCGCTCGAGGGCTACAAGCTATGCTCTGCGCATGGCATTGCCGGTGCGGTCGAGGCTGCCAAATCGGCAGATACGAGCGTCTTTGGCGTCAATACCAAGGGCGACTACGAGGTAACGGTCAGGTCGCTGCCCGGCGATATCGAGAAGTACGCCGCCATGATGACGGACAAGTCCCAGTCCGAATATACCGTGGCGGTGTATCACACCACAGCATCGTCTCTGGCGGAGGCAACCATCGACAACACCTCTATGGTCCAATATCAAACGATAAACAGGCAGTTCTCTACGGTGATTCACCTCACCAACGTCCAGAATCGTCTGTTTGTGCAGAAGGTTGACGACCTGGGCAAGCCCGTGAACGGCGCGACGTTTGAGCTGTACCAGGCCAAGGACGTTACCGGCGATAGTCCCAGCACGTATGCCATTGAAGCCGGCGCCACGCCGTATGACACCGTGCAGGCAAACGGCATGACCTATCCGTATGACATTGAGGGTGCTGCATGCTTCCCACTCGATTCGACAAAGCATGCACCCCTTATCAAGGGTACGTACTACCTGCGTGAGTCTGTAAGTCCAGATGGCCATGAGATTAACAACACCATCACCAAGGTAATCGTGGACGATTCGGGTGTGTATGTGGATGCCGGCAAGGAAGACGACGGTGTGCGCAGCATGAGCGGCCCGGGTTCGCTGATTGCCTCGTTGGCACAGTTTGGCTCTCCTGACTCGATCGACAACACGCTTACGCACATCAAGGGCAAGCTGCAGAGTGCGACCGTTGACGCCAGCGGAAGCCTGACGTGGGGCCAGGAGTGCACCGCCGAGGGTGTAACGCCTTCTCTGGCGAACGACCTGATGCACATGCGCTATGACAAGACGGCGCAGGGCACCAAGACCGTCTTGCGCTATGTCGAGGACGGTGGCGAGCGCAACGGCCAGCTGGCGACCATCTTTGCCGATACGGGCATCAACCGCATGGCCCTTTATCAAGACGATGATGCCACCAATGGCACCGATCTGGGCACGCTTCAGCTCAATCATCTCTTTACCACGGCAACGGCCGTGCAGTATACCGATCGTCGTGTGGCACGCCTGCAAGTGACTAAGACCGTGACGGCGGACAGTGGCCTTACCGCGCCTACCAAGGATTTTACGTTTAAGTTCACCCTGCCGGATTCCGAGAAGGGCTATGAGGCACACGTATTCGATGCGAATGGCAAGGCCGTGGGCAACTCCTTCATGCTCAATAACGGCGACACCCATTCCATCAAGGCCGGCGAGACCATTCGCGTATACGACCTCAAGAAGGGTGACAACTACAGTGTGAGCGAGCTCACCACCAAGGGCGAGGCGTCCAGTGGCAATGTACTGGCGAGTATCGTCAACACTGTGACCGGCTCTGCCGACGAGTCGGTGCTTCCGGCTGGCTTTAGCCTCGTGAGCCGCAAGGTCGGCGGCAAGGAGCAGTCGGGAACTGGCAACACCATCGAGGGCAAGATTGTCGCGCTTGCGGGCGGACAGATTCCCGCCGATAACACGCTTGAGTTCACCAACAACTACAGCGCCAAGCCCGTAACGCTCGACGCCCAGAATAGGCTGGGCGCCAAGAAGTTGCTTGAAGGTCGCGATTGGGCCGATGGCGATTCCTTTACCGTGCAGCTTACAGCCGACGACGGCGTCCCCATGCCCAATGGCGCCAAGAGCAAGGTGTCGACGGTCGAGCTTACCAAGAATTCCCAGACGCAAACGGTTGGCGACATCACCTATAAGACGGCAACGTTTGGCGACATCACCTATGCCAAGCCCGGCACGTACACCTATACCATCTCGGAGGTTATCCCCGGTTCCGATGCCGGGGCAGACGGCATAAGCTACTCCGCCGCCCGCTATAAAGCGGAGGTCGTGGTGGAGGACAACCAAGCTGGTGCTCTTGTCGTTAAGAGCGTGAAGATGACGCAGGAGCGCAACGACGCGGGCGACGACACTAAGACAGAGGTTGCCGACGCGATCTTCACCAACCGCTACGACGAGCATGAGAGGAACATCACCATCCATGCTCAAAAGAGCCTAACCGACAACGCCGGGACCTTCCTGCTTGCCCAGAATACCTTTAGCTTTACGCTTGAGGGTATGGGCGGCTATGCGGACGACGACGCAGCGTTCGACCCCAAGACGGTCGTACCGAGCATCAAGCCCCCCATGCCTCAGGGTACCGAGGGCAACACCGCGACCGTGGGCAACAACGCCGATGATGGCGCGGTGACCTGGCCGGCGATCTCCTATACCGCCAAGCCGGATGCGGGACGCGCTTACGTTTACAAGTTCGCTGAGAATCCCGGCAGTGTTACGGGTATGACCTACGACGGATCGGTTTATTACGCCGTAGTGCGCAACGCCGAGAAGGGTGCCGGCATCCAGACTTCGGTTGAGTACTACAAGGCCGCAGAGGACGGCTCGGTAGAGAAACTGGACAACAACGCCACACCGTCCTTTACCAATATTTATAGCGTGAAGCCCACGAGCGTGACCCTGCAGGGTCAGAAGACCGTGAGCGGTCGCGATTGGAACCAGGACGAGAGCTATACCTTTAACCTTGCCGCCGCTGCGGACGATGACGGCGCAACTAGCCTGGGTAAGACTACAAAGCAGGCGGTAACGGATGGTGTCGTTGTCATTAACACCAACCAAGCTGTCGCCAGCACGCCCGAGTCGGGACGCGTGGCATCGTTCTCCTTTGGCACCGAAGCCGCCCCGACCGTGACGTTCAACCGCGCAGGCACCTTTAGCTTCAACATCACCGAGGATGCTGCGCAGGATGGCCAGGCGGGCATGTCCATGGACAAGCACACCGCCCGTGCGACCGTCGTGGTGACCGATCTGGACGAGTCGGGCAACCATGCGGGCGAGTTGCGCGTGTCGAGCGTGACCTACGCCAACACCGGTGCCTCCGATGTGGACAAGCCCGTAACCGACAAGGCTGCCTTTACCAACGCGTACCATGCATCGGGCACCTTTGGTGGCATGACGGTGAGCAAGGCCCTTGAGGGTCGCGCCTCTATCGCGGGCCAGTTTACCTTTGCCGTGACGGGCCTTTGGTACAACGGCGTTCAGACGTCGGTCGACGGCGCCGAGGCTAGCCTGTCCAATAAGGCGGCGGAGGCCGGCGTGTCCGGTGCCGTGGTGGGCGCAAGCGGGCAAGAGAAGCTCTTTGCTCGTACGCTCACGGAGCAGGATCTGGGCCATACGTTTGCCTATCGCATTCACGAGAACCAGCCTGCTGCGGCTGCCGGTTACGCCTATGACACCGGCTACACGGGCGATGCCATCGTGCTCGTCAAGGTTCTTGCACGCAAGAACGACCCCGCTAAGCTCTATACCGTGACGACCGTGCTCAAGGGTACGGGTGTGACGGAGCTGCTGGGCGACGGCGCCGACGCGAGCGCGCTGACGGACGAAAAGATCGTCGAGCTCAAGCAAAAACCGAATACTTACGTGCAGCAGTACGATGCAAGTGAGGTCGGCGCCACAACGCCTGCCGTCTCGTTTGTGAATCGCTATGAGGCAAGCCTCGACTATGGCGCTGCTGGCGGTCTGCAGATTGAGAAGACGTTGACGTATCCCAAGGACGCGACCATTTTTGGCTCGCCTAAGAGCACGTTCCGTTATATCGTCAAGCCTGCTGACGAGACATCTGCCAGCAAGGTCGGCATTTCCACGGACGGCAGGGTCTTTGAGACCGCAAATGTCGAGGCCGACGCCCCCAAGACCGTGAGTTTGGTAACTGCGAGCGGGCTGACCTTCACTCAGGATGATGCCGGCAAGACGTTCACCTATACGGTGAGCGAGATTGACGACAAGGCGACGGGCTATACGTACGACAAGACGGTCCATACGGTTAGGGCCGTCGTAGCGGATAACGGCGACGGCACGCTCAGGGTCACGACATCGGTAAGCAAGCAGGTCGATGGCAAGGACGAGCTCGAGGGCCAGTGGATCTATCCGTCGGGTGCAACGTCCACCGGTGTCGCGACGGTCAAATTCAAGAACACCTATACGGTCACCGAGGCGGCAACCTACACCCCGTCCGTGACGAAGGTGGTTGCCGGTGCCGATGCTCCGGGCAAGTTCACCTTTGCTATGACCGCGGCTGACGATGCTACCAAGGCTGCCATCAGCGGCAATCTCATCACCGGCTCCTCGATGAGTGCGGACAACGGCTATGTCGAGAAGAAGCAAACGAAGGAGGGCCTCAAGGACGGGGAGCACTATCAGGTCGACTTCTCGAAGCTCACCTTTAACAAGCCGGGCACGTATAAGTTTGCTATTAACGAGCTGGCCCCGAATGGCGGCCTCGGCGAGTGGAAGTATGACCAGCACATCTATACCGTGACCGTCACCGTAACCGATGAGGGCGGCAAGCTTGTGGCCCGCGACGATGGCACGACCGGCTCGGAAGGCTTTATCTTCACCAATAGTTACCAAACTTCAACGAGTTACGAGCTCCAGGGCGGTCTTGAGATCGTCAAGACGCTCAACGGGCACGATCTGCATGCCGGCATGTTTGGCTTTACGGTAACGGGCGAGGACGATGCTTCAATCGAAAAGCTCAACAAGCTGCTGCGCGCGGATGAGGGCAAGCTCACCGTGACAAACGATGAGCCGCAGGCCGACGGCACGTCCCATACCGGTATTTTGGGCGGCCTGACCTTTGCGACGAAAGATGCGGGTAAGACGTTTACCTACAAGGTTGTCGAGAATGACGGCGGCAAGAGCGGCTATACATACGACTCCACCTATTGGAAGGTAGAGATTGCGGTTAAGAAACGCGATAACGGTTCGCTCTATACCGTGACCACGGCCAAGCACTATGACGCCAAGAACGTCGAGCTTTCCGCTGATGCGAAGTTAAGCTCCGAGAGCGGTACCGCCAAGGCCCAGGTGTCCTTTACCAACAGCTACATCGCGAAAGGAACCTTTGAGGGTCTTGCTGCCGAGAAGGTAATGGACTCCCGCGACAGGATCGAGGCTGACCAGTATACATTTGACTTGTATGCCGAGAAGGCCGACGGCTCGCTCGAAAAGATGGATGAGGGCACGACTCAGGCGGACGAGGACGGTACCGCTACGGTCGACTTTGGTAAGGTTAACTTTAAGCTTGGCGATGCTACCAGCGGAACTCATGAGCAGACGATTGACCTTGCCGGCGCCGTCAACGATGGCATTGCCACCAAGCGTCACAATGCCGACCACACCACCACCTACAGCTTTAACCTGGTGGCAAAGGAGCGCATGGCCAACCTGCCCGAGGGTGTGCGTCCCGTGGATACGTCTGCGACGTGCCGAGTGCTGCTCGAGGTGACCGACCACAACGACGGCAATCTGACGTCCAAGGTGACCTATCGCGATGGTACCGAGAAGGGTAAGATCGTCTTCCACAACACGCGTGATAAGGTCAAGACGATTGGCACGGTCGCGAAGCCCGATGTGGACATCGACGGGCAGTTGCTTTCTGTGGGCGACTCCTACGTCTATACCATCAACTGGGCCAATACCGAGGCCGACGCCGCCGGTAATCTGGTTTCGGCCAACGTGACCGTGACCGACGAGCTGCCCACGGGCGTTGTGTTCGAGGCCTTTGAGGGCGAGTTTGCCGATAAGGGCGCTGCGAGCGGTCAGTTGCTCACCTGGAACTTGGGTAAGCAACCCGCGGGCAGCCACGGTTCGGTGCGCGTGCGCGTAAAGATCACCGAGGACGCTGTGAAGGGTGCCCAAGGCGCTGTTGGCGCCATCAACAATACTGCCACCGTTAAGGTCGGCGACAAGAGCAAGAGCTATACCGGCACCACGACGAACTTCGTGCCCAAGAAGTCCGAGAACGACGCTCAGGATTCGAAGGGGTCGGGCGTTAGGTTGGGCGATGAGCTCACCTACACCATCGGCTACAAGAACACTGAGGGCGCACTTGCCACGGTGACGATTACCGATACCGTTCCCGCGGGGACCGAGTTCGTGGAGTTTGCCGGCGACCATAAGGATGCCGGCTCCAAGGACAATGACGGCAACCTCACCTGGACGTTGAAGGACGTTCCCGCAGGCAAGGAGGGCACGGTTCAGTTTAAGGTTCGCGTGACCGAGGACGCGTTTAAGAGCGGTGGCGCTTCGGGTGACATCTCCAACCAGGCGTCGGTGGCGGTCGGCAACAACTCTGCCGTCAAGACCAACACCACTACCGATCAGGTTTCTGACGGGCGCCTGACGTTGAGCAAGACGGTCACGGCCGCCGAAGGCATCACCGCGCCCAACAAGGCATTTACCTTTAAGGTGCTGCTCTACCAGGCCGATGGCACAACGCCTCTGGCCGGCACCTTTGCGTTCGCCGGTCGCCCCGGTGGCACCAATGGCACTTATGTAAGCGGACAGATCAAGAGCGGTGACACCATCGCGCTTAAGGCCGGCGGCTCCGTCACGGTTACCTTGCCCACGGGTACGCACTACGAGGTGCAGGAGCTCGACTCCAAGGGTGAGCTCATGACGAGCGAGGATGGCTTTGCGGTTGCCGATAAGGCGAATTCCCAGAAGGGTACCGTCGGACAGACGACGCGGGTGGGCTTCACCAATGTCTACAGCGTGGAGTCCACGAAGGTGGAAAACGCCTTTAAGGTGCAAAAGAAGATCTCCGGACGCAACTGGACGACGTCGGATGTCTTTACCATGACGCTGGCTGCCGAGGGCGAGGCGCCCATGCCCAAGGGCGCCAAGGACGGCGTGTCGGCGATTGAGCTGCACAAGGATGCCCAGGTTGGCAACTTCGGTACCATCGAGTACACCAAGCCCGGTACCTATACCTATGTGATCGCCGAGCAGCCGGGTGACGAGACGTCGCTCACCTTCTCGAAGGCCACCTATCGTGCCACCGTCACGGTGACCGACGATGGCGCCGGCAAGCTGTCTGCCAAGACCAAGATTGCACAGCTGACTGACGATGACGGTAGCGCTGCTGAGCGCACGGTCGAGGCGGCGGTCTTTACCAACACCGCCAAGACTGGCAGCCTCACCGTCAAGAAGACGGTCGTCGGCGGCGACAGCCAGCGCGAGTTCGGCTTTGCGGTCACGTTGACCGACGGGGACGGCGAGCCCGTCTCCGGCACCTTCGGCAAGGGCGAGCACGCCGTGACGTTCACGGACGGCAAGGCGACCTTCACGCTCAAGGACGGCGGGGAGAAGACCATCGCCGGCCTGCCCGTAGGCGCGCGCTACACCGTGACCGAGGACGCCGCCGAGGGCTACACGACTGCTGTTAACGGGGCTGACGGCTCCAAGGCCGAAGGCGCCGTGACCGAGGACGGCGCGACCGTCGCGTTCACCAACACGTACGGAACGGCCACCGAGGGCAGAGACGTCTCCACCGCAGGGCTCTTTACCAAGACGCTCGAGGGCCGCGACTGGGCGGAGGGCGATAGCTTCCAGTTCGCGCTCACGGGCGAGGATGGCGCTCCCATGCCCGAGGGCTCTGCCGGTGGCTGCAAGACCGTCAGCGTGACGGCCGCCGCCGGTACCAAGGCGGGCGATAGGGTCGCCTTCGACTTCGGCTCCATCCGCTACACGCTCGATGACATCAAGGATGCCGAGTTCGCCGAGGTCGGCGGCAAGCGCGTGCGCGCCAAGACCTTCACCTACACGGTGCGCGAGGTCAGGCCCGATGACGGCTCTGCCATCGCCGGCGTGGCCTACGACGGCCACGTCTCCACGATGACGGTGACCGTGAGCGACGACGGCTCCGGCAACCTCACGGCCACGACGCCCGCGATCGCGCAGGCGAGCGGCGGCGACTTCGTGAACACCTACACGACCGAGCTCGACTACTCGGCCCGCGCGGGCGTGCGCCTCTCCAAGACGCTCTCCGGCCGCGCCATGGAGGCGGGGCAGTTTGCCTTCACCGTGACCGCCGATGCCGAGACAGCCGCCAAGCTCGGTCTCAAGACCGGCAAGGACGCCTACGCCGTGGCCGCTGCCGATGACGGAGAGGCCGACCTGGTCGACCTCGTCGGCGGTGCTGCGGGCAGCGACGTGAGGTTCACCGATGCCGACGCGGGCAAGACCTACAGCTTCACCGTCACCGAGACCAAGCTCGGCGGCGAGGGCTACGCCAACGACACCGCGCCGCGCACGGTGACCATCGCGCCCGGCTACGACGCCGCGACGGGCAGGCTCACGGTCACGACCACGGTTGCCAGGGACGGTGTCGAGGTCGCCCGCGGCGAGGTCTCCACGGCAGATGACGCCACGGCGGCGCCCGCGCCCGTGACGGTCGCGTTCCAGAACTCCTACGAGGCCACCGGAACGCTCGGCGGCGAGGGCAACGTGGCAATTGACGCCACCAAGACGCTGACGGGCCGCGCCGCGGCGTCGGGCGAGTTCTCGTTCTCCGTCCGCGATGCCCGGGGCGACGTGGTCGCGACCGCGACCAACCGGGCCTCCGGCGACGGCGAGGCCGCGGGACTCGCGTTCTCGCCCATCGCCTACACCACCGACGCGCTCGAGCGGATGGTGGCGGACGGCACCGCCACCAGGGCCGCCGACGGTTCATGGGCCATTCCCTATACCGTATCCGAGGACGGCACGGACCGGCTGCCCGCGGGCGTGACGGCGACCGCCTCGAGCTTCGACATCACGGTCAAGGTGGCCGATGACGGCAAGGGCGGGCTGGACACTGCCGTGGTCTATCCCGAGGGCTCCGACGGCACGCTGTCGTTTGTGAACGGCTATGGCACCAACGAGGCGACAGTTGACCTCGCGGGCACCAAGACGCTGGCGCTCGGCCAGGCCGGGCTCGGCCTCACGCAGGGAGACATCGCGGGCAAGTACACCTTTAAGATCGAGCCGCTGGACGGCGCGCCCGCACCGGTTGACGCTTCGGGCAAGACAGTGACCGAGGCGACCAACGATGCCGCCGGCAACGTCGAGCTGGGCAGCGTCACGTTCAGGCAGCCGAGCGACCTCGATGACGTCGAGATCGACGGCGACGGTCTGCGCACCAAGACGTTCGCCTACCGGGTGAGCGAGTCCGGTTCGGTCGACGGCGTGGTCAACGATGCGACGGCGACCAGGACCTTCACGGTCAAGGTGGTCGAGGACACCAACGCGGGCACGCTCGCCGCGGAGGTCCTGCCCGCAGAGGGCACGCCCGAGGGCAAGGGCGCGTTCGAGTTCACCAACACCTACGTCGTGAACCCGACGCCGAGCTCCGTCACTGACCAGATCAAGGTGAGCAAGAAGCTTAAGGGCCGTGACCTGGCCGAGGGCGAGTTCGAGTTCCAGCTGGTCGAGATTGCCGCCGACGGCAGCGAGAGCGTTGCGGCGACGGGCAAGAACGCCGCCGACGGCACGGTCGCGCTCAGCCCCGTCACCTACACCGCGCCCGGCGCGCACAGCTACGAGCTGCGCGAGATCGCCGGCACGGCGGGCGGCGTGACGTACGACAGGGCGACGTACCGCGTGCGCACGACGGTCACCGATGCCGGAAACGGCACGCTCGCCGTCAGGCACGAGCTGGCGGATGCCGAGGGCAATGCCGTGGGCGACGACTTGGTGACGTTCACCAACGGCTACGAGGCCGCGCCCGTCACCCTCAAGCTGGGCGCCGCCAAGGTGCTCAAGGGCGCCGAGCTCAAGGCGGGCCAGTTTAGCTTTGAGCTCAAGAGCCGGGACGGCAAGGTCATGTCGACCGCCAAGAACGCCGCGGACGGCGGCGTCACGTTCGATGCGCTGACGTTCAAGCAGGCCGGCACCTACACCTTCACGGTGAACGAGGTCGACGACGGCCAGGCGCACGTGACCTACGACAAGGCGGTGCGCAAGATCGTCGTCACGGTGAGCGACGAGGCGGCAGACGGCACCAAGACGGGCTATCTGTCGGCGAGGGTCTCCTACGAGGGCGACGCCAACGTGCCGCCAGTCTTCACCAACAGCTACGCCGAGAATCCCGGGACCCCCGGCACCCCCGAGAACCCCGGCACGCCGGGCGGCGGCTCAGACGGCGGTTCAGATAACGGCTCCGGCAGCGGCTCTAGCGGCGACGGCTCCAAGGGCGGCATGCCCGACACCGGCGACCGCAGCCTGCCGGTCGAGGCGCTCGTGGCCATGGCCGGCATCGGCGCGCTGACCGCAGCGGGCGGCGCGGTCCTGTACCGTAGGCGCCGCTAGCGATATGGACGAGTGAGGCGAATCCATCCGATGGGTTCGCCCCACTTGCCCTGCTGGACGGGAGCAGGTAAGATATACCGAGCGCCTAGCGCGTTCGATGGGTTCGGATGACGACATGTTCCGAATCTGGTCAGGTCCGGAAGGAAGCAGCCATAAGGAGCCTCTGTCGGGCATCCGAATCCATCGAGCGCACAGGCGCTTTTTGGTGCCGCGACATGGCCCGGCCGGCGGTGAGGTGTTTGGTGTCTCGCTGGTCCTCGGCTTCGCCTGCGGGATCGCTCGACTACCAAACACCTCACCGCCGGCCGGGCCCCGTCGTCCAAAAATCACCCGTAAAGGCGCGTTTATCTAATTAAATCTATCCCTTAAGGAATGCTGCTCGTTGGCGTTGTTTGGAGCGCGGTGGCGATGTGCTTCAAGAGACAGTGGCATTACCATCTGTTTTTACAAGTAAAGAGGCCCGTTTCCCTGGGTTGGGGAAACGGACCTCTTTTTGTCTCTGGGCTTGTGGATTGGCAAAGACAATAGCCGCTGGCGGCTATTTTGAGTTCTTGAGGCGGCGTGTGGCTGCGGCGGTTATTCCGAGTCCTGCGGCGGCGATTCCTGCGAGTGCGATTGCGCTCGGCGCTGCGTCGCCCGTGTTCGCGAGCTTGCCGGCGGTCGTATCTGCTTGCTTGCCGCTGCTCGAGTTCGCCTGCTTGGTGGAGCTTGGCGGGGTATTTTTGCCGGTCGCGGGCGAGCTGGCGGGCTGTGTTGCCTCGGCCGGTTGCGCCGAGTTGGAGGGAGGCGTCGTCTCGGTCGGTTGCGTTATCTCGGGCGAGGTGGCCTTGTCTGCCGCGGCCTTTGCCTCTTCGTATGCCTTGCAGGCGTCGTCATAGGCCGTTTGCGCTTTTTTCAAATTGTCGAGGAGCGCATCTCGCTTGGCTGTCTCTTCGTCGATCTGGGCTTTAGCTTCCTCTGCCTCACTTTCGAAATACTGAACCTGTTTTTCCTGGCTTTCGAGCCGGCGTTGGTAGCGGTGAAGATCATCTTCACAAGATTTTTCTCGCCTTTCTGCCGACATGATCTCACTGCGCAACTGCTTTATTTGCTCCTTAATAGCTGTGCTGGGCCCCTCGTCGCCGAGTGCTTCAAGTGCCTTATCCAATTCTGCCTGAAGGCCGCTTGTCCGGTTGTGGGCCTCATCGTATTTGGCTTGGGCTGCATCGACGTTCGCTTGCATGGCGGGAAGGGGTTCCCTCCGTTTGGCGGCTTCCGCCACCACCATGTCGTAGAGTTCTTGAAATGCGGCAATGTCATCATCGATTTCCGCAAGTTTCTCGGGACTTGCGGCGTTTTTTGCGGCCTCGAGGTTTTTGAGCGCTTCCTGCATGGCTGCATACGCTTTTTCTTTTGCGGCGGCCGCGTCTTCTGTCTGCGGGGCGCCCGAATTGCCGTTGGCGGCGCTCGTCTGCGAAACGGCCGCACCGGTGGGGGCGCTGGTTTCTGCAGCGATCGCCGTTACGGGGGCGATTCCCGCGACAAGTGCCGCGGAAAGGGCGATGCCCACAGTTGCTCGTCTTGCTCTTCTTGCGAGAATGTCGTTCATCTCGGCACCTCATTTCAAGGGTCGGCGACTAACTTGGTAGCACTAATGTAAGTATATCAGGCGGTCGACCCGACACTGGCTGGGTGTGCGCGTGCCTTTCCGCTTCTTTGGAAACCGAATCCCATTAGAAATGACGAGTTGTTTACGCTTCTTTTGGGCTCACCGTACTATCATGATTCGAATTGAGTGTGAATGATGATAGGGAGCGCCTATACATGATTGAGCTGCTCAGGCGTTTTGGTGGCAAGTTTCGCCGCTATATGGTGATTGGCCCTGCGTGCAAGCTGATCGAAGTGATCTTTGACCTGCTTACACCGCTCGTGATTGCCCAGATGATCGATAAGGGTATTGGCGCACACGATGTCAGCGCCGTTATCCACTACGGCATGGTACTTGGCGCCATGGCTGTGATTGGCATCTCGTTTACGCTTGTCTGCCAAAAGATGGCGGCGCTGACATCGCAGGGCATGGGCACCGACATTCGCGGCGCGCTCTACAAGCACATCAACAAGCTGAGCTATGCCGAGCTCGACCGCTTTGGCACGCCGTCGCTCATCACGCGCATTACCAACGATGTCAACCAGGTGCAGCTTGCCGTGGCGCTGGGCGTGCGCATGCTTATCCGCTGGCCCTTCCTGGCGGTGGGCTCCATGTGCGCGGCCCTTGCCATCGACCTTAAGCTCGGCATCATCTTTTTGATCTGCACGCCCGCCATTGGCCTGGTGTTTTGGTTTGTCATGGCACGCTGCATTCCGTACTACAAGCAGCTGCAGGCAAAGCTCGACCGCATCGCGCTTATCTGCCGCGAGGGCCTTTCGGGCGTCCGCGTGGTTCGCGCCTTTGTACGCGAGGACCACGAGCGCGAGCGTTTTGCCCAAGCCGCCGATGACCAGGCCAATACTGCCATCGCGGTGGGCAAGCTCTCGTCAATCCTTAACCCCGTAACGTTTTTGGTGATGAACCTAGGCGTGTGCGCCATCCTGTGGGTGGGCGGCATACAGGTCAACGTGGGTGAGCTCACGCAGGGCCAGGTCATGGCGTTTGTGAACTACATGACGCAGACCCTGACCTCCATCGTGTACGTCGCCAACCTGGTCGTGGTCTTTACCAAGGCGAGCGCGAGTGCTTCGCGTATCAACGAGGTGCTCAACTGCGAGCCGAGCATCACCGACGAGGGCAATCAGTCGGTTGCGCTGCCCAAGCCGGGCAATGTCGCTCCAGTTCCTGCGCTGAGCTTGAGCCATGCGAGCTTCTCTTTTGGCGCCGGCGCTGCCAACGCCGTCAACGATGTGACCCTGGAGCTCCCACTGGGCAAGACGCTCGGCATTATCGGCGGCACGGGCAGCGGCAAGTCCACACTCGTCTCGCTTATCTCGCGCCTGTACGATGCGAGCACCGGCAGCGTGAGCGTGATGGGCGCCGACGTGCGCGCCTGGCCGCTCGACCAGCTGCGCCGTGTGGTCGCGACCGTTCCGCAGCGCGCATCGCTGGTGAGCGGCTCCATCCGCAGCAACCTGACCTGGCGCGATGAAGCTGCGACCGACGAGGAGCTCTGGGCGGCACTCGACATGGCGCAGGCCAGCGAGTTCGTGCGCAACAAGCCGCAGGGCTTAGACGCCCCGGTCGAGGCGGGCGGCAAGAACTTTAGCGGTGGCCAGCGTCAGCGCCTGACTATCGCGCGTGCCTTGGTTGGTTCGCCTCAGATATTGATCATGGATGACTCCGCGTCGGCGCTCGACTTTAAGACCGACGCGGCGCTTCGCCATGCCATTCGCGAGCGCAGCGTGCGCGGTGCCGCCGAGGGCGGGCTGCCGCTCACGACGGTGATCGTAAGCCAGCGCGTCTCGACCGTTCGCGATGCCGACATGATCTGCATACTCGACCACGGCTCGGTTGCGGGCCTGGGCACGCATGACGAGCTGTACGCGACCTGCCAGCTCTATCGCGAGATTTGCCAGTCGCAGCTGCGCCGCGAGGAGCTCGAGGGCCAGCAGGGGAGTGCAGCGCTCGCGCCCACTCCGGCGCCCGCGTCCACTCTAAGCCCCGCGTCCGCCCCGACTGCCCCGGCATCCATTTGCGCAAAGGAGGGCTGCTAAATGAATCCGTACACTTCCTCCGGTTCGGTCGCCACGATGACGGCCAACGTGTCCGGTAACGATAACCTCAACGACCTGGGCGACGGTCCGCGCCAGCCCGGCGACCCCGAGCGCTATCCCGTGGGTGCGGTGACTCGCCGCCTGATGGGCTACGTTCGTCCGCATCGCATTTCGTTTGTAGCGTCGTTTGTGAGTGCCGCCATCTCCGTGATTCTGCAGCTTTACACGCCCATTCTCATCGGCGAGGGCATCGACCTGATCGTCGCCGCCGGGCAGGTGGACTTCGACGCGCTGTTGCCGCTCGTCACCAAGCTCGCGCTCGTCGTGGTGGGAGCCGCGGCCTTCCAGTGGCTGCAGGGCTACTGCGTCAACCGCCTGTCCTACGAGACGGTGCGCGACATGCGCGTGGAGGCGAGCGACAAGCTCAGCCGCATGCCGCTCAGCTTTATCGACAGTCATGCCCACGGCGACCTTATGAGCCGCGTGGTCAACGACGTCGACCAGGTGGGCGACGGTCTGCTGCAGGGCTTCATGCAGCTCTTCACCGGTGTTATTACCATCGTGGGCACGCTTGCGTTTATGCTCTCCATTAACCTGACCATGACGCTTGTGGTGGTGCTCGTCACGCCGCTTTCCATTTTTGCAGCCGGCGCCATCGCCAAGCTTTCCAACAAAAGCTTTACGGCACAGCAGCGTATTCAAGGGCAGCTCGGTGGTCATATCGAGGAGTACGTAGGTGAGCAAAAGCTTGTCGACGCCTTTGCCTATGGCCCGAACGCCCAGCAGCGCTTCGACGCCCTCAATGCCGAGCTCTACACCGCGGGCGAGCGCGCGCAGTTTATGGGTTCGCTCTCCAACCCCGGTACGCGCTTTATCAACAACATCATCTATGCCGTGGTCGCTGTGATCGGATGCGTGGGCGTGATCACGGGCGTGCCGGCGGCGCTCACGGTGGGCGGCGTGCAGATTTTCCTGTCCTATGCCAACCAGTACACCAAGCCGTTCAACGAGGTCACCAACGTCATTACGCAGATCCAGACGGCGTACGCCTCGGCACGCCGCATGTTTGCGCTGCTCGACGCGCGCGAGCAGGAGCCCGATGCGACGGGCGCCGTGGAACTTGCCGCCCCGCGTGGCGAGGTGACCTTTGGGCACGTGGACTTTAGTTATGTGCCCGATCGCAAGCTGCTGCAGGATATCTGCATCGAGGCCAAACCCGGCATGCGCTTTGCCCTGGTCGGCCCCACGGGCTGCGGCAAGACAACGCTCATCAACCTGCTGCTGCGTTTTTACGATATTGATGCCGGTCGCATTGCGGTCGATGGCCGTTCCTCGCGTGATTACACGCGCGCAAGCCTGCGCCGCGCCTTTGGCATGGTGCTGCAGGATACGTGGCTGTTCGAGGGCACGGTGGCGGAAAACATCGCCTACGGCTGTCCCGACGCCACGCGCGAGCAGGTTATCGAAGCTGCCAAGCGCGCGCATGCGCACAAGTTTATCGTGCAGCTGCCAGGCGGCTACGATACGGTCATCGGCGAGGACGGCGGCACGTTTAGCCAGGGTCAAAAACAGCTGCTGTGCATCGCGCGCGTCATGCTCACTGACCCGGCGATTTTGCTGCTGGACGAGGCAACGTCGAGCATCGATACACGTACCGAGCTGCAGGTGCAGGCGGCATTCGATGAGCTCATGGCCGGTCGCACAAGCTTTGTCGTGGCGCACCGCCTGAGCACCATCCGCAACGCCGACTGCATTCTGGTGATGCGCGACGGCCAGATTATCGAGCGCGGCACGCACGACGAGCTGCTAGTGGCAGACGGCTTCTACGCCGAGCTCTACCGCAGTCAGTTTGCCCAGTGAGCAAGCCCGTGGGGCAAATTAATCAATCGACAGACGGTGGTTTACATCTGTCACGTTAGTACTAAGATATTCATCTAATAAATTGCATTAGTGGCTTTAGTTTTGGGGGATACGAGGCAACGTGACTATGACGTGCTCTTTGGTGGTTAACAGCAAGAGCGGTAATACCAGGATGGTTTCGGGTGCGATCAAGCGTACGCTGCAGGCTGCGGGTGTTGAGTTTGTCCATGCCGCGGCGTTGAGCGACGATGCGGATGCAGATCAGGTTGCGCTCGAGGCGCAGGGCGCCTGCGCGGCCGACACGGTGCTCGTCGGTTTTTGGTGCGACAAGGGCGCGTGCACGCCTTCGGTCGCGGCGTTGCTCTCCGCTTTGCACGGCAAGCGCGTCTTCCTGTTTGGCACCTGCGGCTTTGGGGCCGATCAGAGCTATTACCAGCAGATTATCGACCGCGTAACTTCCAATTTGGCTGGGGATGCCGAGCTTGCGGGCTGGGCGATGTGCCAGGGCAAGATGGGCCCCGCGGTCAAGCAGCGCTACGAGGCCATGCTCGAGCAAGATCCCGACAACGCGCGCTATAAGATGCTGCTCGACAACTGGGTTGCCGCAAAGGATCACCCCACCAAGGAAGATCTGGACAACATGGCTGCAGCCGCCAAAAAGGCCGTGCTGGGGGAGTAGCTCCCATCGCTGACGGCGGTCGGTCCATCTTTCTAAATGAAACGTCCTCCCGGGCGTCGGGGCACGAAGTTCCCTGCTCTACAGTCCTGCGCAAGACGAAGGCCACATTAAGTGGCCTTCTTTGCGTGCGGAACTCGCGATGAACTTCGTGCCCCGCCGTCCGGGAGGACGCCTCTTTATTGATGGAAGGCCTGATAGGTCGATGGTTCCGTGCCCGGATGCGTCCAAAGTGGGACGGGCTTTCCGGATGGGCAGGCTTTCGAAAAATGCGTCCCGGAATTTGCCTTTGGAATGGGACGTAGTTTCCCGTTGAGGTGCTTTGCGGAAAGTGCATCCCACTCTGGGCGGTCGAAGTGGGACACACTTTCCCAAAGGCGCTCCAACGGGAAATTGCGTCCCATTATTCGGTCAAGAAACGGGATGCATTTTCCCAATGAGAGCAAAACCGGAAAATGCATCTCACAATCAGCCCTCAAAGTGGGACGCCGTTTCCCAATGAGGCTCAAGCGGAAAATGCATCCCGGAATTTGTGCTCAAAGTGGGATGCGGTTTCCGGTTGAGGGTCTAAGGGGAAAGTGCGTCCCAGAATCGACGCTTGAAATGGGATGCAGTTTCCCGATGAGGCACTCGACGGAAAATACATCCCAGAAATGGCCTTTGAGCTGGGATAAGATTTCCGCGGCATCTCGGATTCTCAAAAATGAGACACGCCGTTGGCGAAAATGAGACACGTGATATCGGGCATCGGACGTATCATTTGTAAAAATGAGTCCACTCCACTCGAATAAAGCGAGGTCCCTCATGTACGTTCCACACCCCCGTATCCGTAGGCTGTCGAAAATCCCGCTTGTTGGGACGGCGGCGCTTGCTGCGTTGATCGCCATGAGCGTCGCCTGCTTCACGGCCACGCCCCAGGTTGCCCAGGCGGCAGACGCGCCCGCAATCACCGATATGACCGAGCAGGATTATCAAGCCCTGGGTCTGGGCGCGAGCGAGGACATTCCGGCCGATACCGTTGGCCCCTATTCCACTGATACCCCCACGACGTTTGCCACGCGCAGCGAGGTCTATATGGCAGCTAACGGTAGCCATGGCAATCGCTACACTCTGCGCGACAAGCTCGAGAACGTCGAGCGCGGTGACATTGGCGGCAGCAGCAAACTCACCGATGGCTATGGAAGTGTGTGGGGCGCCGCAAAGTTCTGGCAAAACGTCAACAACTTCGATACGAACAGCGATCTCTACAAGCATAGCGACTACGGTGGCGGCACCTGGTCGTACCTAAGCAACAATGAGTCCTCAACAGTACTCGCCAACGACAACAACGGTTTCTCGGGCATTCACGCCACGAGTGTTGAGTTCTGCAGCGACGCCAGCACGGGCAAAAAGAGCCGCGTTGCCGAGCTCCGTGCCTACGGCGACAGTTCCTCCACGACGATTGACGGCAAGTCATACGCCGGAAAGGTTGAGCTGGTCCTCTACTCGTTTAGCAACGGGCGTACGCGCACTCTCGACACACACCTGCCGGTGACGGTCAACACTAATATGATGTACGAAGGCCGTTTTAAGTACCTGGATGCCGGTTACCTGCAAGAGCACGACGCCGTCTTTGATGTCGAGGCGGGCGATGTCGATGGCGACGGCGTCGACGAGCTTTTTGTCTACGCGGGCTGCTATGTCGACGAGAACGGCGTGCGCAAGGCTGTAGTCGACATGTATGACTTGGAGGGCGGCAACTGGAAGCAAAGCGTCGTCAAGATCGATGCCGGTAACGCCGCGGACTACACCACGTACAACAAGGGCGGGAACGACTCCTGGACGCAGCTTCAGTCAGCTCCTGTCGTTTCGCTAGCGGCCGGCGACCTCGATCGCGATTTTTGCGATGACCTCGCCATCGTGGTCTCGGCACCCTACGGCAAGAAGAATATTGATAAGTCGACGCATTGCGAGCTGTTTTCGTGGGATGCATCCAAGGGTGCGCTCGTCCATGTCGATGCTCTGGGCGACGCGGGCGCAATCTCCCTCTCCGCGAACGGCAAGACCATGGTCGCTGCGAATGCGGCGTTCGGCACGTTTGCCGCCTACGATGAAGAAGGAAAGAAGACGGGTGAAACCGTCACGGGCCTTATTCTTGCGGGCTATGACTGGCAACGCAGCGCTTTTGATTACGGCGCTTCTGACGGCAGCAAGGGGCTGTACGGCGCGCTGTACCGCTACGCGTATTTTGACTCGGAGTCTGGCGAGTTCAAGCTTTCCGATTGCAAGGAATACAGAGACGGGCTCCTCGCCTCCTATGGGCTGATGCATGTGCCCAACAGCGCATGGAAGGATAGCGCTCAGGATAAGCGCTATCCGTGCACCTTGGCGCCTATTGCCCTTGCCACTGCCAACCTTGACGGCCTGTCCGAGCAGCTGGCGGTTGACGAGGTGCTCGTGGGCGGCGATGTGTTCCGCGACTTTGCCTGCAACACGGCACAGAGCGGGGCTCAGGGCTTGGGGTCCATGGTCGGAACCATGAGCATGAGCGGTCAGCAATACAACAGCAGCAACAAGCATGACCACAAGGGTATAGAGCAGGTGTGGATCAGCGACGTCAAGGCGGGCAGCGTCTCGGGTTCGGACCGCTATAACGAGAGCTTTATCGCCGTGGTGGGCAAGCACCGCGACGAGGACCTGCGCAAGAACGATGACTACTATTGGATGACCGCCTCGCATTTTTCGCTCGACGAGAACGGAAAGGTGCGCCGCGGCGAGGAGCAGGTGATTAGCGAGAGCAACCGTCGCGGCACTACCTACGGCACATTTATCTCGCTCGCGCTGCCCGATGTCGACAACGACAGCGTCAAGATCACGTACAAGGACCGCTACAAGGTCTATACCAACCCGCGCGTGCTTGCCGTGCTGCAGGATGCGCCCTATGTTGAGGATCTGGAGCAGGCATACGGCTATCTGGTGTTGGGCGGCACGTCATACGGAGAGGAAAAGGGCACGGGGACATCCCAGGGCTATACCATTGGCGCCGAGTTGGGCGTTGCCGTCGAGGTGCAGACCGGTCCGCCCCTGGTCGCGATGAATGCTTCAGTCGATTTTGCCGCCGAGGGATGCTATGACTACCGGAGCGAGCGCACGGTCAGCGCAAGCGTAAGCTATGAGTCGCATGCCGGCGAGGGTGACAAGGCCGTGCTCTACACGATTCCGATGGTCTATTACGAGTATGAGATCGAAAATGAGGAAACTGGTGGCAAGGGCGTGATGGCGGCGCCCGTGTCGCTCGGCGCGCAGACCTCGGTCGTTAATGTCGAGGCCTATGACCGCATTGCCAAACAGCACAATATGACGCCGCTCAGCTACTTTTTGACCAACCGGTCGGGAGAACCCGGAACCTATCAAACGACGCTCAACGGCGAGACTCCCGTTGGGGATTCCTTTGGCCTGGGCAAGCCTGGCGTAACGCGCGCCTACACGCACGATGGGTTTAACGGCGCCGCCGCGCAGTCGGGGGCGAGCATTGAGCAGACCATCGAAGTCGAGGAGGGCAAGGAGCAGGAGCTCGAGCTCGGCTTGACGCTGAACGGCAGCGTTGTCATGGGCGCGAAGCTCGCAAAGCACGAGTTGTTTGGCGGCCTGTGCTTTGGTGCCAACGCCGGCTTTACTACGGGTAACTCCTCGAGTGAATCGACCGAATACGGCGGCACCGTCGACAACCTGCCCGAGGCCGCGCAGGGCAAGTACGGTTTTGTGTGGCGTCTGGGCGTCAACGCGGTGGATGTCGACAAGTTCGAGGCAGACTCGGGCGACAAGCTCGGCACCAAGGACACCGACCAGTTCTGGATCGTGGGCTATGACGTTAAGGACGTCGAGATGCCCGACGCGCCGGCCGTGACGGGCTTTACGGCAAACGCCGTCGATTCGACCAGCGTTACGTTTAGCTGGGACGATGTACTCGCAAACAAGAGTGGCTTTAGCTACGGCGTGGGCATGCTGCAGAGCAATGCGGCGGATGCGGTCGTCAATAGCTGGAAGATTGCCGACAACACGCAGACCTCGCTCAAGTGGGATGGGCTGCAGCCCAATACGGAGTATCGATTCGCCATCGCCGCCGTTAAGAATGGATCCACGACCGAAACAGGTATTCGCTCGGCAATCATCACGGTCAAGACCATGCCCGATGGCATGACGATGACCGTGAGCGGACCTGCGGCGGATGCTGCGGAGGGGTCGGATCTTGGATACGACTCTTCGGTTGAGCGCACGGCGGGAAGCCACCTGACGCTCTCGGCGATTGGCCATGTGAAGCAACTCGGTGCTGACGATAGCGAAACAGGGCTGGCACCGACCTATATGTGGTACCGCAAGGGCCGCGGCGAGACAGAGTTTAAGCTCGTGGGTGCCGATGGCAACCTCGCGGCTGGAACGGCCTCAAAGCTCGAGATTGACCTGACCGCAGACGATGACGGTGCGCAGTATTACTGCCACGTGGGATACAACGACGTGGGCCTCGACACCGGCACGACGCTCGTGAATATCGAGGCCGGGGAGACGGCGCCCACAACGGTGAACGCCACCCCGATCCGCACGCGCCGCCTGTTCTCACAGGCAAGTGCGGGCGCCAAGAAGTTCCTGGACCATACGCTGGTAAACACCGCCGGCCCAACCGATTCCGAAGGCTCAAAGGACCCCGAGACTCCTGAGACCCCGACGAACCCGGACAAGCCCAAGTCCGACAACGGAGCTAAGACCGACACCAAGGTCAAGACTACGACCACAGCGAAGAACCTCGCAAACACCGGCGACCAAACATTCGCCCTAGTCGCCACCGCAGCAGCAGCGGGAGCAACGCTCGTAGTGATAGCCCTCATCATGCTGATCAAGCGCCGCAAGACCCACTAGTAGCCAGTCGAACATATCGACAACCCAAAAACCCGGGTAGCCAAAAAACAGGCCACCCGGGTTTTCTGTTGAGTGGAGACTCCGCAAGCGGAAACTGCATCCCACAATTAGCGCCCGGAACGGGACACATTTTCCGTCAAGCCCTCATCCGGAAAATCCATCCCAGTTTGAGCGCCCAGACCGGGACGCACTTTCCCAAAGGGTCCTCAACGGGAAACTGCGTCCCATAATTAGGCCGAGAAATGGGATGAACTTTCCCAATGAGAGCCAACCGGAAACCACGTCCCAGAATCAGCCCCCAAAGTGGGACGCATTTTCCCAACGAGCCTCAACCGGAAAATACATCCCGGAATCCAGCTGAATAGTGGGACACACTTTCCCAATCGGGTCCCAAGCGGAAACTGCATCCCATTCCAGACAAGAATTCCGGGACACACTTTCCGCAAACAAAGAAGGCCACATAACGTGGCCTTCGTCTTGCGCAGGACTGTCCGAGCAGGGAACCTTATATGCCTCCGCCTGGACAGACGTTTCAGTTGTGGCTCAGCAGCTAGCAGCTACTTAATCTTGGTCGTACCCGGTGCCAGGTTGGGGTCGGTCTCGTTGGCCTCGGTCTGGAAGTGCTCGGTGTACACGTTCTTGCCGTCGCGGAACATCTCGTAGTACTGCATCTTGGCGTAATCCTCGCGCGCCTTGGTGGCGGCTGCGGCAGCGGCGTCGTCACCGGTGACGTTGGAGGAGAGTGCCCAGCGCAGGCTGGCGTCCTCGTAGCCCACCGAGTTGATAGCGGGCAGCGACTCGCGCAGCGTCATATGCGCCTTCTGGTAGTCGGTCAGCGGTGCGCCAATCAGCTGCATGAGCTGCGTGGACAGGTAGTTGGTGGACAGGTCGTCGACCTCGCTCGTCTGGTCGCAGCCGGCAACGTCGTAGTTAGCCCAGATGATGTAGTCGGTCTGCCACAGACGTTCCTGGTGCATGGCATCGTCCTCGCCGGTAAACCACTTGTCGTTGAACTTGGACGGGAAGAACGGCTGGTGATCGCCCCAGAACACCACGACCACCTTACGGTCGAGCTTGCTCAGGGCGTTGAGGAAGTAGCGCAGCGCCTGGTCGGATTGCTCGATGCACGAGACATACTCGTCGACATCGGACAGCGTGCCGTCCTCGACGGTCTTGGTGTCCAGGTCGGTCGTGTCGATGTTCAGGTGCATTTGCTTGTCGACCGGCAGCAGGCCCGTATCGTAGCCCGAGTGGTTCTGCATGGTCACGTCGAAGATGAACTGCGGATCGGCGTTCTGGTCGAGCAGCTCAAGAATCTTGTCGTAGGTAGCCTGGTCGGTCACCATACCGCGCAGGGTATCGGCGCCCTGGAAATCGTTGATGGACAGGAACTGGTCAAAGCCAAAGTCCTTGTAGACGTTCTCGCGGTTCCAGTTGGTCGCGTGGTTGGGGTGCATGGCCGTGGTGGAATAGCCGAGCGATTTGAACTGCTCTGCCAGGTTTCCGGTCGTTTCCATGTTGTAGATGGTGTAGGGGTACACGCCCGAGCCCAGGTTGGCCATGGAGTTGCCGGTCATAAACTCAAACTCGGTATTGGCGGTACCGCCGCCGTAGGCGCTCACATAGAGCTTGCCGCGGCTGAGGCAGTTGGACAGGCTCTTAAAGTACTGCGGACCCTCGTAACCGGCGCGCATGTTCTGGTAGATCGACAGATCCGAGAAGGTCTCGTTCATGATGGCGATGACCGTGGGCTTCTCGCTGTCGAACTGCTCCTTTGCGGCGGCGCGCTCGTCGCTCTTGGCAGCGTCGGACTTGTCGTAGGCCTTGGCGTACTTTTTGAGCGTGGCCTTGGCATCGTCGACGGAGTAGTCGGCGGGTTTGGGCGGCTTGATGGACTGCGCCGCACTAATAAAGGCAGGCAGGTAGCCCTCGCGCCAGTAGCTCTCGAGCGGGCGCCAGGTGTAGACGGTGATGCCGAGGGTGTTGTAGTAGTCGATGAGCGTGACATGCGCGGTTACGCCGCCCAGGCACAGCACTGCCACGAGCAGGTTGGTGAGCAGCATGCGCCTGGCGTTGGCGGCACCCTTCTGACGGTGCGGTGCCACCAGGCCGGCGTACTCGCACAGCAGCATGGCGATGGCGGTAAAGCCCATGGACAGCACGCAGAACAGCGAGATGGAGAAGGTGTAGCCGGTGCCGGCGACCGCGGCGGCGGTGGAGATGGCCGAAAGGTCGCCCGGCTGGATGGGCATGGATTTAAACGTGATGACGAAGAACTCGGCAATGCCCAGGACAAAGAGGGCAAAGGCCAGGACCGCGGGAGCTGCGCCGTGGCGCTGGAACAGGAAGAACAAGCCGATCATGAGCACGGTGATGATGGCCCACTCGAGCAGGATGCACAGGGGGTAGACCCAGGTAAAGTCGTGGTTGGACGAGACCTCCATGCCCAGCAGCGCAAAGACGCCGGCGAGCAGCAGGCACAGGACGGCGGCGACGAGTGGTTTGCCCACAAAGGCGCCGCGCAGGCGGGCGAGCTTGCCGGTGGGGGCGGGGGCGTCGGGCTTGGCGAACGTAAAGACGCGCGGGGCGATGCGATCGCGGGCGATGCTGGCCCAGGCGCAGCCGGTGAGGATGGCGTTGGTCAGGATGAGCATCACAAAGGCGAGCGGCTCGTTTTGAGCGACGAGGCCCACGGCGCCCCAAATAGTCAAAAAGACCTGGAACAGGCCGAAGACGACGCTCCACCCAAGAGCGCTTTTGGCAACGGTGTCCGACTGAGCGCGAATGGCCTTGGCCTCGCGCAAGACAAGGTAGACGGTCGCCGCAAGACCGACGAGCGAGATGGCGGCAGCGAACATGCTGAGACTCCTCACAAACTAAAACCTACGAAAGCGGGGGTTTACCCGATTGTTACCTAAATATGCGCTGCATTTGAGGGCTGCGCACAACAACCAGCCATAATAACGCGCGGGTGTGACAGTGTGGCGCAATGTAGTGGCGACGTGCGCGATAATGGACGGGAATTACACGGAAACGTAAAGGCTTCTTAAAGAATTAGCGAGGATGAGGCGATGAACGAGCAGGTTTGCACCAAGGCTGTGGATACGTGTGGCTATCCGGTCGAGACGACGGGCAATGCGGTGCTGGACACGTTGGAGCACCGTTCCTCTACGCGTGCTTTCGCGCGCGATGACAGCGACCGTCCCGTAGCGGTGACCGACGAGCAGCGGGCGGCGATCTTGCATGCGGCGAGCCGCGCACCGTCGGCGGGCGCCATGATGATGTATTCCATCGTAAGCATTCGCGAGCAGGCTACGCTGGACCGCCTCGCCGACCTGTGCGACCACCAGCCCATGATCGCTAAGGCGCCCTGGGCACTAATATTTGTGGTCGACTATGCCAAGTGGATCGATCTGTTTGAGCACGTGGGCTGCTTTGAGCCCGAGTTTGTCGAGCGCACGGGCAAGTCGCCCCGTCGTGCACCGGGTCTGGGCGACTTTGCCATCGCGGCGCAGGATGCCGTGATCGCTGCGCAAAACGCCGTGGTTGCCGCCGAGGCCCTGGGCCTGGGGAGCTGCTACATTGGCGACATCGTGGAGAACGCCGAGGAAGTTGCCGAGCTGCTCGATCTGCCGCCCTATACCATGCCGCTATCGATGCTCATCATCGGCACACCCCGCAAGGAGCGCCCGGCAATCGCACATCCCGTGGTGAACCTGGTGCACGAGGAGCGCTATCGCCGCGCCGATACCGCGACTATGGATGCACAGGTGGCCGAGATGGATGCGATGTTTCGCCCGCACGCCCGCAAGGTGGGCGAGCGCGTGGTGGATATCTACACCCGCAAACACACCAGTCCTTTTATGGCCGAGATGAGCCGATCCATGGAGTGGTGGTTTAAAAACTGGCTCGGAAAATGACGAATGTGACAAGGGGACAGTCCCTTTGCCACATTCCATATCGCCGCGGTAGCCTAAAGACTGTATAAATCTTTATCTAGCTGGGAAAACAGTGCATTAAAACATGGGCCGATTACCTATAATCCCTTCGAACATTAAAGTTGGGAGGAAACCGGCTTATGGAACAAAAGGCCAAGGAGGCAGCCTCGCACGCTGCGATTCCTGTGAGCATCTCGGCGATGCTCGTCACGCTGGGCGTGGTGTACGGCGATATCGGCACCAGCCCTATGTATGTAACCAAGGCGCTCGTTGCCGGCAACGGCGGCATCGGAAGCGTCACGGAGGAGTTCGTGCTCGGCGCGCTCTCCCTTGTCGTGTGGACGGTCACGCTGCTGACCACCATCAAGTATGTGCTCATCTCGCTGCGCGCCGATAACCATGGCGAGGGCGGCATCTTTGCCCTGTACAGCCTGGTCAAGCGTTGCGGCAAGTGGCTTATCATCCCCGCCATGCTGGGTGGCGCCGCGTTGCTCGCCGACGGCATCCTGACGCCGGCCGTTACCGTTACCACGGCCATCGAGGGCCTGCGCACTATCCCGGCGGTCCATGCCGTGCTGGGCGATGACCAGGGCCGCGTCGTCGCCATTACGCTCGCCATCATCATCGTGCTCTTCTTGGTACAGCGCATCGGTACGGCCAAGATCGGTCACGCCTTTGGCCCCATCATGACGCTGTGGTTCCTATTCCTGGGCGGCACGGGTCTGTTCTTTGTCCTCCAGCACCCCGCCGTGCTGCTGTGCCTCAACCCGCTCCGCGGCATCGCCTTTTTGTTGAGCCCCAACAACCACGCGGGCATCATGATTCTGGGCAGCTGCTTCCTCGCCACCACCGGTGCCGAGGCGCTCTACTCCGACATGGGCCACGTCGGCCGCGGCAATATCTACGCTACCTGGCCGTTCGTTAAGTGCTGCCTGCTGCTGTCCTATATGGGCCAGGGCGCTTGGCTTATGAACAACGCTGCCAACCCCGAGCTCATGGGCATTGCCGATCTCAACCCGTTCTACCAGATGCTCGCCCCGGGCCTGCGCCCGTTTGCCGTCGGCCTTTCCACCGTCGCGGCCATCATTGCCTCGCAGGCGCTCATCACCGGCGCATTCTCGCTGGTGTCCGAGGCCAGCCGTCTGGACCTCATGCCGCACATGCAGGTCTTCTACCCTGCCGAGACCAAGGGCCAGCTCTACATCCCCATGGTCAACAACGTCATGCTTGTCGGCTGCGTCATTGTGGTGCTGCTGTTCCAGAACTCGGCGCATATGGAAGCCGCCTACGGCCTTGCCATTACGCTGACTATGATGTGCACCACGCTGCTGCTCTTCTTCTACCTGCACGAGGAGCGCAAGCTCAAGGTTGCTCCGTGGATTTTCGCGGCCTTCTTCCTTTTGCTCGAAGGCTTCTTCTTCGTGAGCTCGCTCACCAAGTTCTTCCACGGCGGCTACTTCACCATCCTCATGGCTGCACTCATCATGGGCATTATGGTGTGCTGGTACAACGGTACGGCTGTTGAGCAGCGCCAGTTTACGCTGCTGCCGCTGCGCAGCTACCTGCCGCAGCTCAAGCGCCTGCGCGATGACGATCGCTACGAGCGCCTGAGCGACAACATCGTGTACCTGACCAAGGACACCCATACCGACTATATCGACCGCGACATCGTCTACTCGATTCTGGACAAGCATCCCAAGCGTGCCCGCGCCTGGTGGTTTGTGAATGTCGAGACCATGGACGAACCGCACACCTTTGCCTATTCGGTCGAGACGTTCGGCACCGACTACGTGTTCCGCGTGCATCTGTACCTGGGCTACAAGATCAACCAGCGCGTCAATGCCTACCTGCGTCAGGTTGTTCAGGACCTGGCTGCCACTGGCGAGCTGCCGCCGCAGACGCATGACTACTCGGTCTACAAGGACCCGGGTAACATCGGCACGTTCAAGTTCGTCCTGATCCGTAAGCTTCTGGCGCCCGAGAGCGACGTGGAGCCGAGCGAGCGTACGGCCATCACGCTCAAGTACATCATCCGCCGCGCCGCCGGCACGCCCGCGCGTTGGTACGGCCTGGAGAACTCCAACGTGAGCTTTGAGTACGTGCCGCTGTTCACCAAGTTCAAGGCCGTGAACAAGATGCAGCGCCTGGCTCCCAACGAGCGGCCGTAGTCGACGCTCGAGGTTTGTCTGCGAACGGGTGGGCTTGTATTGACGGGGATTGAGTCCTGGGAGGAAACCATGGATGCAAAGGTGCTTGACGGTCGCGATCTTGCGGCCGAGCTGGTGCGTGAGGCGCGCGTCGACGCCGCCGAAGATCGGTTCTTTACGAATCGTGCCAACATGGACATGGCCGACCGCGTGATCTCGATCGTGGCACTGGTATTTGGAGCGGTGTGCGTGTGTGCCCTGCTCGCGCACGTGCTGTTTGTCTAGCGACCGCCGGTTGCAAAGGCTATACACTTGGAACCACCACAAGGGAAACCACCACAAAGGTGCCTGTCCCTTTGTGGTGGTTTTTGTTTTTGAGAGAGGGGCGGGGCGCTGATGGACGTCCGTACGGACGGCGATATTGCCGATAGCTTTTGGTGGCGGCGCACAACGCTGACGCGCCGCACTCCTCTGTATGACGCCTGCGTATCGGTGGGGCTGTTGGTCGCGGCGACGATTGTGGGTGCGCTGCTCGACCATCCGGGTCTCGCGCCGAGCATCATGATCGTCTATGTGTTCGCCGTTCAGCTGTGCGCATTCTTTACCTGGAGTCGCCTGTATTGCTTGCTGAGCTCGGCTGCCGCCGTGGCGCTCTACAACTTCTTGTTTGTCGACCCGCGCTACTCGCTGTCGCTTATCGACCGCGTCTATCCCGGCATGTTCTTCATCATGTTTGTGGTCTCGCTCGTGTCGAGCTCGATTGCCTTGGCCCTGCGCCGTGCCCTGGCGCAGGCCGCTGCCAGCGACCGCCGCACGCATATGGTGCTCGAGACCAACCGCATGCTGCAGCGGTGCGCCGATCAGCAGCAGATTGTCCATGCCATGGCAACGCAGCTGGCGCGTCTTTCGGGCTGTCCGGTCGTGTGGTACAGCGCCGACGCCGAGGGCGATGACCTGCTGCCGCGCGCGACTTACACGGCCGTGGGCGATGCCGCGCCGGTGCACGAACTGGCGCGGCAGATGCCGCCGCGGCTCTCGGCGTCCGCCTATGTGGGAACGCCGCTCGATGCCACCTATGGTGGCTCGGCGTTCTACGGAATATACCTGACGGTTCGCACGGGCGACGGCTTCGTCCGCTCGGGCGACCCCGCCTCGGTGGTGGGCGTGCTGGCTATTGTTGCCGAGCCCGACGTGCTGACGCACGAGGAGCGGACGCTTGCCGATGCCATCGTGAGCGAAGGCGAGCTGGCGCTCGACCGCGCTCGCGCCATGGAGGCCCGCGAGGAAGCGGCGGTGCTCGCCAAAAACGAACAGCTGCGCGCCAACCTGCTGCGCTCCATCTCGCACGATCTGCGCACGCCGCTTACCAGTATTTCGGGTAATGCCGACGTGCTGCTCGACCAGGGCTCGACCGGCACTGCAGTGCTCGATGCCCAGACGCGCCGCGGCCTGCTTCTATCCATTCGCTCGGATGCGCTGTGGCTCAACGCCACCGTCGAGAATCTGCTTGCCATCACCAAGCTCGAGGGTGGCGGTATGCGCCTGTCGACCACGCTCGAGCTCATGGACGATATCGTCGAGGAGGCGCTGCGCCACGTGAACCCTGCCGTGCGCGAGCACGACCTTAAGGTGGTGGCGTGCGATGATCCGGCGCTCGTCAACGTCGATGCACGCCTGATGGTGCAGCTGGTGGTCAATCTGGTGAACAACGCCATCACCTATACGCCCGCGGGCTCGCATATCATGATTTCGATTAGCGTCGACGATGGACGCGTGGCGTGCTCGGTGGCCGATGATGGTCCGGGCATCGCACCCGAGGATCGCGAGCGGATCTTCGAGTCGTTCTATACCGCCAACCATGGTCTGGCCGACAGCCACCGCAGCGTTGGCCTGGGTCTTTCGCTCTGCCGTTCCATTGCGTTGGCGCATGGCGGTAGCATAGAGGTTGCCGCGGCGGACCCGCACGGTTCGGTCTTTACGATTGAGCTTCCCGCCGCCGACGTTTCGTTTGATAAGGAGTAACGCTGTGCCGAACTCTGCCGTAAAACCGCTCATCTTGGTCGTTGAGGACGACCCCGCCGTTCGCAATCTTATTGTTGCCGCGCTCGAGGCGCACGGCTTGCGCCATATGGCTGTGGAGACCGCCCATGCCGCCATCGCCGCCGCCTCATCGCAGGCACCGAGCATTGTGCTGCTCGATCTGGGCCTGCCCGATATGGACGGCGTCAAGGTGGTGGAGTCGGTGCGCACGTGGTCGGGCATGCCGATCATCGTGGTCTCGGCGCGCAGCGAGGACGCGGACAAAATCCGCGCGCTCGATGCCGGTGCCGACGACTACCTGACCAAGCCGTTTTCGGTCGAGGAGCTGCTCGCGCGCATTCGCACGACGCTCAGGCGCCTTTCGTATGCGCAGACGGGCGGCGTTGTCTCCGAGGGCTCGTTCGATACCGGTGAGCTGCATATCGATTTTGATGCCGGCATCGCCACGATGGATGGCGAGGAACTGCATCTGACGCCGATCGAGTATAAGCTCCTGTGCCTGCTGGCGCATAACGCCGACAAGGTACTGACGCACCAGTTTATCCTGCACGAGATTTGGGGCACGGCGACCAAGAGCGACCTGGCGAGCCTGCGTGTCTTTATGGGCACGTTGCGTAAGAAGATCGAGTCCGATCCCGCGCATCCGCGCTATATCCAGACGCACGTGGGTATTGGTTACCGATTGGTCATCCAGGGATAGGTCGGCATCCGCCATCCCAATATGAGTTGCGGTGAAATACGGGCTAAATTTACCTAATTCCAGGCAAAACAGTCCGTATTCCACCGCAACGTTGTCTATTTGCCCTTGGGCTTGCTGGCGTAGAACTTCTTCTTTTTGGACTTGCCGGCAGGGGAGGGTTTGCCAGCAAAGTTGGACTTGCCGTTGCCGTGCGGCCCCTGGTCGCCTGCCTGCGCGTGCGCGGGCGCTGCCGCGCGAGGCTTGCGGGCCTCGGGGTTGCGCAGCTCCTCGGTTCGCTCGGCAATCTCCTCGGCGCTAAAGCCGACCTCGGCCATGGCGTCCTCGATGGGCAGGCGGCGCACGATATAGCAGTGGTGCACCTTCTGGTTGCGCGCGAAGTCCTCGGGAATGGTCTGCGTCGTAATGTCCTCCAGCACGACGCCCGCGCGCGCGAGCTTGCGCGTCTCGGGGCGGAAGCCGCGCAGGTTGCAGCTAAAGATGGCGTGGCCGCCCTGTGCGAGCAGGCGCGATACGCCGACCAACAGCTCAACATGGTCGCGCTGGACATCCCAGGTACGGCGGCCCATCTTTGACGAGTTCGAAAACGTGGGCGGGTCGACAAAGATCAGGTCCCAGCGGTTGCGCGTCTGGCGCTGGTCGCGAATCCAGGCGAGCACGTCGTCGCGCACAAAATGATGCTGCGGACCAACAAAGCCGTTCTGGCGCATATTGCGCTCGGCCCAGTCCAGATAGGTGTTGGAGAGGTCGACCGTCACGGTTTCCTCGACGCCGCCATCGGCCGCGTAGCAGGTGGCGGTGCCGGTGTAGGCAAACAGGTTGAGGAAGCGGCGCGCCTGCTTGGCGTGCTCGCGCACCAGGTTGCGCGTGACGCGGTGATCCAGGAAGATACCGACGTCCAGGTAGTCGTCAAAGTTGACGGCGAAGGTGAGTCCGCCCTCTTCGATGAGCGGCAGACGGCGGCGTGCGATATTGGCGCGCTCGCCCGATGCGCCCTTGCCGGCGCCCTGTTTGCCGTACTGCGAGCCGCCGCGCGAACGCATGCGGGCCTTGGCGTGCACATGCTCGGCCGGAACATCAAGGATACGCGGCGCGATGGCCAGAATGTCGAGCATACGGGCCTGGGCCAGCGCGGGGTCGATGGTCTTGGGCGCGGCGTATTCGGCAATGACGAGCCAGCGGCCCGGCGTCTGCGGGCAGCCCTCGTACAGGTCGATGGCGGCGGAGTAGTCGGGTAGGTCGGCATCGTAGACGCGGTAGCAGCTCACGCCCTCGCGCTTGGCCCACTTGCGGCGCAGACGGGCATTCTTGCGCAGGCGGTTGGCGAACTGCTCGGACTCGGGGATGAGCACGGGCAGCGGTTTGCCGTCGCCCAGGTCGAGCGTGGCGGCAGGCTCGGGCGTGGGAGTATCGGCGGCTTCGTCATGAGCGTCTGCGGTCTGTTCCTCGGCATCTGCGCTGATCGCTGCTTCAAATGCCGCGGCGGCGTGGTCGAGCGAGGGCCAAATCTCAATAGCCGCCTCCTCGTTGTTGGGCATGACGGCGATCGAGCGCTTGGGCTCGGCGTGGAGCGCGCGGGCCAGCAATCCGTCGCGGGTGAGCGCGGCGACCGGCGCCGAAGCGAGCTCGGGGGCGCGGCGCAGCTCGCCGATGAGCGTCATGGCATCGTGCATGAGTGAAAGCGGTGTCTCGGTCGTATCCGCGACGAGGGCGGCACCGGCGACAGTGCCCGCGTGGTCCAGCACGGTGGCGGACTTAGCGGCGCAAAAATCGACAAAGCGCTTGTAGCCGGCACACTTGACCATGCGCTCGGCGGTCTTGCGGGCGGTGGGGTCAATGTCCATGGCCACGATGCGCGCCTGGCGCTCGCGCGCTGCCGCCTCGCGCTCGCGCGCCTCGGCAAGCAGCTGCTCCCACAGAGCGGCGTCGTGTAGCTGCCAGCCCTCAAAGCCCCAGCGCTCGCGTGCGGCGCCCGGGGCGCGGTCGGTCAGAATGTTCACGGCTTCCAGCAACAGGCCGCCGCCGGCGCACGAGGCATCGATTAGCGTGGGAAGGGCTTCATTCCCGTAATCGTCGGCCGTCAACTCGCGCTCGCACAGTGCGGTCCAGCCGACCTGCGCCAGCACCAGGGCGGCGTAGTCGGGGCGCAACACGTGCGCACCCTCGCCGGCACGGGTCGCCGCGGGCGGCAGGCGCTTGAACAGCGGGTCGCCCGAAAGGTCCAGGCTGATGCTCGCGCGGCGCTGGCGCAGCGAAAGCAACAGGTGAACGTCGGGATCGGCAGCGTCGACATCGGCGCGACGGCCCGTGGTCTCGGCCAGACGGTCGCACAGCGCGTCCTTGGCGCGCAGGGCCGAGAAGCGCGTGTTGCGCAGCTGCTCGGTCACGCCGCGGGCGGTGATGGCAATGGTGGCGCCGGGGCGGACGATGTTCTCCCAGGCGATGTCGTAAACGCTATCGTACAGCTCATCGGCATCCTGCGCCTCAAAGCGCCCGAGCACCGCAAACACGCGGCTCGCTAGGCGCGACCACAGACAGGCGCGGTAGCCTTCTTCGAGCTCGCCCTCAAACGTGGCGCGGCCCTTCAGCCGGCGAACATGCGAAAGCCCGAGGCGTTTAAGCTCATCGGCGAGTGCGGACTCAAAGCCTTCGGGGCAGCTTGCGTAAAATTCCATGGGTGACCTCTCTGGTTGCGTCGCTCCATTATATGATGGATGCTTCGTTTGCCCTTATCCTCGAAAGGAACCCATATGATTGATGCGTGTCCCGAACCCGCTGTGCTCTTTTTTGACGTGGACGGCACGCTGACGTCGTTCGATCCCGACAACATGACCGACAAGGACTTTTCGGCGGTTCGCCCCTCGCAGGCGGTCGTCGAGGCGTTTCATCGTCTGCGCGACGCGGGACACAAGGCGTTTATCTGCACGGGTCGCCCCCTGTGGCTCATCGCCGATAGCTTGCGTGCGCTCGACCCCGCGGGCGTCGTTGCCATGGCGGGCGCCACGCTCGAGGTCGAGGGCCGCGTGGTGTATGAGGACTGCTTTGACGAAGACATTGTTGAGGAGCTTGCACGCCGTATGGCCGCGGCAGGGATTGAAGCCTTTTTCGAGACCAACGTGGCTACTTTTGCCCTGGAACCCGCGGGTGTTGAGCAGTCGTCTCTGATCGGCACTTCTGTGGTGCACAGCACCGAGGAAATGCGCGTCGACGGCCGTCTGCGCGTGGGCAAGGTAGGCATCGTCGCGAGCGACCTGGCTCGCGTAGCCAACGATGATGGCTTTATCGATCGCGAGTTTGAGCTGTGCAACACCGGTGGTCAGAATCGCGAGCTGAGCCCCAAGGGCATTGACAAGGGCGTGGGCGTGGCGCGAGCGCTGGAATACCTGGGTCGCACCGGCAACGCGCGCACCTTTGGCTTTGGCGATTCCGGCAACGATCTGGGTATGCTCGCCGCTGTCGAGACGGCCGTGGCCATGGGCAACGCCATGCCCGAGGTCAAGGCGCTCGCCGACTACGTGACTGATGATGTCGCACACGACGGCACCGTCACAGCGATGCAGCATTTCGGCCTCATCTAATGAATCCTGCGTTCTGACGTTTGCTCAAACTGTGACTCTCTGCTTTTACATGCTCAATCGATTTATCAATCCAAACACTGAGGTGTTTATACCGTTCGCCGAGAAGATAAAAAACCGCAGCTCACGCCTTGATAAACGTAGGTAAAGTGTTTAGCAGTTTATCGGCCGTATGCTAACGAAAGGAATCAGGCAGATGGCAATCAAGGTGTTCGCTGACGGTGCAAACCTCGAGGGCATGCTCGACATGTACGAGAACGGCAACGTTCAGGGTTTCACGACCAACCCGTCCCTTATGAAGAAGGGCGGCGTGACGGATTACCGCGCGTTTGCCAAGGAGGTCCTGGCCCATATCACCGATGTGTCCGTCTCGTTTGAGGTCTTTGCCGACGACGTCGAGACCATGGAGGTCGAGGCGCGCGAGATCGCTACCTGGGCCGAGAACGTCTACGTCAAGATTCCGTGCGTGACCACCAAGGGCGAGTCCACCGCCGAGCTGGTGCGCAAGCTTTCGGCCGACGGCATCAAGGTCAACGTCACCACCATCTTTACGCCTAAGCAGGTTGACGAGATGGTCGAGGCCGTTGACACCGAGACGCCGTCCATCATCTCGCTCTTTGCCGGCCGCATCGCCGACACCGGCGCCGACCCCATTCCGTTTATGACGGAGTCGGTCAAGAAGGCCGCTGCCAAGTCCAACTGTGAGGTCCTGTGGGCGTCCACGCGCGAGCTTATCAACATTTATCAGGCCGAGGCCTGCGGTTGCCAGATTATCACGGTACCCAACAGCATCCTGGCCAAGCGCAAGAACATCGGTCGCGACCCGTACGAGGTCTCGCTCGATACCGTGCGCGGCTTTGCCAAGGATATCGCCGCTTTGGGCTTCCATATCCTGCCGTAACGCGAACACTGGCTACGCCGCGGGCTGCTCGCCCCGGCCTTTCCTTTCCCTATCGCTCACGCGCTTCTCGAGGGTCGCGCTAGGCAAAGGAAAGGCCGGGGCTGCCGACACGAGCTTGCCAGCAAGTTGGCGCTTGGCTTCCATATCCTGCCGTGGGCAAAGGTACCCCTGCCTGCGCCGTGCAAAATTGAGAGTATTCAGCAAGGTAAAAGCTTTTACCAGTTGGGTGAAGCACGGAACGGCCCCCGTTTTGGCTCTGACGACGCTAAAACGGGGGCCGTTTTTTGCTTTTTCGTCTCTGAGGGGCATCCGGAACGGTGGAATTTGCAGAATACTCGCGATTTTGCACGTCGCTGCAGGGGGTACCTTTGCTTTGGCGGTTTACTTGCCCTGCACCATGGTGAGGGAGATCTTCTTGCGGTCGCGATCGACCTTTTCAATCCACACCTTGACCGTGTCACCGACGCGCACCACGTCGCTCGGGTGCTTGACGAAGTGGTTGGCCAGTTTGGAGATGTGCACGAGGCCGTCCTGGTGCACGCCCACGTCGACGAAGGCGCCAAAGTCCACAACGTTGCGCACCGTGCCCTTGAGTTCCATGCCGGGTTCCAGGTCGTCGATGGAAAGCGCCGAGCGGCTAAAGACCACCTCGGGCGCGTCGTCGCGCGGGTCGCGGCCGGGCTTCTTGAGCTCGTTGACGATGTCGATGAGCGTGAGGGTGCCGCAGTTCAGGTCGCTTGCCAGCGCCGAGATGCTGCCCAGGCGGCGCTCGATGTCGGGCACGCCGCCGCGGCTGAGCTCGCTGGCCCCAACGCCGGCGCGCTTCAGGACGGACGTGGCCACCTCGTAGCTCTCGGGGTGGACGCTTGTCGCGTCGAGTGGGTTCTTGCCGCCGCTAATGCGCAGGAAACCCGCGGCGTTCAGGTATGCCTTGGGTCCCAGCTTGGGGACCTTCTTAAGCTGGCGGCGATCGGTAAAGGCGCCGTTTTCCTCGCGGTAGGCCACGATGTTTTTGGCCACGCTCGGCGTGATGCCCGATACATATCCCAGCAGGCTTGCGCTCGCGGTGTTTACGTCGACGCCCACGCGGTTAACGACGTCCTCCACCACGTGGCCCAGAGTGCGCGAGAGCTCGGCCTGGTCAAGGTCGTGCTGGTACTGGCCCACGCCGATAGACTGGGGCGGAATCTTGACGAGCTCTGCCAGCGGGTCTTGCAGGCGACGGCCCAGGCTCATGGCGCCACGCACGGTGACGTCCAGGTCGGGATATTCCTGGCTGGCGAGCTCGGAGGCGGAGTACACCGACGCGCCGGCTTCGTTAACGATGGTGTAGCGAAGGCTGGGCGCCTGCTCGGCAATGAACTCCGAGACGACTTCCTCGGTCTCGCGGCTGGCGGTGCCGTTGCCGATGACGATGGTGTTGACGCCGTCCTTCTTGACGAGACGGGCGAGCTCGCGCTTGGTGCCGGCGACGTCGTGGCGCGGCTTGGTGGGGTAGACCACGCCGTGGTCGAGCAGCTTGCCGGTCTCGTCCATAACGGCGACCTTGCAGCCGGTGCGGTAGCCCGGATCGAGCGCGAGCACGCGGGCGCCGCGCACGGGGCGTGCCGAGAGCAGGCCCTCAAGGTTCTTGGCAAAGACGTTGATGGCCTCGGTCTGGGCGCGAACGGTGAGCTTGGCGCGGGCCTCGCGTTCCAGCGAGGGGGCCATCAGGCGCTTGTAACCGTCGGCGATGGCGGCGTCAAAGACGGACGCGAAGACGCCTTGGCGTCGGGGCCAACGGCTGCCGAGGCGTGCCGTGGCAGCGGCGCCGTCGACGTTCACGCGCACGCGGAGCTTGCCCTCGCGCTCACCGCGGTCGATAGCCAGCACACGGTGGTTGGGGATGCGGCGCAGCGGCTCATCATAGCTGTAGTACGGCTCGTAGGGGGTCTTCTCGGCGGGGTCGGTGGCCTCGACGATGATGTCGGCGGTGTTTTGCGTAAAGGCGCGCAGGTCGGCGACGTTCTCGGGGTCTTCGGCCACCGTCTCGGCCACGATGTCGGCGGCGCCGGCGAGCGCCTTCTCGGGCGTGTCGAAGCCGGCCTCCTCGTTGACGTATGCCGCGGCGGTGTCGAGCGCGCTGCCCTTGGCCGAGGCCTGCATGATGATCATGTTGGCAAGCGGCTCCAGGCCTGCCTCGCGGGCCTTCTGTGCGCGGGTCATGCGCTTTTTGCGGTAGGGCTTGTAGAGGTCCTCGACACGCTGGAGCTGCGTGGCCTCGCGAATCTGCTGCTCGAGTTCGGGCGTGAGTTTGCCCTGGGCGTCGATGAGCAGAATGACGTCCTCTTTACGCTGCTCAAGATTGCGCAGGTAGGACAGTCGCTCGTCGAGTGCGCGCAGGGCGACGTCGTCCATGCCGCCCGTGGCTTCCTTGCGGTAGCGCGAGATAAAGGGGATGGTGTTGCCCTCGTCGATGAGCTTGACGGCCGCCTCGATGTTGGCGGCCTTAAGGTTGAGCTCGCGGGCGAGCTGGGCGATAAGATCCATGGGACTCCTTGCGTTTAAGGTGCGTTTGCAGCACAGGGCTACCAAGGATACCACCCGTCCCAAAAGGCTGTTTTGGGACCGCGCCACGAAAACGGCCTATCTACTACGTTTTACCCGTAGGGGTTGACCATACCTGGTTTTACCGAAAGTCGGCAAGCCGTTTACCTGCGGTTTTTATCTCGAGAAATTCGGCGTGCTTGAGGGTGATCGGTTAAGCGTAGTAGATAGGCCCATTTCGTGGCGAACGAACCAAGCTGAGACGCAAAATAGCCTCGCTCCAGAATAATCGTCGGCAAGGTAGCAAAAAGCCCCGCGGGCAGGAGGCTGCTCGCAGGGCAAAGAAGAGGGGCTTGTTGGTGGCGGACCGAAGGGCTCGGCATGGGGTTTCTGCCGAGGCCTGCCCTAATACAGCGTTACAGCTCGACGAGCTGGCCGGTCTCGGCGGCCTCCTTGATGGCGTTGAGAAGCGTGAGCGTCTTAACGTTATCGGCGGGGGTCACGACGGGCTCGACCTCGCGGCGGACAACCCTCACAAAGTGCTTGAGCTGCATCTTGTGCGGCAGTGCCGGGTCGACGGCCGGAATCTCCATCTGCAGCGGCTTGTGCCAGTTAGAGGCGCCGTCGTAGGAGAACTGGTGCAGGCGGGGCAGCGACAGGGCGCCCTTGGTGCCGCCGATAAAGTAGGCGTCGGCGTCGAAGGGGCGGTACTGCGGATCCTCGCGAGCGGTCGCCTCCCAGTTCCAGGGGCTGGCGGTGGCGTCAGAGATGGTCATGCTCGCGAGCGCGCCGTCGGCAAAACGGACGTTGACCACGGCGGAGTCCTCGGTCTCAAAACCGCGGGCGGCGCTGGACTGCATACCCTGGACGGCAACGGGCTCGCCCAGCAGGTAGCGGAGTAGGTCGACGTCGTGCACCAGGTTGACCAGGATCGGGCCGGCACCCTTCTTGCGGCGCCACTCGACGTCGAAGTACTCGTCATTCTTATAGATCATGTAGTGGAAGCTCGACACGGTGAGCTTGCCCAGCTCGCCGGACTCGATGATCTCCTTGGCCTTGTTGACGAAGGGGTTGTGGCGACGGTGCTGGCCAACGAGCACGGGCACGCCGGCGGTCTCGGCCTCGGCGGCGAAGGCCTGAGCATCCTCAAGGTCGTTGGAGATCGGCTTTTCGACCAGCGGCACGATGTTGCGCTTTACAGCCTCGCGGGCAACGCCCAGGTGCAGGTCGTTGGGGGTGGCGATAATGACGGCCTCGGGCTTGACCTCGTCCATCATCTGGCTGGGGTCGGTGTAAAACGGCACGCCGGCGGACTCGGCCGTGGCGCGGGCGCCCTCAAAGGCGTCGGCGATGGCGACGAGCTCGGCCTCGGGCTCCTCGGTGACAAAGCGGATGTGGTTGCGGCCCATGGCGCCGGCGCCGATAACGGCAATGCGGACGGGGTTGAGCTCAGACATTTCGACTCCTTAATACTGGTGACCGGTGGAATGCGACAAAGGGGCTGTCCCTTTGTCGCATCGGTAAAACTAGGCGGACTTCTTCTTGCTGTCGGAGACCATCATGTAGACGGTGAGCACGACGGCGATGGCGGCGATCACGATGGCGCCGTAGAAGGACTGCTGGTAGGCGGCGCTGCCGGCCTCGGCGTGATACAGCACGGCGGTGATGGGCTGGCTGATCCAGGTGGAAGCGGCGTAGCCCAAAAACATGATGCCGTAGTTGACGCCGATGTTGCTGGTGCCAAAGGCGCCACCGGTGAGCGGCGGGTAGATGACGAGCAGAGCGCCAAAGCTAAAGCCGAGCATGGCGAGCGCCACAAAGAACATGCTCTGCGTAAAGCTCATCGACATGATGACGAGGGCGACGATGGTGACGACAAGGCTGATGAGCAGCGACTTATAGGCGCCGAGCTTGTCGATGATCTGGCCAAAGGACAGACGACCGACCAGGTTGGCGCAGGTGTTGACGGAGACGACCACACCGCCGAGGGCGACGGCCGCGGCGCTCGTGGGGTCGGCGAAGAGCTGGACGGCGGCGATGGAGGCAACCTTGCCCACGAGCAGGGTGCCCGCGGTGGCGGCAAAGGCGAAGGTGACGATGAGGACCCAGAAGCGCGGGGTCTTGACCATCTCGCCCGGGGTGAGGTCGCCGAAGGTGCCGGCGTGCGCGCCGCCCTTGGGGGCCTCGAAGCCCTCGGGCAGCCAACCGGCCTCGGGGGCCTTCAGGAACAGGGCGGAGGTGGCGATCGTCACAAAGAAGATGACGCCGAGTGCCTTGAGGGCGCCAAAGATACCGAGGCTCGGGATGAGCAGCGAGGCGAGCACCGGGGACAGCACGGCGGGGCCGGCGGTCGAAGCGGCAAGGGTGATGCCGGAGGCGAGGCCCTTCTTGTCGATGAACCACTTTTGGCCGGTGGTGAGCGCGGGGTTGTAACCCAGGCCGTTGCCGATGGCGGCGACGAGCGAGAACCACAGGTAGAACTGCCACGGTTCGGTGACGGTACCGGACATGAACCAGCCCACGCCGTAGCACACGGCGGCGGCGATCACGACGTTACGCGGGCCGATCTTATCGGAGATGCGGCCGGCGAAGATGCCCGTCACGGCCATGATGGTCTGGAAGACCGGGAAAGCCCAGGTAAGGGCGCTCGACCACTCGGGGTAGACGGCGAGCAGGTTCTTGGACACGACGGAGTACAGCGCGATGGAGCTGATGAAGAACATGGTGACGCACGCGGCGGAAAGCACGACGGCGCGACCCTTGTTGGAGTTGGTGGAAGCCATTGGACTCTTTCTAATCGATGCGGGGGAGGGGCAGGCGTGTCCGCGCTGCCTCCCTGTCAGGATGGTTTACTGGTCGGTCGGCTTTGCGACGCCGGACTCGTCGGACCAAAGCTCGACACCCTTGTTCTTGAGGTAGTTGTCGGCATAGGCGCGACGGCCGCCGGGCTTGGCGGTGAGGTCGCCCATCATGTTGGAGAAGCCGCCGTCGACCTTGATGGCGTCGCCGGTGGTAAAGTCCGAGCGCTTGGACGCCAGGAACATGACGGCGTTGGCGATATCGCTGACCTCGCCGATACGGCGCGTGGCGATCAGGCGGCTGCGGCTCTTCTCGACCTCGGGGTCGGCGTAAAAGCTCGCCGACATGGGGGTCTTAACAAAGCAGGGCTCGACGCAGTTGGAGCGCACACCGTAGGGGCCCCACTCGGCGGCCAGCATCTTGGACATCATGTTGACGCCCGCCTTGGTGGAGCTGTACACGCCCGAGAAGGTCTCGGGGGAGTGGCTGGCGACGGTCGAGATGTGCACCAGGCGGCCCTGGCCGGCCTTGATCATCTCGCGACCAAAGCGCTGCGAGGTGATGAAGTATCCGGTGAGGTTGACGTTGAGTACCTGCTCCCAGTCGCTCAGCGGCAGGTCCTCCATAGCGGCGAAGCGCAGGATGCCGGCGGTGTTGACGAGGACGTCGACGCGGCCGAAGTTGGCGATGGTGGCGTCGACGGCGGCCTGAACCTCGGCCTCGTCGGTGGCGTTCATCTTGTAGCCCTCGGCGTGGATGCCAAACTCGGCAGTGAGGTCGGCGGCAGCGGTCTTGACCTTTTCCTCGTCCAGGTCGAGCAGGACGACGTTGGCGCCGTTGCGGGCGAACTCGCGGCAAATCTCGACGCCCATACCGCCGAGCGCTCCAGTCACGGCGCAGACATCGCCCTCGAGCTTAAGCCAATTGCTCATAGGAACTTCCCTTCTTGTGCCTCCCGGTGGGTCGCTCCCATTAACCGACCCACGTGGTTTTCGCTGGTTATCGTATGCTTTGCATTTGCGCAGGTGAATTGCATATTTGTTAGAATGGCGTTAACCGTAGGTTTACACTGTGCGATGCAGTTTATGCTCAATTGAGCGCGTGACCTGCGAAAACAACCCCCTGCGGTGCTGTGGGCCCGCGCGTGCGAAAACGGGAGATTGACGTGTACGATCGACGACTTGACGCTATTTCGGCCGCCGCGGAGCTGGGAAGTTTCTCGCGTGCCGCGGCAAAGCTGCGCGTGTCGACGCCGGCACTCGTCAAGCAGGTTTCGGGCTTCGAGGCCGAGTTCGGCATCACGCTGTTCGAGCGGTCGCACTCGGGCGTTAAGGTGACGCCGGCTGGTGCACTACTGGTGGACGACGCGCGCTCGATCATGCGGCAGTCCGAGGACGCGCTGCGCCGTGCCCGACGCGCGGCGGGCGATGGCGGTGCCGTGCGCCTGGGCGTGTCGATGATGTGCCCGGGGCGCCAGACGCTGTCGATGTGGCCGAGTGTGCACGAGCTGGAGCCGTCGCTGCGCTTTGAGATTGTGCCGGTGAGTGACCTCTACGATGAGCGCGAGACCGTCATGCGCAGTCTTGGTCGCGAAGTGGATGTAGTGCAGTCGAGTTTTTCGACCCCGCGCTGGGGCGACGCCTGCCAAAAGCTCCTTATAGTCAACGTACCGTTTTATATTGATGTGCCGCGCACGAGCCCGCTTGCGCGCAAGACACGTATCACGGTTGCTGACCTGGAGGGTATGCGTCTGCGCGTACTGCGCCACGGCAACGACGCCATGGACAGCCTGCGCATCGACCTGTTGGCCGATGGCGGCGTGGACGTGATCGATGTGGATAGCTTCGACTTTGCGCTCTTTAACGAAGCCGAGGAAAAGGGCGACGCGGTGCTCACCTGCGGCGCATGGTCGGGGGTGCATCCGGCCTTTGTGGGCGTGCCGTTTCTATGCGGCCGCGAGGTGCCGGTCTATTTGCACTACCCGCTCGAGCCCACCCTTCAAGTCCAAAAATTCGTCAACGCCATGGCACAACTTCTCAAATAGCTCATTTGGGACGGGTTTAGCGGTCCTCGCGTTGCAGCCCGGCTGCCTCAGCTGTCTTTACGCGGTTCTTGTCGATGTACATGTTTTTGTCGGCCTGGGAAAAGAGCTCGCGCATCGTAGGCGGTTCATCAAAATCACTGGAAAGCGCGTAGCCCACTGCATAGCTGATAGGCATGTCGGGATGAGCCTCGGAATGCTCGTTCACGTTCGCACGAACCCGAGCGAGACAGGACTCCACGGCAGCTCGATCGGCATCCCGCAGCACCGCGATAAACTCATCGCCACCGTCGCGGCCCACAAAGCAGGTCTCGGACGCCACGCACCCCAGCTGCTGGGCAAAAGAACGGATGTATTCGTCGCCCTTCTCGTGGCCGAAGTTGTTATTGACCGTATGCAGATTGTTAAGGTCGAAGACGCACACCGCAACGGGCGCCTCCGCGGAGACAGGCCGCTCCTGCCCCAAGATCTCCTCGCACTTGTTCTTGTTGGGCAGTCCTGTGGCTTCGTCGAGATAGACTTTGTTCTGCAGTTCGCGATTGAGCGCGGCAGTTCGCACCGCGCGAACAAGTTCGACCGCAAAGGTCGCCACCAAGCCCATGATGTCGATGATCACCAGGCCCTCGAGATAGTTGAGCGCCGACGCCTTCTCCTGAGAGTAGTCCTCTGCGAGTCGCGTAGCATCGTCGCAAATGCCAAAGAACTCCTCGCTCATGGAGATGATGTCGGTGTTCTCATAGCCGACTTCGCGCACGCGGATGATCTCGGTGCAAAGCTCATCAAAATAATTTGCAAGCTCGGTCATTTTTGCCTGATACTCATCGTCGTCGAGACGGACGAGGTTGAGGTCGTCACTTCCGTAACGCAAACCGTTGATGTATGAATCCACGGCTTTGAGCAGGTCATCTTGAGGCTGGCCCGCATCCTCGAGCTTAACGATTCGCTGCGTGGTACCGCGCACCAGACCGGCGTAGTTGACCACACGCGCCGTGCCCTGGATATCGGAGACGAGCAGCATAACATTGATGAAGAAGAAGATGAGAACTGCCGTGAGCACCATCATGAGCAGGCGCACCGCCTGGCCGGCCTTCTTGGCGACAGAAGTATTCACAAGTTCACTCCCCTAAATGACAAAAGAACAGGTAGCACGCAGTGTGCTGAAATTCATGGGTGGTTAACTCTACCATATGGGCCAGCAGCCTCAAACTGCAGCAGACGCTCGTCCAAATTGGCGTGACGCTTGCCTTGTTGTTCTTGACCTGGCCGCGCTATCGGACATGCTTCTGGTCTTGGATCACCATGGGAAAGCTCATCCCGTTTTGTGCGTCTAGAGTGGGATGCGGCTTCCCAAAGGTGCCGTTAGGGGAAACCACATCCCGGTTTATGCCCTTGAAATGGGATGCCGTTTCCCGGAGGGGGTCCAGCGGGAAACGGCATCCCATTCTGGGCCCGAAAAGTGGGATACGGTTTCCGGCTGGCATGAAAAAGCCCCCACAGCTCATATGAACTGCGGAGGCTTTATTCGTTGCGGCGCATTGTGTTTGGGTCGTTGAGATGAGTCGATTTGCCCCGAAAGAGGAGGGCATTGACCTTAGGGTCATGCCCGACGAATGAGCGGCAAATCGGCCATCTCGGCGGGCCGAACTACTCCAGCTCAAACGCTCCGGTATAGAGCTGATAGTAGTATCCGCGCTTGGCGATCAGCTCGTCGTGGTTGCCGCGCTCGATGATGCGGCCGTGGTCCAGGCAGATGATCGCGTCGGAGTTGCGCACGGTGGACAGGCGGTGTGCGATGACAAATGTCGTGCGGCCTTCCATGAGCTTGTCCATGCCGGCTTGCACGATAGCCTCGGTGCGGGTGTCGATGGAGCTCGTGGCCTCGTCCAGGATCATCGCCGGCGGATCGGCGACGGCAGCGCGTGCAATCGAAATCAGCTGACGCTGGCCCTGCGACAGCTGGGCGCCGTTGCCGGTGAGCATGGTGTCGTAGCCGTCGGGCAGGCGGGTGATAAAGTCGTCCGCGCCCGCGAGCTTGGCCGCTGCGATGCACTCCTCGTCGGTGGCATCCAGGTTGCCGTAGCGGATGTTGTCCATCACGGTGCCGGTGAACAGGTTCACGTCCTGCAGCACCACGCCCAACGAGCGGCGCAGATCGGCCTTGCGGATCTTGTTGACGTTGATGCCGTCGTAGCGGATCTTGCCATCGGCGATGTCATAGAAACGGTTGATGAGGTTGGTGATGGTCGTCTTACCGGCACCGGTGGCGCCGACAAACGCGACCTTCTGGCCCGGCTTGGCAAACACGGACACGCCGTGCAATACCTCGTGGTCGGGCGTGTAGCCAAAGTCGACGTTGTCCATGACCAGGTCGCCGCGCAGCGGCACGTACTCGATCTCGCCGGTTGCGCGGTGCGGATGTTTCCACGCCCACATGCCGGTGTGGTGGTCGGCCTCCTCGAGCTGCCAGGTGTCGGGGTTCACCTGAGCGTTGACGAGCGTCACATAGCCTTCGTCGGCTTCGGGCTCCTCGTCGATGAGCTCAAAGATACGGTCGGCGCCGGCGAGGCCCATGACCACGGCGTTGATCTGCTGCGAGATCTGGCCGATCTGTCCGCAGAACTGCTTGGTCATGTTGAGGAACGGCACCACGACGGCGATGGACAGTGCCATGCCCGAGATGCTCAGGTTGGGCACGCCCAGCGCCAGGAAAATGCCGCCTGCCAGTGCGACCAGCACGTAGAGCAGGTTTCCCAGGTTCATAAGGATGGGCATGAGGATGTTGGCGTACATGTTGGCCTTCTGCGAGACCTCGAAGAGCTTTTCGTTGCGCTCGTCAAAATCGGCCTCGGCGGCAGACTCGTGGCAGAATGCCTTGACGACCTTCTGGCCGTTCATGACTTCCTCGATATGGCCCTCGACAACGCCGAGCTCGGTCTGCTGCGCAATAAAGAAGCGCGCGGAGTTGGAGCCGAGCAGCTTGGTCATAAAGGTCATAAAGGCGACGCCTGCCACAATGACCAGGCACATCCAAACGCTGTAGTACAGCATGATAAAGAACACCGTGACGATGACGATGGTCGTCATGAGCAGGTTGGGCAGCGACTGGCTGATCATCTGGCGCAGCGTGTCGATGTCGTTGGTGTAGTGGCTCATGATGTCGCCGCGCTGGTGCGTGTCGAAGTAGCGGATCGGCAGGTCCTGCATGCGGTTGAACATCTTCTCGCGCAGCTTCTCGAGCGAGCCCTGCGTGACGATGGCCATGGCGCGGTTCCAGAACAGCGAGGACAGGATGCCGACGCCGTAGATGCAGGCGAGGGTGGTCACGAGCTGTGCGATCTTGGGCTGTGCGGCTTCCCAATCGCCCGACTGCCACGATTCGCTAATAATCTGCAGGGCGCTCTGCAGGAAGGTCGCGCCGATGGAGTTGATGATGGCGCAGAGCACCACGCCGGCGACGACGAGGGGCAAAAGCACGGGATAGAAGCCAAAGAGCGTCTTGATGAGGCGCGACATGGTGCCGCCCTTGCGGTTGAGCGCGCGCTCGGCGGTCGTTGCCTTACTCATGTGCCTCGCCTCCTTCCTGGGTCTGAGCTTGCGTTGCGGATGCCTCGGTGTCGGCCTCGACGGCCCCTTCGCCCTCGGCAGACATCTTGTTTTGCGAGGTAAAGGTCTCGCGGTAGATCTCGCTCGTCTTGAGTAGCTCGTCATGGTTGCCGATCTGCGCGATACGGCCGCCCTCCATGACGATGATGCGGTCTGCGTCCTGCACGGAGCTGATGCGCTGGGCGATGATGAGCTTGGTCGTGTTGGGCAGATAGCTTGCCAGCCCTGCGCGGATCTTGGCGTCGGTCTTGGTGTCGACGGCGCTGGTGGAGTCGTCCAGGATCAAGATCTTGGGGCGACGCAGCAGGGCGCGTGCAATGCACAGGCGCTGCTTCTGACCGCCCGAAACATTAGAGCCGCCCTGTTCGATCCAGGTGTCGTAGCCCTTGGGGAAGCCGTTGACAAACTCATCGGCGCAGGCCAGATGTGCCGCCTCGCGGACTTCCTCGTCGGTGGCGTTCGGGTCGCCCCAACGCAGATTCTCGGCGATGGTGCCGCTAAACAGCACGTTTTTCTGCAGCACCATGGCGACCTGGTGGCGCAGTACGTCCAGGTCGTAGTCGCGCACGTCCATGCCGCCCACGCGCACGGTGCCTTCGGTGGCGTCGTACAGGCGGGCGATGAGGTTGACGAGCGTGGACTTGGCCGAGCCGGTGCCGCCGATGATGCCGATGGTCTCGCCGCTCTTAATGTGCAGGTCGATGTCATCGAGCGCCTGGCGCTTCGCATGCTTGGAATACTTAAAGCTCACGTGGTCAAAGTCGATGGAACCGTCGGCAACCTCGAGCACGGGCTCGGCAGGATCGGCGATCGTGGGCTCGGCGGCCAGCACCTCGGCAATGCGGTGTGCCGATTCGTCGGCCATGGTCACCATGACAAAGATCATCGACAGCTGCATCAGGCTCATGAGAATCTGGAAACCATAGGTAAAGGTCGAGGAGAGCTGGCCCACGTCGAATAGCGTGCCCTGGCTCGTGATGATGAGCTTGGAGCCCAGGTAGATGATGACGACAAACGCGCCGTTGACGCAGATGTTCATCATGGGGTTGTTAAAGGCGAGCAGCTTCTCGGCGCGGGTGAAGTCCATCTGGACGTCGCGCGCGGCGGTCGCGAACTTCTCCTTCTCAAAGTCTTCGCGCACATAGCTCTTGACCACGCGCATGCCGGTGACGTTTTCCTCGACGGACTCGTTAAGGGCATCGTACTTGTGGAACACGCGCGAGAAGATGGGGCGCACCTTAAAGATGATAAAGAACAGTCCAAAGCCCAGCAGCGGAATGATGACCAGGTAGACCATGGCGACGCTGCCGCCCATGATAAACGCCATGGTAAAGGCGAAGATCAATACCAGCGGCGCGCGCACGGCGATACGGATGATCATCATAAAGGCCTGCTGCACGTTGTTGATATCGGTGGTCAGGCGCGTGACGAGCGAGGAGCTCGAGAACTCATCGATGTTGGCAAAGCTGAACGTCTGGATCTTGTAGAACAGGTCGTGACGCAGGTTCTTGGCGAACCCGCAGCTCGCATGGCTGCAGGTGACGCCGGCCGCGGCGCCAAAAGCAAGCGACGTCAGCGCGATGAGCACCAAAAAGCCTGCGGTGGGAAGCATCTCGGCTACGGTGGCGCCGTCTTTGATGGCGTCGATCAGGTTGGCGGTGATAAATGGAATCAGCATCTCGCAGAGCACCTCGCCAAGCACGAGCAACGGCGTGGCAACGGTGACTTTCATATAGTCGCGGATGCTTCCCATGAGGGTTTTAATCATCCAGTTCCTCCCAGGTTACGCGGATTTTATCGAGCATTTCGGCGAGGTCCTCGCGCTCGTCGTGGGTGAGCGCGCTAAAGGCCCGTTCTCTAAAGCGGATGCGGGCTGCCTGGTCGATGCGGGCGTTTTCCCGGCCGGTTTCGGTCAGGCGAATGGTGAGTTGCCGTCGATCCTTGGGGTTACGGCTGCGCTCGATGAGGCCGTTGAGCTCGAGCTTGGACAGGATCTCGGAAAGCGACCCCGGCTTGAGGTCAAAGTGCATGCCGAGTTCCTGCTGAGACATCTCGCCGCCGGGTTGCTTGGCCAGCAGGCAGATGATGGGCGCCTTGCCGGACACGCCTCCGCCATGAAAATGCATGTAATGGCCGCAAAAGCCCAAGCCATTGAGGATGCGCTTGGCAAGCTTGTCTTCTGAGCTAACCGCTTCGGGTGCATCCGCCGGCTGTGACGGGTCGCCGCCGGGCTCGTGCGGAAGGACGAGTGGTTCAACACACATATCTAAGCTTCGCTCCTTTCTTTAGTTAGGTAGCTGAATTGTTTTGTGCCTAACTAATTTAGGAGTGCAAGAAATAAATGTCAAGGTACCAAACTTATTAAGTTACGGCGTTTTGCCAAACGCCGTAACCGCTCGACGCTGCAAGCGTTCCTAAGCGGCAATCTGGCGTTCAATCGTCGGGCATGGCCACAAGGCCTATGCCCTCCTCTTTCGCGCCACCTTGCTCGCTTAGGAACGTTTTCGCTCATATGACCCAATCCGCTGTCAAGAGCCACAATGGCCCCGCCGAC
>CAUGGC010000016.1 GCA_959599095.1 uncultured Collinsella sp. | reverse complement strand
CACCATTGTCGGCCTAATCCGCGGTCTTTCATGCAGCAGGGGCTCTCAATGTTTTATGTCCTGCTCATATCGTCTCTGCCGGCAGTTGGGGACAGTCCTTGCCCATCCGGCCAGCAAACCGGCCAATCGGCAAAGACTGTCCCCAATGAGTAGCTCGTTGACGCTAATGTCTTGGCGACGTCAGAGAAAACGACCCCAAGCGAGCAAGATAACGTGAAATGAAAGGGCGCTGACCTTCTGGTCGCGCCCTTGAAATTGAACGTCAGATTGCCGCTTGGGGCCGTTTGCAGCGTCGAGCAGTTACGCGGTTTGGTAAAACCGCGTAACTATAGAGCTTCCAGGGCGGCGGCGATGCGCTTCATGGCGGCGTCGGCGGCGGCTTGGTCGGGGGCTTCGGCCAGCACGCGAATCACCGACTCGGTTCCACTTTTGCGCACGAGCACGCGGCCCTCGCCTGCCAGCGCAGTCTCGGCCTCGGCGATGGCGTTCTGCACGCCCATGTTCTCGAGCGCGGCGTCCTTATCCGCTACGCGCACGGCAACCTGCGCCTGCGGCAGCAGCTTGCACGGAGCCGTGAGCTGCGAGAGCGTCTCGCGCTCGGCACGAATCACTTCCATCACGCGCAGCGAGGTCATAATGCCGTCGCCCGTGCGCTCGATATCGCCAAAGATCGTATGGCCCGTCTGCTCGCCGCCCAGGCTGTAGCCGCCCTCGCGCATCTTGGCATACACGTGACGGTCGCCCACGCCGCTGGTCACGGCGCTCAGTCCGGCAAGCTCCAGCGACTTGACCAGACCAAAGTTGCTGGCGATCGTCGGCACCACGGTACCGCCCGAAAGGCGACCGTGCTTGTTCAGATACACGCCACACACGTACAGGATCTGGTCGCCGTCTACCACGCGACCGCGCTCGTCAACGGCCAGGCAGCGATCGGCATCGCCGTCATAGGCAAAGCCCACGTCCAGGCCCTGCTCCACCACGTGGCGCTGCAGGCGCTCCATATGCGTGGAGCCGCAGTCGACGTTGATGTTAAAGCCATCGGGCGCGGCGTTGATCACGCGCACGTCGGCACCGAGCGCGTCAAACACCGGCTTGGCCACCGAGGAAGCCGAGCCGTTGGCGCAGTCGATACCGATCTTGACGCCCTGCAACGAAAAGTTCGCGCTGGCGATGAGCGAAGCGATGTAGCGGTTGCGGCCCTGCATATAGTCCACCGTGGCGCCGATGTGGTTGCCCGTGGCCAGCGGTACCTCGCTCTTGCCATCGATGTAGTCTTCGATGAGCTCCAGTACGTCCTCGTCCATCTTAAAACCGTCGCTATTGACGAGCTTAATGCCGTTATCGCAAAACGGGTTGTGGCTCGCGCTGATCATGATGCCGCAATCGAAGCAGCCTTCCACGGTCTGATGCGCTACGCCCGGCGTGGGGATCACGTGCAGCATATAGGCGTCCGCACCGCTCGCGACCAGGCCGCTCACCAGCGCCGCCTCGAACATATAGCTCGAGCGACGGGTGTCCTTGCCCACGATCACGCGCGCCTTGCGCTCGCGGTTGGCGCCGTAATACCAGCCCACAAAACGGCCAATCTTATAAGCGTGCTCTACCGTCAGCCCAACGTTGGCCTCACCGCGAAAGCCGTCGGTGCCAAAGTACTTCATGCGCTCTCCTTACAAAATAGGGGCGAACAGATTGTCTGTCCGCCCCAAAATGGTACTCGATTATCTGCGCTACCAGAAAAACCCTACGCCGCCGCGCTGTCGCGAGCCGCCTGGCATGTAGGAGTCTGGCGCAGCGTAAGCGGCTTGTCCCCCGCCTCGGCCGACGTGGTCAGCGTATACGTGATCGTCGTCGTCTCGCCAGCATGCAGGTCAACGGTGCCCGAATAGAAGGGGATTCCATGCCACGTAGCGGCGCCAAGACCAAACTGGGTGCCCTCGACGGTCAGATCAGTAATGTTGCCGCCCGTCGGTGCAAACAACGAGACATTCAGGCGTTCGTCGTCACGCGCGGCATCGGGTGCGCTCGCCGCAACGTAGTTGGGCAGCTTGCCAGCCTCCTCCTGCGTCATGATGTTCGTCAGGGTAACGGTGATGCGATACGAGCACGTGCCGTCACCGTTCTTGACGCCCTGGCCAATCTGCGTGTCGGCGTTCAGATACCAGTCGAGCTTGGAGAAGCTCAGGTTGTTAAAGTAAACGCCGGCAACGGGATCGGCACTCGGATCATCCGGATCGGGCAGCGAAGCGTCAATGCCCGTCTCTTTGATGGCATTCTGCTCATCATCGTTTCTCATCCAAGCAATCAGACGACCCTCTTCGGCACCGCGCTCGAATGCACCGACAAGCTTTGTAACGTCGACGTCACCGATGCCACCGAGAATCTTGTCGAAGGCAGCGCTGGCGACGGATGCAAAGATGCCGTCCGACTCCTCGACCGGATAGTTCCAGTACACATCGTGCATGAGGACCTTTGCGGCGTTGGTGCCGTCGACAACCGTTCCGTCGGGCAGCGAGACATTACCGACGAGGCCCAGCAGATACTGCAGGAACACCGGGTCGATACCCACGACGCCGTCAACGTCCTGCCCATACTGGGACTTCCACAGCGCGGCGACACGCTGCGAGTTGCGGGGCCAATCGGGCGAATACGCGTTACCAGAGTTGTACAGGTTACTGTGGTCGCCAAACAGTGCCTCGTCCTCTTCGTCGACGCTCTCAACCGCCTCGTCTTTGCCAAGCGCAATACATGGAACAAACTCGCCAATCGACATCTGGCCGTCGGTGACCGAAATCAGGCCCTGCGAACCGCCAAAGCCGCCGCAAGCACGAATCTCGACGTTGTTCATGGCGTACACAAGATAGTTGCGCGTCTGGCCGTTGGCGCCGAGCATCTGGGGAAGGACGGGGGCGACCTTCTCCGCCGCGTCAACCGCGCCGTTGAGGGTGGCAAAGCCGTCCTTGGCCTTATCGACCAGCTCGGTCACCTGGGAAATATGAGTATCGCCAATGCCCTGGATCTTCTCGTTGGCGCTCTTGAACACCTTGGAGCTATCGGAAAGCGAATCGGCAACGGCCTGCAGCGCGGACACGTTAATCATGCCGTCCTGGAACAGCTTGCCGGGCGTGGCCTGCGAAAGGTTATCGGCCATGGGAACCAGTGCATTGCTCGAGACATCGGACAGGACGTCGATCATGGTGCGGGCCGCATTGATGTCGCTGCCATACACCGGGATAAACGAAGCCGCCGTCCACAGCGGGCTCGAGGTCTCCGCCTTCATGCTGTCGCAGAGCTCATCAATCTTCTTCGCGTCGTCAGGCAGCGTCGAAAAATCGCCCGACGTGACCTTGTCCTTAAGGCCACCGACAATCTCGACGGCCTCCTTCGCTTCACTCTTTACGGTCTTTGCCGAGTTAAGCAGCATAAAGCCGCTTGCGCCAAGCGCAACGAGAAGCACCGCGACTACAGCGGCAATAATGGCGCCGGTGTGACGCTTTTTGCGTTCGCCCTTGCGATGGCGATGACGGACCAGACCGTCAGAGGTCGAACTCGACGAAGCGTCGCTACCGTAGTTCAAGCCAAAATCGTAATAATCCTCCTTGGAACCCGAGCCCGCAAACTCGGCACCGCTATCATCCAGGCGGGCAAACGTGCCAGTCTCGGAGGCGCCGGTATAGATCGTGCCAAGGTTACCCGTAAGCCCCGCGCCACCGGCAGAGGGAGTATTGTTGGCGGCCTTGCCGGCATTAACGTTGCCGGCGGCATTCGCGGCGTTGGTAGCACCTGCGTTGTTCGCGGGTACCGAAGGAGCCCCACTCGGCTGCGACGTGGAGGTTGCACCGCCCGCAAAGACATTCCCTCTTGCACGGCCGGTCTTTTTTGCCTTTTGTGACTGCTCGTACAGAGCGGTAAACATCGCCGTCTCGCCCGGGGACACGCGCTTACCGGAACCGCCCTGTCCAGTGCCGCCCGGCGTGCCGGCCTTACCAGCCCCGTTCGGACGCGGCGGAACTGCAGGACGGCCGCTATCGCTGCCCTTAAAGTGATTACCAGCCATAAAGAAATCCTCGCAATTGAGTCGCAATGAAAAAGTCCATAACATTACTAGTTTATGGCATTTTGGGCATCGACAGCTAAACTCCAGACACGGACATCAATTGGCGAAAATGCGGCACAACACCTTTTCCGTCTTGGCGGCGGCGCCAGCTACACCGTGAGGAACATCATCACGATGATCATGGCAAAGCCGATAAGGTCGGTCGGCAAAAACACCGTGCCCAGCATAACGGCGCTGGTGATGGTCGCCGAAACCGGCTCCATGGTTCCAAGAAGGCTCGCGCGCACCGATCCAATCTCCTTAACGCCCTGCATGTAGAACATATAGGCGAAGAACGACCCCACCACAATAAATATCGCGAGCGCGCCGACACCCGAGGGGCCGAGCGCCGGCATGTGCGCCCACGGCTGGGTAAAGATACTCATCACGATTCCCGCCGAAAGCATGGCCGAGCCCGTGACGACCGAGCTGCCGTATTTGTTGAGGATTCCGGCAGGGATGATTGCTATGCAGGCACCGCCCACTGCGCACAAAAGGCCCGCGAGCAGGCCCATTGGCGAGATACTGAGCGTACTAGGGTCGCCGCCCGTGGCAATTAAAAACGTTCCGCCCAAGGCGAGCAAAATGCCAAGCGCCTCGCGCGTGCGCGGCAGTCGATGCGCGGTGACGCAGGCATACCCCATGACTACCACCAGCTGCAGACACTGAAAGACGGTCGCGGTGCCCGCGTTGGTCAGACGCACGGCTGACAGATAGCAAAGCTGGTTGAACAGCAGGCCAAAGATTGTAAATAGGATGAGCTGCTTGCGATCGGCAGGGGTGGTCCACAGCCTGACCAGGCGGTCGCGATCTTTTCTGAGCACGACGAACATAAAGAGCAGGCCAGCGATAACTTGGCGCACGCTCATCAGCCAAAATGTCTCGATATGGCACACGTCAAAGAGGTAGCTGGCACTGGTGCCAGAAAAACCCCAAAACGTGCCGCCGGCAAACGCGGCGAGCGTGCCCAGGGCCATCTTGCGCGTCTGGGCATCGTTGAGGCGGTCGCGCCATGCGCGGCGGGTGCTGCGGCTCAGCTCGTCAGTTCCCTCGGGCACGACAAAATCGGCCGCCGCCGTCATCGGCACCGAAGCCTTTTTACGTGCACGCTGCGCTGTGCGCTCCTGTTCCATTCCACTCCCCCGAAATCAATTGGCAACAAAGCGCTCAAACTGTAGCACGAATATTGATATGGAAATGCGGGCGATTCGGAACATCTACGAGCATCCAAATTGCAAGGACGAAAGGCGCGGATAAGCTATGCCGAGCGGTTGGAATCGTCTGGGGCGCCGAGGTCGGCCTCCGCGCTTCCCTGGGCATCCTCACCGTCGCCCTGCTCCTTGGCGCTGTCCTGGCTCTCCTGCTCGCGGCGGCGCTTTTCGCGAATCTGCTCCACAGCCGCGCGCAGGGCAGCCTCGTCTTCAGCACGCGCCACCTCTTGCGTGGTCTTGACCATATGGCGAATTTCGAGCACCAGCAGCACGATCAGCGGCACCACGATGAGCGGAAAGAACAGCAGCGGATTGGTGAGCAGCGAGACCACCACGCCCAGTCCCGCCGAGACAAAGACCACGCGGCCCACCACGTCGGCGGCGGGCACGGGCGCGGCATCCTCGACCGGATTGGCATCGCCCTTGGTGCGGTAGATCGGGGCGCCGTCGGCGGCGGCCTCCACGGCAACGATGCGGTGCGTGTTGAGCGAACCCTCCAGCGCGTCATCGGACGAATGGAAGGTGATGATGTCGCCCACCTGGTAGGCCTGGCCGTTGTCGGTATCAACGACGATAAACGAGTGTACGGGAATCGCCGGCTCCATCGAACCGGTCAGCGTGCGCATAAAGCCATAGCCCATGATGGTGGGGATCTCGCCGGCGGGCGTGAACACCGTGCGCAGCAACACCACAAAGGCGACCAGGATCACCACGGTCGCCAGCACGTTGATCACGCGGAGCACGTGCTTCATCACTTGTCGTCGTCCTTTGCGGAAGTCTCGGGGTCGGCAGCGACCTCGCCCTCGGTGGCATCCGCCGCAGAAGCGCCATCCTCGTCAGGCGCGGCGACCACGCCCTCGCCAGCCTCGCCGCGCAAGCGGGCCAGCAGATAGCGCGACAGGCTGTTGCCCTCGGCACGGCGCTCGGCACGCTCACGGTTGCGCTCGGCCCGCTCCAGCTCTTGCGCCAGCGCGTCCAGGCGCTGCTGCATCTCCACGCGAGCAGCTTCGACCTCGCGCTCGCAAGCGGCACGGACGGCGACGACTTCCTGCTCGATGCGCTCCCCTGCCGCACGCTCGGCTGCGGCGATACGCTCGTCGGCGTCGGCACGGGCGTCCTCGGCGGCACGCGTCGCGGCATCGCGCTCGGCAGCGGCGGCGGCGACCTTCTCGCCGGCATCCACCGCGGCCTGCTCCACGGCAGAATCGGCGGCCGCGTGGGCGGCATCGATCGCGGCATCGGCAGCCTGCTGAGCGGCGGAAACCTTCTCCTCGGCCGCAGCAACGGTGTCGGCAAGCGCCTGCTCCGCTGCTGCCGCGGCGGCATCTGCCGCCTCCTGCGCGGCACAGGCATCGCGCTCGGCCGTCAGCTGCACTTCCTCAATCTGCAGCTGAGCGGCGTCCAGCTTGGCATGCAGCTCGGCAACCTCCTTGGCGCACACCTCGCGCACGCCGGCAAGCTCAGCCGCGGCGGCATCCTTGGCATCTTGCAGCTCGGCGGCATCGGCTTCCGTCTTGGCAGCCAGGGCCGCAGCAGCGTCGCTCTTGACCTGTGCGACCTGCTCGGCGGCTGCCTGCTCGGCGGCGGCAACCTTGGCATCGGCATCGGCACGGGCAGCCGCAACCTCGGCATCGGCCTCGGCGCGCATCTGCTCAAGCTGGGCAGCTGCGGTTGAGCGCGCCTCAGCGGCAGCATCCTCGGCAGCTTTCTTGCCCGCCTCGACATCCTCCAGCGAGGCGCGCAGCTCCTCAACATCAGCCTCGGCCATCTGAGCACGCTGCGTCAGCGCCAGCTCGCGCGTCTTTGCCTCGTCCAGCTCGTCGGCCAGGTCGTCGCGCTCGTCGGCCAGCGCATGGGCCTGAACCTTCCAAGACTTGACCTGCCCCTGCAGCTCCTCGATCTGCTCGCGCGCCTCGGCCAGCGCCTGCTCGGCATCGAGCTGGGCCTGCGTGACCTCCTCCACAAACACGCGACGGACCTCGACGTCGGGCAGGTCGGGACTATCGACCTGCACCTCCTTAATCTCCTTAATAAACTTGGGCGCCACCGGCGCGTGTTGCACGCTCTCGAGCTCCTGCAGGTTGCGCTCGTCATCGGTCAGACTCTTAAAGACGGCGTAGTTGTTAATGAGGTTGGTGTACATCTGCACCATGTACTCGTCATCGAACGCCAGCGCCTGCTGCTGCACGTCGATGTTGTAGCCCACCTTGTCATAGCGCTCCATAAACTGCCACAGCTGGTAGCACTTGCGGTAGTTGGGATCCTTCATGATGAGGTTGGTGCGCTGGATGGGGCTGCGAACCGCACTGCAGCCGTTCATGATCTGGCAGAACGACGCGCCGCGCAGCGCCATGACCAGGCGACGCACGCGGTCGATGCGCATAAAGACGTCCATGTTGTCGGCGTCGTTCTCGGCAAAGCTCTGGCGGTTTTTGACCGTCATCTCGACGTTGTACTCGATCTCTTCGTACGCGTCGTCGATCTTGCTGTGCATCTTAAAGCGGTTGCGAATCTCGTTGCCCGTCGACCAAAAGATCACGTCGGTGCGCTTGTCTACAAACGTCAGCAGGCGCTGAATCAGGTGGTAGATAAAGCGGTTCTCGTACAGGTCGTACGTCTCGACGGTATTGACGTTGAGGATGCGCGTAGGGTGAACGCCGCCGTCCTCACTCGGCGCCAAAAACTGCGTGTTCTGGCTCAGATGACGGACACTGTCGGCGCTGATCTTTTTAGCGAGCGAGACCGGCACCACCTCTTCCTCGGTGGTGATAAAGCGGCGCGGCTTTTCGATAATGGTGTTGATGGCGTCGAGCGAGTCCTCGATCATGCTGATCCATTCCTCGTCCACCACCTTGACGAGCTCCTCGCGCTGCTGCTCAATCGTAGTGCCCGAGGCCTGCGCCATCTCAAACAGATAGCGAAAGTAGCGGCTGTCCTCCTGGATGGGCTCCATCTGCTCGGAGAAGCTGGTATAGAGGTCCTGAATGGTCTCGGACATGGGTTACTCCATAGATTGGATCGATCGGAAAGGGACGGGGCGACATCACATCGCCCCGCGCTTACGACATTAGTAGAAGTTCTGGATCCGCTGCAGATACATGACGGAATCGGGCAGGCCGCCCTCGCCAAAGGTCTTCTCGATGTACTCGATCAGGCCCTTCATCTCGTCGCGCACAAAGCTCACGTTCATGGACTCAAACTTCTTAAGCACCTTGCGGGCGATGATGTAGTCCATGCCGCCCAGCTCGGTGCCGCCGCACGCCACGTACACGGGGATAAAGTCGTACATCTGCTTGATGATACGGTTACCAAAGGCCAGCTTAAAGCGGGTCTGCAGGTACTGGTCCAGCTTGTGCATCTTCTGGAGCAGTTCCTCGTCGATCACGCACTCGACCTTGGCCTTTTGGAACAGATACTGCAGATGCTCGGCCGTCACGTGCACGCGCTCGTGCGGCTCGCACTCAAACGCATCGGCGCGCTCGTTGAGCTCGATGGGAATCGCACGGTCGTACACCTTGTCCGTGATGGTAAAGGTGGAGTCGTCGTTGTTGGCCGTGCCGATAAACCACAGGCTGTCGGGGATGGTGAGCTTGCCGTCGTGCAGAGCCTTGGGGTCGGCAGCCCACTGGGTGGGCACCAGGTCGAGCACCCACTCGTCGTGGCTGGGCATCTCGAGCACCGACAGGATCTCGGCAAAGTAGTACTCCACGCGGGCGAGGTTCATCTCATCGAGCACGATCATGGACGGGTCCTGGCGAAGGCCCGCCTCGTACACGGCGCGGAGGAACTCGGTCTCGTTAAAGCGCTTGGAAAACTCGTTAAAGTAGCCCAGTACCTCGGTGCGATCGCGAAAACTCGGCTGCACCGACACGATGGTCGCGGGGTTATCCAGATAGCGGCTAAAGCTGTAGGGCAGCGAGGTCTTACCAGTACCCGAGATGCCCTCCAGGATCAGCAGCTTGGAGGCGGCCATGCCGGCCACAAAGCGGCGGATGACCTCAGGCGTGTAGTAGAGATTCATCTGGCTGCAGGCGAACGCGCGGAAGCTGTCGACAAAGTCCTCCAGCGAGATGGCATCGTCGTAGGCCGGCGATTCCCAGTCGCGGTACTTAAGGTCCACAAGGGACAGCTTGGGGAAGCGGTTGGCCTGGGCGATTTCTTTTTCCTCGGCAAGGGTCTTAGCCTCGACGGTGGCCTTGGCCATGGCGGCCGCGGCGTCCTTGACGCCCGCGCCATCGAGCGCGAGCGACGCGTTGCCCGACACCACGGCGGCCGTGGCGCCCTCGCCCGTACCGGCACCCGTAGCGGCGCCCACCACGTTGCCCACCGTGGGCAGATGGTCGTCGGCCAGGGCCGAGGCGCCCACGTACGGAATCTGCTTGGTGCCGCCCATGGCATTGACCTTGAGCGCCAGCAGCTTGTTCTTCTCGTCCATGAGGTCGAGCACCTGCTTGTTCAGGCGACCGATCTCGCGATAGAGCGCCTTGTTGGACGTGTCGTCGCGATGCAGGCGGCGGTTGATGCGGTAGCGGTGGATCAGAATGGCCACGATCAGCACGGGAACCGCGATGAGCATGGCAAACAGAATGACCGCGCCGATCTTGCCCACCAGGTCAAACGTGGTGAAATAGGTCATAAAGATGTTGAAGTACTCAACCCAGCCAAATATCAGCAGGTTAAGGATGGAGCTCACAACGGCAACGACGTTGTAGACAACCTTTGCCAGCAGCTCCCAGGCAAATCCCAGAAACTCACTCACCGTCGGTATCCTCCTGCTTGGTCGCGTTCATCGCCGCCTCGGCCTCGGCCTTTAGACGACGGGCTTCCTCGAGCTTGGCCTCGGCCTGGGCAAGCTGCTCGGCGGCGTTATCGGCCGTGACGGTGGCGGCGTCACCCTTGCCCTCGGCGTCCACGATGGCGGCCGCGGCGGCCAGGCGGTCTTCCTCGGCCATAGCGCGCTTGAGGTTCATGCCCACCACGATGAGGTGGTACACCTGGTAGATAAAGAACAGCAGCATGGGCAGCACGATCACGATGAGGAAGCCCATGGAGCTGGACAGGAAGTCCATGACCTTGCCCATCTGCGGCAACGCGAACAGGTACTTACCAACGATGTCTCCGTCGCTGATGATGTGCGTATCGGCCACGTCGTTGTTGTCGCCCTTGGTGGTAAAGCTGCGCATGCCATTGACCTCGTCGATGGCGGCGATGCGGTGCGTGTTGAGCGCGTACTCGTTGTCGATAATGGTGTGGAACGTCACGATGTCGCCCACCTCGAGCTTGGAGGTGTCACACTTTTTGATGACGATGAGGTCGCCCTTGTTAAACGTGGGCGCCATGGAGTCGGACTGCACGGCGAGCGGGGTGAAGCCGGCGATGTCCGAGACGCTGCCGTCCTCGCGCGTGGCAAGCGTGGTAAACGCATACAGGGCCGCCACCAGGATGATGATCCACATGACAACGCTCAGCGCGATGGATGCGGCTTTTTTAACAGATTGCATGATGTCCCTTACTACCGTGTCTTTTTAGGCCGTGCGCGGCCCGGTGGCCGCCGTGCGTATCTACTGTTCCTCGATGCCCTCAAAGCGCATCGAAACCGAATAGTTAGCTCCCTTTAGCATATTAGTGCAATTTGGGTCCGTTCCCTCGAGCCATATGCGAACGGTTACCGGCTTGTCCGTTTCTGTTATCAGGTCGAACATGTCGCTGGCCGCGGTCGCCTCGCCCGAGTCGAGCCCAAAGACGGTGGCCGCGCCGGACGAGCCCCCGCCCCCGTTGGGGTTGTAGACCCAAGTATGGCCGTCGGCGGTAAAGCTCATGCGCATGGCGCTGGCCATGCCTTGCGTGTCGGAGCTAAACCGCGTGCCAGACGCGCCGCCGTCGCCGTCCTGCCCGGTCAGGCGAACGCGCAGGTCCGTACTGCTCATAAAGTGCAGCGTAAACTCCAGGTAGGCGCCGGTGGCGGGATCGGCGGTGGAGCCGTCCTCGAAGGTGAAGGTCTGGTAGTCGCTCGTGGTGACGGGCTTGAGCTTGGACGCGTCGATGTCCACGCCCTTTTCGCTGGCAATGCGCGCCGAGATCTGATCAAAACCCAGGCTGTGCACGTATTCGTTGAACGCGGCGTGCCCGTCCAGGTCAAAGCGCAGCGAGCCGTCGGCGTTGGCATCGATCATGAGCATGCGGGTCTTGGCGCTATCGGCGATGGAGAACCAGGCAAACGTTGCCATGGCTATTGCCACCAGGGCAAACAGCACCAGCACCACGGTGGTGGTGAGTTTGCGGCGCAGGTCGATATCGGTGGGCGCGGCAACCGGAGCGCCGGTGGTCGGGCGGCGGTTGTCGGGCGTGGCGTGTGCCATTGCTACTCACCGTCCAAGGTCGCAAAGAGCGCCAGGTGCAAGGTGCCCGGATCTTGATAGAGATAGTCGGCGCTATCGGGATCGGTGCCCTCGATGTAGTAATAGATATCCAAACGATAGGTCTGGTCAAGCCCCAGCGTGGCAAGCGTGTTTTGCGGACGCGTGGCCGTCTCGCTCGTGTCCAGCGTAAAGGTGGCTGGGTTCTGAGTCACGTTGGTGCCGCAAGCGAGCTGGCCGTTTTGCCAGCCCAGGAGCATGCCCTCGGTGTAGCCCGCCAGGCCTGCAGGGGCAGTCGCCGGGTGCTCGGCGCGGCGACCACTATCGGAGCCGTCGAGTTCAAAGATGTTGGTGGCAAGCACCTGGTTGCCGCTCGAGATCTTTATGCCCACGCGGGCCGCGCGCAGCAGCTCGGCATCGGCGCCCTGCGGGACCAGCGATTCGGCCAGATACAAGCTCACGCTGCCCTTAACCTTGCTGGCGCCTGTGCCGGTAATGGTGGGCCGCAGGTCAATCCAACCGTGGTAATAGGCAGATCCGTCGTCTTTCGCCTGTTCAAACACGGTGGCATCGCCGGCAGCGTTGTTTTGCGCGCAGGCGGCAAAGCCGTTGAGGTCGAACGTCGAGACCGGGTAGAGCGTCACGGCACCGCTTGCATTGGAGGACAGGGATGCGTCGCCTTGCTGCAACCAGCTGCCGGCATCGGCGTCGCCCAGTTCCAGCACCAGTTTGGAAGTATCGCTGTGAACGCTCACCGAGTTGGTGTTGACCTTCATGTTGCTGGTAAACCAGGCGTAGGTCGCGGCGCCCAAGGTGGCGGCGAGTGCCACCATAACGAGCGCGATGTAGGCACGCGCGCGGCGGGCGTGGCAGCGGGCGGAGGTGCCCTCGTGGCCTTGGCGCCCGGCGGTCGCGCTGGAGGGGGCCGCGTGACCCGTGCTCTCGGTTTGGGCCTTGCGGCTATCTTCTGGCATGCGCTTCTTGTCTCCCATGTCGCTTCGCCCCCTTATGCCTTGTCCGCGGCAAAGGCAAGCTGCAGCACCACATCGCGGGCCTGAGCCTCGTCTATGCAATTGGCGTCGCAGCCTTCCATGTACACAACGTAGCGAACGCTTGCCACCTCGTTGGCGGCCAGCGTGCAGATGGGCGTGGCGCCCGCGCGCGCCGTGGGCGTGTCGCCGGTGCCATCCATGCTGTAAGCGCTTATGGCGCGGGCCGGGTCGGCGGTGTAGCTCCAGCCCGAGGCGGCGCCCGCTACGACCACGCCGCCCTGCGCCGTGGTGCGCCTGTTGGTGGCGCCTGCGGTGCTGCCCAAGTCGTCACAGGTAAAGATATGCGTCTGCGTGCCCGACTGGGTCGTAATTACCAGACCCAAACGCAACGCGGCCAGCAGCTGCGGGTCGCTCGTCATGCCCATCTGGCCCTGGTACAGGTACACGTTGAGCGCACTGTCGCTGCTCTTGAGGTACAGCGTGCCCGAAAGGGCGTAGTCATCCAGCTGCGCGGTGCAGTCGGCGTAGTCGGTCGTAATGCCCGCAGCGTTTTGGAACGTGCCGCGCCAAAAGCGGGAAAGGTCTGACGTCGAGATGGGATAGAGCGTCTTGTCGGCGGCGGCAAGCGTGGCCGTTGTGTCCCAGGGCCCGTTGGCCGAAAGACCAATCTGCAGGTCGGAGCTCTCGTCGCTTACCGTGTGCGCCACGGGGGTCACGTTGGTGTAGCGCGAGTTACTAAACCAGGCATAGGTGGCGGCACTCAGGGCGGCTACCAGCACCAGCATCCATGCGGCCGCAGCAACCATGCGGCGGCGCGAGCCCAGGATGTCTTTGATGTTCGATGCACTCATCCCTGGTCCCCCTACGAACGTTTGCCGGCAAAGCGCAGCGCCAGCGATTGCAGGCTGGTTGCGGCCAGGTTGTTGGTACAGTCGGGGTCGCAGCCCTCCAGCCACACGTACACGTCCACGCGCACGGGCGTGCTGCGGCTGGCGCCCTTGGCGGCAGCGGGTAGGCTGCAAATCTTGGTCGTGGCCTCCTTGAGACTCACGATGCCGGTGTCTTCGTTGTAGTCGCAGAAGTTTGCGCTGGTCAGCTGGTCAAAATGGACCGTGGCACCGTCGGAGCGGCTGCTGTCGAGCACCAGGTGGTTCTGCTCGTTTTCGTCGGCATCCTTGCCGTCAAGCGTGTTGTAGCGCGCCTGGGGATTGTGCTCGCCCGAGACCTCAAAGACGTACTGGCCCGTAACGGTGTCGCCCTGCCCCGGAGCATAGGTAACCAGCCCCACGCGCAGGGCGGTGGAGATGGGGTTTGCCGGGTCCTGCTCGGTAAAGTCAATGCCCGACAGGTACACGTCGGTCGCGGCCGAATTGGTAGCCAGGTACAGGGAGGTCTTGTAGTAGTCGGAGTGCTCGGCGGTGCCAAACATGCTGGCAAAGAGCGAGTCCTGGGTGGTTCCGCCGGTAAAGCCCGTTACCTTTTGGAAGTCGTTGAGCACGTTGTCGGTCGAGACGGGATCGAGCAGGCCCGAAAAGCTCAGGCCGGCGTTGGTTTTGTATTCGCCGTCGTACTCGTTGGAGATGAGGAAGGTCACGCCCGTGCCGGCGGCCATCTTGACGTCGGTGATGTGGCGGTTGGTGTTGTAGATGTACCAGGCATATGTTACGGCTCCGGCAGCAGCAAGGGCAACCAGCAACGTGGCGAGCATGCGATTGAACTGTTTTCGCAGCGAACGCGCGTCCGACATGTCCCTCCCCCAGATGCCGCATCGTAAACTACCTGGACACCATTTGCCCATAATGGGAATATTTTACGCGAATGTGCAGTTCATCGGGGGTACAAACGCGACTTTTCGCGTCCTGCTCACGCCGGATCGGGAGCCGATAGGGTCGCAAGTTGCCGCTTTTTAAAAAATAGTTCTTGCCAGCGGGTGGGAGCTCCGTTATATTATTCCCTGCGCACTCGCGCACCCTTGATCGGGCGTTTAGCTCAGGGGGAGAGCGCTTCCCTGACACGGAAGAGGTCAGAAGTTCAAATCTTCTAACGCCCACCAAATGTTCGCAGCTCAGAGGCTTCGCCTCTGAGCTGTTTTGTTTTACGCTGCCAAGCCAAGAGAGCGCCGCTGCACCCAAAGCCGCCTCAACAACGCCAGCAACCACCCCAACCAAGCCAAAGCCGCCCAAACAACCCCAGCGGGCGCCCCGATCAGGCCCGAATGGGCCTCGCAGCCATATATAAATAACCGCCTATAAATTGAGGTTTAATACTTTTCCCGAGAAGTGAACGAGCTTATTTGGACCCCCGGAGCATCCACACTTTTTGACGTTAAAACCGCAGGATTCCAGCAGCAAAACCGCAGGAAACAAGCCCCTAAAAGTGTCGATGTTTCGGGGGTCCATTCTGACTCGTTCACTTCTCGGGAAAAGTATTAAACCTGGATATATGGCCGCTAATTCTAACCCCCTGCTACCGCCCCTACCAATACTGATGCGCATCGATAACGGCTTGCCAGAGCCAAAATCGCTTCGTTTCGGCACGCGCGTTGGCAAAATATCGCTGCTCTGCACTCATCGCCTTGTTAAAGATGGGGCGCTTATTCCGATGCAGCTTGCGTCGGATGCGCTCGCACAGCCGAACGAGCTTTTCGTAGTCATTTGCTTGGTCGGTTGTCACGGTAAAATACGCTACCCCCTCAAGCAGTTCCAACTCGTTGCGGCGCTCGGCATCCTTGTGGATCTTCTCGCGGCCGTCATGAATGGCATCGCTGTCGTAGTCGACCATCGCGGTCAGTACCTCTGGCAGCAGCCCGGCCTTTACTTTATCCCTGCCCACCTCGACTTTAGCTGTAAGCGTAATGTCGGGCGTGCGCTCCAGCACGCGCAGCTTGCGCTCGCACCCATCGTTGAGCCCATCGCGAATAAAGACCTTCTTGTTGAGCTCGGCCTTGCCCAATGCATACCCGCCGTAGCGCGTAGGCAGCGACATAAACATGCACAGCCCCGACTCCCTCGGAGAGCGCGACCCCTCGATCACATACGCAAGCAGCGCCTTTGCTTTCGCGAGACCCCTTACCTTTGGGGACGCCTCGATATACGCCGCAATGAGCTCCTTGGTCGTGAGCTTGCTATCGCGCATGCCCGCATCCCTACTGGTCACCCCGCCGGGGGCAAGGTTATCCAACCGGTAGTTCGATGTCATGGCATAGCCGGCATAGATGGCCTCGGCCGCAGAGCTGTCGTGTGCAACCTGCACAAACGCCAGCTCGGGAGAGCACGCGTACGCATCCAGATCGCCCATCCAGTGGCCCAGCGAGATAAACGAACCCGCCGGGAGCTCGTTGGTGCACAGGTGCGTCTTAACATGCTTGCTCTGCCGACGGTCGGCACGCGATGGCACCAGCAAATCCAGCGTTTGGATCCCCAGATCATAGCGATCGATAAAGTCCTGCGCCTCTTGGTCCAACAGCGCACAGGCACCTGCAATCGACACGACCTCTGGTTCCGAATCCCCAAAACGAGGGTTCGGCAGGTGCGCCAAAAGCGCCAACGCAGCGTTATGTGAAACGATAAAGTACCCCATGGCGCGAAGATAGCACGCGCGTCGGCGGCGGCTCGCGGCCCTGGCGAGTTTTCGGCAAACGACCAGCAGTTTTTTGCCGCGGCGCAACCAAAGCGTTCATTCGTCGACGTCTAAATGCAAATCCGTCAAGCTTTTGGCAAGGTTGCCGCTCAACTGACCAAAAGCTGACCATTTGCTTGCCCATTTGCTTGACGGCACGCACTCGCCAAAATGCTCCGCGACTTCTCGGGCGGTCGAAGTGCTCGTTTAGCGACCACGCACCCGCCGCTGGGGTATCCTTGGAGCACATGCACCGCAAGCCGCACAAAGGAGCCGCCATGCGCACCGAGCTCGATGTTCCCTTTTCGCACAAAGACAAGGCCAAGGCCCTGGGCGCCAAGTGGGACCGGGCCAAGAAGATCTGGTACGTGCCCGATGGCGTCAACCCCGAGCCCTTTGCCGCGTGGCTGCCCGGCGTGGATCGCTCCGACCCCAGCGCGCCCTACATCTACCTGGTGCTGGGCAAGCGCGAGTGTTGGAAGTGCCACGAGCAGACAACGGTCGCGGCCTTTGGCATTCCGTATTGGGCGGCCGAGGACTCGGGCAGCAAGGCCGCGCCCGGCGGCGCGCCCGCCATGGACGACGCGGGCCACATCGCGATCGACACCACTCGCGCCAACGCCGTTGCCATCGTCCCCGCGCTGGGTTGCGTGCCGGCCGAGATCCGCGACTACCTGCGCGAGCGCTGTGGCTACAAGCCCACAACGTCGCGCACCACCAAGACCGTATCGCTCGCCAGCACCTGCACCGGCTGCGGCGCGCTGCAAGGCAGCCATTACCTGTTCGAGGAGCCCACGTCGCCGTTTGCGCTCACGGCCATCAACAAGCTACCCGCGCTGGAGTTCGTGCGCGTTGAAGTCGCCGGCGTCTATGGCATCCCCGACAGTCACGACAACTACGACCAGGCGCTCTTCACCTGGGCACGCGACCACCACACCCAGTTCCACAAAACTTTGTGCGAGGGGATCTACCTGTAGGACAAAACTCGGAAATCGAGTATGCGCAGATAGCAAGGTATATCTAACGAGAAACCTAGAGGCCGACACTTAGCTGACCAACAATCGATAATCGATACTCCGACTGAATAAATATAGAAACAAACCCCCTGCGCATCGGAGTCAGCGCAGGGGGCAGTGCTTGAATCAAAACTCAGCCGGATGGCAATCATCTCAAGCCGAGCAAGGATGTCAACTCTAGAGAATTCCAACCGCAGAGCATGCAATCGAAAAGACGACTATCGAGACAAGGACGACCGCAGTATTTGGCTTCTTTCCCATAACCCAATAAATCGCGGCTGTTGCGATTACCGGAAGCAGGCATGGCATAATCTGATCCAGCACGCCTTGAATGGCAAGGGCCTCATCGCCCGAACCGAAAGCCAGCGGAGTTGTAACGCTCACCATTGAGGCAATCATTGCTCCCACCGCCATCATTCCGACGACGCCAGTCAGTTTCGTCAGGCGTTTCATGATATTTGTCTCGGACAGCTTAACGAGTAGCTTGCTGCCCATCTCGTAACCTTTAATGGCGCAAATGTAGCGCACGGCTTGTGCGGGTATGTTAAACAGCAAGAAAAATAGGACAGCGCCGAGCGGGTTCCCTTGCATTGCGATGGAGCAGCCAATTCCGGCAGTAACCGTACGCCAGGTTGTTAGAAACAACGAATCGCCAATGCCAGACAACAGACCCATAAGCGAAGTCTTCACGTTGCTGATAGCTTCTCCGCCAATTTCTCCGCCGTTCGCCTTCACCTCCTCCATTGCTGTCACAATTCCACAAACCAGCGTCGCGAGATAGGGAGTGATGTTAAAGAACTCAAGATGGCGCTTCAATGCGTCTGCGCAATCTTCTTTCGACGGATACAGCTTCTTGATAATTGGGCCAAGCGTAAATGCGTTCGCAAGGTACATTTGCCGCTCGTAATCCCAGGACCCCTCGAATGTCATTGAGCGTAGGAAAATTTTATTGAGATCGGACTTGGTGATTTTCGATCCGCCTTCTTTAGAACTCATCGTCGTCTCCTTCCACAGAAGCCGTAACAGCGGCAGCGGATTCGCGATCTTTAAATACCATCAACAGCACAATTCCGGCGGCGATGAGCGAAACACCCAAAATTGGCAAGCCCAGATACGCACTGAGAACGAATCCAAAAATCAAATAAGGCAACAACTTCCGGTCCATGATGGTCCTAAGCAGAATGACAAAGCCGAGGGCGGGCAAAATGCCTGCGGCAACCGTCAAGCCATGCTGGACAAATTCGGGAATAGCCGCAAGGACACCTTCCATAACCGGAGCACCCAGCGCATAAGCTGCGGTCACATACAGCGCCTGGGGAATAATGAACCCAAAGAAGCTAGAGATAAGATGGGTCCTGCACACCCCGTCAACGTCTCCTCGTTCGGCATATCCATCGGCGGCGCGATTAATAAGAGGAATCAGAACGATGTAGCAAAAATTCCTGATTACCATTCCGAGCATTGAAATTGGGATTGCCAAAGCAACGCCGGCGCCAGCATCTGAATGGGAAATGACCGCAAACGCAGTGCCCAAAATGCCACCGGAAATCACGTCAGGAGGCGCAGCCGCTCCGATTCCCTGAGCGCCCATAAGAGCCAGCTCAATCGTGGCGCCGATAATACAGCCACTTGCCAAATCACCGAATGCGAGACCCACAATTGTTCCCGTTATCAGGGGTCTATCAAGCATTGATTTACCAAGAAACCAATTCGAATAGCTAAAGCATGAAATAAGAAAGATCAACAGAATGTCCATTGCATCCCCTCTCCTTAGCACAAATATCTGTCCGCGCTAAAGGCCTATAGAGCCTCCGTCAGTCGTAATGCCTTATCTCCTGGCAAACTCCGAATTACGACATCGACTCCCGCCTCAACAAGCGCAACAAGGCTCTTCTCTTCGTCCGGAGAAACGTAAACGCACCGACTAATTTGTCGCGTTCCCTCTCTCGGTATGACGTTTCCCAGATTAATTGCCTTGATATCTGGGCACCCTTGAGCGAGAAGGCAAGCATCTTTTACGGTTTTGACGACTATAAACAGACGATATTTGTCCGTTATGCCACTTCTGATCGCCGCAATCGAATCATCAAGTCCTTTTATCACAAGCTTGCATCCAGACGGCTTTGCCATTTTCAGTATTGCGCGTTGAGCATCATCTGCAGCAACCTCGTCATTTGCGACAAGAATGCAATCAGCCCCTAATGCAGACAGCCAAGATACGGCAACCTGTCCATGGACAAGTCTCTCATCCACCCTCGTTGCGACGATCATAATTGTCACCCATTCCTAAAAGCGAGTCGATAAAACCAGGCGTTTAATACTCGACATGCCACATATAACGGCGCGTCATCAGATCGTGTTTCCTGATATCCCCGAGTGCAGACAGGAGCCTACGCTGTGCCGCATCAAACACAAAGTGATTGAAGAACTCGCAGACACTTGCCGGGAATTGATTGATATAGAGTTCCTTCGCATCCAGCACCGTGACCCGGTCGGCATATTCATCAAGGAACTTCTTTGCACGCTCATCGTTGGAACGATTTCGGCCATCGCTCATAAACAGAACGAAGGGAGTAGTTCGGTCCACAATCTCAAACGGCCCATGGAAGAACTCGCCGGTATTGATGAGGGGCGCATGGACCCATTGCATCTCCATCAAGCTGCAGATGGAGAAACCATAGCCGACACCCAGGGCAGGGCCGCCAGCAAGCGGTACGATAATCTTGTCGTCCTTGTGCAAACGGGCAAACTCTTGCGCGCGGGGCTCGATATAACGAACGACCTCATTCACAACGTCCTGCAGCATATCAAACGCCGCGTTAGCGTCGTTCAGATGCTCATAGCCATCGAAAGCAGCGAGAATCTCAAAGGCGAGCTTGAGAATAGGAGCGGCGTTGCTCTCCATGTATTTAGTCTCGGGATTAAAGATCGTGTTGAAGGGGACGTGGTAATCAGCAATCTTGCTCATATCGGCATTGGGGTCATGGCAATAGGCAATCGTAACCGCCCCTGCATTTTTCGCGACCTCGGTCGCCACCATAGTCTCGGGGGTTCCCGAGAGCGAGCAGAACACGGCAATGGAGTTCTCATCCAGAGCCTTCGGGGTGGCATGCACAAATTCGTTGCTCGTAATCAGCTGGGCATCGATGCCCTTGCCTTCGCGCTGAATCAGGTAGAAAGCCGGATACTGAGCAAGGAGGGACCCACCGCATGCAACAAAATAAACGTTCTTAGGATGGAAATCCTTGGTGAGCAGATCCTGGACGATGTTCTCTTCTTTCATGGCTACTCCTTTTGTATTAATACATGTCCTACTACATGTATTAATTACAGAATAATTCCCGCCAAAATGGAGTCAAGAAAAAACTGCCGCTTTCCCGTGAACGGCAGTTTAGAGTCGTAAGCGGTAGGCGCTTTTATGCGTAAAACTGATATAGTCCCGGATCGTCGGCAATGGCATGCTGATCGGCAACATGCAGCGGATGCCCTTCCGAATCTTTAACGAAGGATCTATTGAATAGCAGAGCCGAACCAAGGTCGACTTTGAGGAGCTCAGCGTCACGATCGTCCGCATAGACAATTCCTATACGACGAGTAAGCTCCCCTGGCATCACACCATGGTGCTGTAAAAGTTCGTATAAAGACCCTTCGAGATCGTGTTCAGCCAAGAACGCGAAGGAGGCTCGAAAGTAATTGGTTTCGGACAGCACCGGCCTACCATCAGAAAACCTAACGCGACAGAGCTTAAAAGCAGGCGAATTGTCTAAGCCCAGGAATGAAGCCACTTCCTTTGGGCAATCCGCTTCAAGAGAGGCGGATACAATCCGTGCAGACGGCTCCTTTCCCTGCAATCGGCAAAGATTGGAGAAGCTGACGGAAGAACGTGCATTTCCGTCAGAAGCAACAGTCGCATTTTCTTTATCTGCAACGAACGTGCCTCGCCCATGCTCTTTTACCATCAAGCCTTCATTTACAAGATTCGACAATGCGTGTCGCAGCGTCACGCGGCTGACGCCAAGCTGCTTGCACAATATCTGTTCTCCCGGGACTTGCTCACCAGGCCCCCAAGCACCCGATTCAATATTCGCCCTTAAACGTTCTTCAACCTGAAGATATAGCGGCTTTTCCTCCATTATTACCTCCTGACAGCCTGATACTTGTAATAATACATGTATTGACTTTCCGTCAGCTTCATATGCGTTGCCATTTTCTAATTACTTGGAGAAAACCCTTTACAGAAATAAGGAAGTGCGAAGCATAGTATGCCGAGTGCGATGCCCACATGTTCCCCATCGGAGCGCTGTGGGCGTAGCGCACCGCATGTCGGACCACTTGATTTTGTGGACTGGCAATTTGGTCGTCGAAGCTATGACTCCGCATCGTCATAGGCAATGGCACATCCGCAAGTTGGGCATTGCTGAGGATAGACTGGAAGACGCAGGCCTGTTCGAGCCCGCGGGTCGACAGCATGTTTGTCGCGGGTGTCGATGAAACTGATGTCTAGGCATGGGAGGTCTGCGCCACAGCGAGGGCAGGACAGACAGATTTGGCCGCAGGTGGCCTCGACGAGTGGAAACAGACTCCGGTCCATTAACGCTCGCGGTAGGTTTCCGTACACGCCTCGTGCGATATCACTTCGCCATCCCATGGTCTCCCCTTTCCCGTTTTAGCTGTTGAGGAGAGGATGACAGGATCGCGCAGCTCTCGATGCGGCGCGATGCGATCCGATCAATCGACATGATTGGACTGCGACAGGCAGCACCCGCTTAATACGGAGCAACAGCTTCCGCCCGACGTCGCGATTCCGAGAAATCGAACTCGGCGCGGTGGGCTTCGAGGAATCGAGCGTTGGGTCGCAAGCGATGCTCGTCCGGCTCGCGCAATGCCGACCCTGCAAATGCTGCATAGTCCGTATGCTGCAGAAGGTACGACCCGCAAAGTTGATAGTCACCGCGCACCAGTTCGAACGAAATCAGATGAGCATCGAACAGCGCGTGTAAATCGCGGCGCAGCAGGATGCCATTGCTGACAACCTGCGACTTGGGACCCGAGTAATTCTCGATATGCGCGGCTTCGAGCGCCTCGCCGACATTGCAACCCGAGACGGCACATCGACCGGTATAGGCCTCAAAGAGCTGATTGCGGAAACGCTGCTGGCCGATTCGTTCACGACGCAGCGCGTAGCGAACCTTTTCATCGTCGCTCGCCGGAGCGCCAGAAAACTCCGCCGCGACCGGAGCCTCCTTCATGTAGCTCATATCGGGGAAGAACCGCGCATCGGGTCCACCCTTATGGACGGGGCCATGCAACACAAACCAGTTGTTCTCCGGCTCGTAGCGTTCAACGAATGCTAGGCCTAGCACCTTGTAGCCAGCGCTTGTTGCAAAGAACACGCCAACGGGAACGCCACACTCCATGCAGTTGATCATTTTTTCGTTGTAGCGCTGATTGCGCCAGCTTTCGACCGAAGCACTTTGCAATGAATACTTGAACACCCACGTGCCGTCCTCAAGATAGAGCGGGGGAACATCGGAATAGCTCCCACTTATAGAGCTATGCACCGAAAGCGCAAAGGTCTTTTCCACAGGGTGCTTGATGCGTCCACGACCCGGCCAATAAATACCTGATTGACGAGAAACGCAAAAGGTCTCAGAGCCAATCGTCATGCGATAAGGATACTGGGGGCTATCAGCTTTAATGTTATGAGGTAGTTTTTCCCAAATCTCGCCACGCTGTTCCTCGCGCAAGAACCACTCCCAAGCCAAAACATACTCAGACGGCACAAGGCTACAAGCGCGGTCATAACTCGGCTGAGCAATCAGCGGAACACTAGAAGCAATGCCGTCCATAAGGAACCTCCAGAAAGAACAGTTCCCCACATTATCGCCGATCCCGAGCGATATGCGACAAAGTGTTTGCACCAGACAGCCACACAAAAGGGGCCGCTTCGATTGAAGCGGCCCCTTTTAGGCATATTTAGCTGGCGGCTTAAGTCTACTTGGAATCAGGCACGATGCCGACCAGGCTAACCGTTACATCAAAGGTCGGGCTTCCTTCGCCAACGTCGAGGCCAGACATATTCTGGCAATCGTTGTCGGCGCCTTCTATCCAAACGGCAACCTTCATGTTCGTGCCGTTAGCGAAAGCCGTAGCTTTATTGCGAATTCGTGCCAACCATTCGCAGGGTTACGTCGTAGGAAAGACCCTCATCGACAGCACTCGCAGCCGTATTAACGCAATCGGCGTCGGTGCCCTCGAGCCAAATATAGACCTTCAAAATTACGCCATTGTAGTCAACATGCGTGGCAAGCGCCGCTGGATTATCCGCGGGTGCATCGAAGTTTTTGCCGTTTTTTGTCGCAGCCCAGTTGCCGCCATTTTGGTCAACATACGTCGCACCGAACAAATGCTTATATGTTGCAACCTTTGTACTCGAAGCGTCAGCAACCACCGTCCAGCCCGCAATGTCATTCTGCCTCGAGTACGCATCGTTGCCCGATCCGACAGGCTCGCTTGGGGCATAGACAACTTTCAACGTCTCGTTGCCCTGAGCGTCAATCGTCGAGATGCCGATGCGCATGCTGCGCGCAACCTTATCGCTCAGCGGCTGCCCATTCGAGGTTACGGAAATAGCACCCTCATCGGCCGATCCGTCCAAATACACATCTGCAATGCCCGTGTCACGAACGGTGTAAACCGTATAGGTGCTTACGTTATACGCGTAAAAGGTTTTGCCACCTACAGTATATTGGCCCGTTGACGCATCGAGCCCATTGGCGATCTGGTACGACGTGACCAAGGCCCCATCGCCCCACGACGCAGGAACGAACCACGTTTTGGCGTCATCGGTCGAAGAAGGGCTGATTTCATGGGCGGTCGTACTATCGAACGCAACCGTGTCGTTGTCTTTGCCGTGATCGGGCGTTGTGCCCGCAACAATTTGCAACGTCATGCCATTGGCCATGGCCGTCACGGTTGCCGTTCTGGCGGAGACGGTGTTATTGAATACGAACCACGCATATGTTGCCGAGCCTAAAGCAACGCACGCCATGACCACCGAAATGGCGGCGACGGCTAACTGTTTTTTGAGTTGCTTCACGCGCGATGACATACGAAGTAGCTTCCTTGTTGCAATTCGGTCGATAAGGCTAACGGGGCTCGACGCCTTGCGCCAAACCCCGTTTTTAAGCCAATGCTTCAATGTGGCTTATGCCCCAGAAACCGTCGTAGGCTGAGTAGCGCTGAAGGAAATGGTAACGCCAACGGAGTCTTGGATTTTTGCCAGGTTAGCAGTGTTTACGGCAGCATCATTGCCATCGTAGTAGACGTACACGCTCAGCTGAGTATCTTTATCCTTTGCGACCGTAGCAGCGAGAGCCGCGCCTCCAGCCTTCTGCAACTTCAGCCCAGCTTCGGCATCGGTGCCAGGGCCCCAAACCTACCAGCTGTCAGGGCCAACAACAAGTACGCGAATAGCGCTCTTCAAACCCTTGTCGGCGCCAGTGGAAACCTCAACGCGGTCAATCTTCAAATTGGTCAAATCGACGCCAGCAGAGCTGATGCTGTAATTGTTTGCCTCGCCAATCGCGTATTGGTCAGTCACGGCCTTAGTGGCGTCACCGACTGAGATGTAATCACCTTTCTTGTCACCATTATCAGTCGCGGTACCGTAGGCGGTCACGAACTTGGGCGCGCCATCGTCGCCAGCTTGAACTTCGGAAGGATAAAGAGCAGTGGCATTATTCTCGGTGTCTATGGCCCACGTTTTGCTCTGGGTCGTTTTAGAGCCGACTGCAGTATTTTTGTATTCGATGCTCATGAATGCCGTGTTGGACTGCGCCTTCACGCCCGTCGTTTTAGCGGTAACCTCGTTGTTGCTCACAAACCATGCGAAGGTGGCGGAGCCGAGGGCTACGGCTGCCACGAGGACCATGGCGATGGCGGCGCCCATCTGCTTCTTTAATGCCTTGGTATCCATACGGACCCCTTTCTTTCCCCATTCATCCCAGATGACCCTCGAGAAGCCCGGAAGGGGAGCCCGCGCTTTCGTGTTGGATGTTGCTTGCCCATCCTTTAGACATGGAATTGAGAATACCACAATTCTTACGATTTCCTTATGAGTTTTCGACAGCCTACATTCCGGCAGATTCATGGGTCTACCTCGGGTTATTTGTGGTGCTATGTGAACATCGTTTACCTTATTTGATCTCTCTCCCGCGCAGTCATAAGTCCCTCTTAAGGCTTGCGACCGCAGCGCCACGCCATCGCATACATTCACCCTCCGCCGAGCTTCGCCCTAGCCCTTCCCGCTCGCTATACTGGTGCAGAACGTGTCATTTTTTTGCCTGCTAAACGGACTATTTGCTGGGAGGGCCCCATGGCTTTTGCCAATCAACCCAAGGGAAGCGTTTCCACCGGATCGATCAAACCGGTGACGCGCAAGGCCGTTCGCTGCCAGCGCGAAGTTGCCTGGCTGGTCACGCAAGCGGCCGGCAAGCTCGTAGCCACCACCGACGACGTCAACGCGCCCACGCCCAGCTTTGTGCTGGCGGCGGCGCTGTTGCGCACCTGCGAGCAGGAGCAGGCCGCTCAGGACAACGGATGCGCGATCGACTACAAGGCCGTCATGGGCCCCGACCTTGCAAGCTTTTGTCAGGCTGCGGGGTTGCCCGCAGCGCCCAACGCGCTTTCGGACGCGGGCTACATGTTCACGCTCTCGGGCGCGGACCTCATCCGCGACCTCTACGCCTATTGCGGCGACCTGGGCGAACGCATGGGAGATGCGGCGCAGGTCAAACCGGGCTACGCGATCAAGCTCGCCCTGCGGCTGTTCTTGCTGGACGCCGCCGGCAACGTCACCGCCTCCACAGACAACGCCTCCGCATAACAAAAGCGCCGGGCCGGGAAATCAATCCCGGCCCGGCGCTTGTTCGTTCTATTTGTCCCCGTCCCCCGCAGGCGAGTTCTTTTGGTTGCGGCGACTACTCCATGTCACCTCGTGCTCCTTGTAGTAATCGGGCGCCTCGTTGCCGCTCGCGCTAATGGGGTCGTTGCCGGTGAGGGTATCGGCAATATCCTGCACGAACTTAACGAACAGACTCGAATCGTCGGTCTCGGACGAATCGAAGTCAAAACCGAACTCCACCGCCCCGCCGATGATCTTGTCCACGCACTCCGGATCGTCGCCGTCCAGCCAAATGACCACGGTGTACTTGTCCACATCGCCTACGCGGAAGTTCGCGTGGCTAATGGTCGTCACCACGTCCTTGGATGCAAACGGCTCGGTGTTGGGCTCAGGGCTGCCATCGGCCGCAGCCGCCGCATAGGTGGTGGGCTCGCCATTGCGATACACCCTCACGCGCGCCGCCTTCTCCACGCCCTTGCTGGCGCTAACCACCTTGAGCTTGGCGCTGTAGCCCAGATCGGTCTTGCCGGCGTTGCGGATATAGAAGGTGTACGCCACGTAGTTCTTGCCGTTGTGGCTGCCGTCGATGTCGTCCAAGTTGTCGGGCAGGTCTTCGGCAGCGATATTGGTGCCGTTGTCCAAGGCGTCGGCGGCCAGGCGCGCGGTGGCGTTGTTAAAGTCGCCGTTGTCGGCAATGGCCACGCCGCGGCGGAACAGCTCCAGGCGGTTGAGGTTGATAGTGAAGTTACCCATGTTTTCCTGCATAAACGACAGGGCGAACAGCACGCCAAAGGCAAGCGCCAGCACCACGAGGGCCTTTTGCAGCTTGTCCATGCGCAGCAGCGCCGCGCCGATGCGCTCCATGCGGCGCTTGGGCATATACATGGATACGACCGCGTCGGGGTCGATGTCGTCGAGGTCCTGGTCGGCCAGCGCCTGCTCCAGCTCCTCGATACGCACCACGCCGCGCAGGTCGCGCTTGGGCTTGGGCTTGCGGTTGGGCTTGCCAAAGCGCTTGCGGGAGGTGGGAGCCTGCTCGGGCGCGGAGTCCTCGCCGGGCGCATCCTCGGCATTGGCGCCGGGCGCGTTCTGCGACGTGTCCTCGGCCAAATCCTCGGTCAAATCCTCGGCAGCTTGATCTTTGTTGTCGTTACGCTTGAACAGTGCCATGGCGATCAGATCTTATACTTGGTGCGGATGTAGCCGACGTATTCTTTGACGAGCTCGCGCTCCATGTCGTCGGCATAGCGGAACTGCAGGCCGCAGACGTTGCGGTACAGGCTGCCCTTGGGCGCACGGCGCACCCAGCATACGATGCCCAGCTGCCCGGGCAGCTCGTGGCGCTCGCCCTGCAGGCGGATCGTGGGCATTTGCACGGCCAGGGCCTCGCCCACGTCGGGGTAATCGTTAAGGTAGATGGCCAGACCACCGGCCGAAACGTCGATGGTCATAGCGTCCTCGGGCTCAGGGGTCAGTGCGTTGTCGCGCTGGTAGGTCAGGCGCATGGCGACCTTAAAACGCTCGTCGCGGCGCCTGACGAAGGTGCGCTGCTCGGCGACTTTGCGCATTTTCCAGTAGGTGCGGATGCCCTTTTTCTCGACCGACTCGGGGTAACCGGCGAGCACGAACGTCTCCTCGCCCACTTTGTATTGCAGCAGCAGCTTTTGGTTTTCGTCCATGATGAGCGGCTTGCCGGCGAGCATGGGCGCGCTCATAAGGAAGTACGCCTCGTCTAGGTTCTCTTTGTACGTGGCGAGCATGTTGAAGTCGGTTTTTTGGCCCATGGGCACGTCGAATGCCACCTGAAGCTTGGTCCCCGGCGTTATCTGTTGCTCTGCCATGTTTTCTCCCCCAGTCGCGGGCGCCGATATCATCGTCGTGCGCGATACGCATTGGGTTATTGTAACTGCTTTGCCGTAGGTTTCGATGTGCAGCGCGTGAAATGGCGCGGATGTGAGGCGCGGCAGCCGCTAGCGCATCTGCCCTGCACGCCCTGTTAGTCGATACTTGCGGTTACGGCTCGTCGTCGCGGCCGTAGGCTCTAGCTTGCCCTGCGCGATAAGCGCATTGACGCGCGTCCTAACCTGGGAGACGGTGAGTCCCGTGCATTCTGCCAGTTCACGTGTTCCCAGTTCGCCGTTGCGCTTGAGTGCCGCCACAATTAAGTCCCCGCCATGATCGATTTGCTCAACCTTCGCTCGGTAGAGGACAACCTTAAACCGGTCGAAACCCGGGCAAAACAATGGCTCGGCCAGACCGTGCGCACGCATGGCATCGAGCATCATTGGAATGCCCGATCCGTTGCCTTCGGCAGGAGAGCCCGCACCGTCGGGCAATGGAACAAGCGACATGAGCTTCACAAGCGTCGCATTGCGACATCGGGAGCTGCCGTCAAACAGGTTCTCGCGAGTCTTTCCTCCGTATAGGCCGCCGGGGTTCACCACCTCGATACGATCGTCAAAAACGTCGACGGCGATCGATTGCCCACAGAACCGATCCCCGTATTCCCTGTGGATAACCGCGTTGGCGATTGCCTCACGCAGGACCTCCTCGGGAATCTCCAGCGAGTCGATACGCGAAATGCCTTGGACGGTCGCGGTGCGGCGCAGGTTTTTGGCGACAGCCGCGACAGCATCCGAAATCATCTCGCCCAACGTTCCCTCGCAGATCGTACGGTCCATGAACCTCAACGACCCCGCCGCGCCCTTCTGCGTTCCGGCATAGACCGCCACATCGATAAAGAGCTTGGGATAGAACTGCTGAGGATAGGCACCCGCAGCCAGGAGCCCGGCTTTAGTGACATTGCCCTGGGAGTCGAGGAAATTCAGGCGCTCCAGCTTCGTTTTCTTGTCCGGCGCGTCGCGCATCGCACGGGGTGTCAGTGAGAAAGCACGCTCTATCGTGCGGTCGACCAGGGCCTCGTCAAGATCGCCTGCGACCGCGCCGGGCACTGCATCGCGATCACTGGGGCTCGTCCGTTCATACGATGACAAGGACAGGACCTCGGTCGACGAGAGCGGAACATCTTTGTCGTCGATGCGTTTGTAGCTGCCGCCTTGAGCGCCCCGCTCTATGACATAACAAGGCTTGCTCGACGGGTCGAGCTCCTCAATCGTGATGACCAGAACCACGGTGCCCTGGAGCTCCACGCGTTCAATGGTGTATTTGGGCGGATTGGCCAGTTTTCCGCGACCGCCGGCATCACCCATGCCCGCTACGAATTGGTTGAGTACCTTCTCGGTCTCAAAGTTCTCAACCGGGACAAAGCCCGCGCGCTCGCTCACGCCGAGCACGATAATTCCGCCAGCGGTATTCGCGAATGCGCTAACCGTTTCCCATACGTCGCGAGAAAGCGTCGTGGCGCTCTCCTTGACCTCGATGTTAAGATCGTCCGAGCCCATGCGCCTTAAAGACTCGAGCAGACCGGTCAGCTCGTTTTCGTTCATCTGCACGTCCTTTCGCTCAGTCCGGCGGAGAATGCCGCGAATAGATTTCCTTCATCTCTCAGTTATCTCTCGTAATTATCTCTCATCTTACTGCTATCTCTCATATAAGAGATGAGTGAGAGATGGAAGATAAGATGTCTACCATCTGTTTCATTTAAACATGTTCTTGCTGGTAGAACAATCGGTATTGAGACAATACCATAATTGTTTGTCTTTTTGCTGCTCAGTTATCTCTCGTAATTATCTCTCGTCTTTGTGCCATCTCTCGTATTAGTGACAAATGAGAGATGAGAGATACGTGAGTGACGGACGAGCGTGGATTTTTGGACGGTCGGAAAATTCCTCAAACAAAAAACGGGGCCGGCCTTACGCCGAACCCCGTTTTCAAACGGACAGTTAGTTATCCAACGCGCGAGCATAGCAGTCAACATTACGCCGCCGCGAACACTCTCAAGCCCGTTCCGATGATGCAGATCGCGAAGATGCCAATAATAATCCAAATGGTCTTGACACCCTTTTTATAGAGGGCAACGCAAGCGAACGTTGCCAGCAAGGGCAGCAGACCGGGGAAGATCGAATCGAACAGATCCTGCAGGACAATCTCCGAACCACCCACATCAAAGGTCAAAGCAGTGGACAGCGAGACCTGTGCCGCAATCATCGCGCCAATGACGGTCATTCCGAGGACACCGGCAGCATGCGTCATGCGAGACATAAGGTTGTTCTCTTCGGACTGCTGCAGGAACTTGGTTCCCAGGTCGTATCCCAGATGGGCGGCGACGATACGCGTTGCAAAGTTAATTACGGAGTAGAGAAGGAAGACGGAGACGGGAAGGGCGAGCGCGAAGGCAGTTGCCGTGCCCGTACCCGTAATGACGGCAAACGCGCAGCCAAGCACGCCGGAGGCATAGACCTCGGGAGGAACCGCCGCGCCGACCATGATGGCGCCCATGAACATGGACTCCAAAGCAGCGCCGACGATAACTCTCTGCTGGACATCGCCAAGGATCAAGCCGACAAACAGGCTCGTAAACAGCGGACGACCAAGCATCGTAATGCCAAATGCTTGCTCGTCCATAGACGCCATAATGCGACCAGCGCAACTAGGAGGTACTGGGCAACTATTCTGATTAACCCCAGAAATAAGCCTGCAGGCGAGACGTTCAGAACAGCTCGCCTGCAGGCAACAGCAGCAATTTGAAAGGATTAGTAGTTCATCTGGTGGTAGTAGCGACGCGTGGTGAGCGGGTGGTTGCGGACGTGCTCGAGATGGCAGCTCAGGCGCTCGGTGATGGTGTAGGTGACCATCGGGGAGACGATCTTGCGGAACTCGGGGTCGCTGAACGGCAGCTCGACCTCGGCGGTGTCGAACTTGTTCACGCGGACATGGACGCCCTTCTCGTCGGCGAGCATGTGGGTGAAGTTGTCCACGCGGTCCATGAGCTTGCGGGTGTCGTCCTCGCCGTAGAGCATGATGAGGCTCGTGCCCTCCTCGCACAGCTCGATGGTGCCGTGGAAGAACTCGGCGGCGTGGATGGACTTGGTCTTGATCCACTGCATCTCCTCGAGGATGCACATGGCGTAGTCGTAGGCCTCGCCCCAGAGCATGCCGGAGCCGATCACCATGTGGTAGTCGGTGTCCTTGAAGTCCTCGGCCATGGCGGCGCAGCGCTCGTCCTGAGCGTCCTTGGCCTTGATGAGGTACGGGGCGATGTTGCCGAACTCCTCCATGAAGGTGTCGTACTTGGGGAAGGCGCCGGCGTTCTTGAGGAAGCGGGCGACCAGCGTGATCTGGTAGGTGTAGATGGCCTCGCACAGGACGTCGTCCTCGGCGAAGCTGAAGAACTTGTAGTCGGCGTACTCGGTGGCCGGGGTGTTGTCGTTGGAGACGTACATCAGCGTGCGGGCGCCCTGCTCCTGGCAGAACTTGGCGGCCTCGATGATCTCGGGGGTGGTGCCGGTGCGGGTGGAGAAGACGCAGACCGAGTCCTTGTTGAAGGCCTTGGGCGGGCACGCGAGGAACTCGGCGGCGATCTCGCAGTGGACGTCGACGTCGGCCGTGGTGGTCTCGACCCAATACTTCATCGGGAGCGTGTGGGCCCAGGTGCCGCCGCAGCCGATGAAGAAGATGTTGGAATAGCCCTGCTCGCAGACCTTGTCCACGGCGGCCTCAATCTGAGGACGGAGAGCGAGGGCATCGCTCACAACCTTCTCGTAACGAGGCTCATCGAAATTGAACATATCTAATATCCCTTCGTTTAATAGAGTGAAATTCGTTTCAATTGACAACTTGTCATTTCACTACGTATTAATACTTAATGACCTAAAAAAATACCTTTCTAGGAAATGGAAGCTTGGCCGTCTTTCATCTCGGCGAGTTTATGCTCGAATCCAAAGCCGCCGGGTTTAAGGCAATTCTTAGCTGAATAGTCAGCAGCGAATTCCATTGCATCCCGAATGATCTCCGCATCGAGCGGTTGCTTTTTACTCCAGCCATGCGAGAGACAGCTCACAACAAACGCAGTGATATACGAATCTCCCGCGCCCATGGTGTCAAGCGCATCTACGGGTCTTATATTTCCCTGGTACCATCGGGAACCGTCAAAGAACACAGGCCCTGCAGATCCCCGTGTAGCAATCGTGTAGCGACAACCATGCTCTATGGCCCTCTTCAATAGAACTTGAATCTGTTGATCGCTCTCGCCTGAACAGGAAAACAGACCAAGGGTTGTAGCAGGGCAAACAAGATCGAAATATGCGTCGGTTCGATACTTATCTTTAACGGAAAAGTCGTAAACCACCACAGCGGGAAGATCTTGAACTAGGTGCACATCATCCTGCAGCTTTGCATTGACGCTGGTAAAAACCGCATCGAATCCCTGAAGAAACTTGACATCAGAATCGTTGATATGGGTTTTGTGCGCCCAGCAAGCCCCCGTATCGTAACCAACTTCGACACGTTCACCGTTGTAAACATTTACATCGCAAGTCTTGGTTGTTGCTTTTTCAGGCATGCATGATTGCGAAAGGTCAACGTTCAGCGAAGAAAGGGCATCGGTGATTATTCGCCCTCCCAGGTCGTTGCCGATCTCCCCAATATACGCAGCCTGTGCGCCAAGCATGCTTGCATGGGCAGCGACGTTTACGGCATTGCCACCAGGATACATAACGCCTTTGTTGAGATAGCGATCAATAACGTTGTCACCAATTGCTGCGATTTTCACCTCAACGCCTCCCATCACGTACGGTCTTTATTAGTACTCGACCTTGCGGTAATAACGGCGGATGTCGAGCGAATGGTCACGAATTTCCTCGAAATTCTTGCTCACACGCGAGAGAATGGCATTGAGCACCACCGGAGAAAGCATCCAGCGAAATTCATCACTGATACCCGGCAACTCATAATCATGTGTATCGAATACGGTGAAATCATCCGCATATTGCTTACAGAAGCGTGCAACGCGCTCATCAAGAGGCCTAGTCTGCGCCTCCGTCATTGCGAGCGCGACGCAAACGCCCGGCTCAACAAGTTCGATAGTGCCATGGAAGAACTCAGGCGATGTAACGGATTTGGTGCGCAGCCATTGGGACTCCTCGAGCACACACATGGCAAACGAATACGTGGGGCCCCACAGATTGCCAGAACCAATCCAAATCTGATACGGATCGTCCTTGTGCTTCAGAGCATATGCGCGAGCCATCTCGTCAGCGTTCTTGCCGACGGAAACGAGAGCAGCGGGGAGATTCACAAGCTCATCAGCGAAGCGATCGTAGTCATCGAAAAAGCCCCTGTTCTTGAGAATCTTTCCAATCAGAAGGTACAGCACGAGCTCCATAGGACGGCCCTGCTTATAGATCACTCCATAATCGGAAAGTTCACCAAGCGGTGAACCGTCCACGCCAAGCGTAGAGACAATGGTGCAGCCTGCGTCTTTTGCCGCCTTTGCCGCCGCGACCGTCTCTTTGGTGTCGCCCGACTTGGACGCCATGAACGCCAAGGTCCCCTTACCGATGCGCCGATTGCCTGCCGTGAGGAAATCTGCCGAAACTTGGGACTGGACGGGAATATCGGACATAACAGAAACCATATAGTCAAACGGCTGCATCATCGCAAGCGAGCCACCTGACGAGGTGAAGAAAATCGAATCGAAACCCTTTTCGCAAATTTCGTCAGCAATGCGTTCAATTTCGGCACGTTGATTGTAGATATAAGCACCGTTATCGAGAATTGCCTGTTCATCAAATGAAACCATGAGATATACCTTTCTAATTCAATTGGGCCAGACGGCGAAATCAACCATTTAGATTGCAAACACTCCGAAGAAGGAGCCGACGATACCAACCGCCATGAGAATAACGAGAATCCAAGCAATCTTGACCTTGTGCTGGACGAGTTCGTAAACTCCAAGTGTCACAAGCAGCGGCAGCAGGCTCGGCATGATACCGTCGATGATGCTTTGGATAGTCTGCGCACTGTCGCCGGTACCGAGAGAACCAGCCACGCTGACCGATACAAGGTTGGGCACCATAGCGCCGATAACCATAAGACCGAGAATTGCAGCCCCCATGGTGAGCTTTGGCATAAGGCCAGATTTCTCGATCTTGCTCAAGAAACTGGTTCCGAATCCGTAGCCCCATTTAAGGCAGAACCAACGAATCAGATAATGCGGAACATTGAATACGACGAGGAAGAGAAGCGGGCCGAGAATGTTACCCTGCATAGAAAGCGACACACCCAAACCAGTGGCGATGACACGCAACGTTCCCCAGAACAGAGAGTCACCGATGCCGGCCAGCGGGCTCATAAGAGCGGCCTTTACGCTGTTGATGGAGGATTCGTCAAAATCCTCTTCGTTAGCGTTTGCCTCTTCCATCGCTGCCGAAATGCCCAGAATTAATGTTGAGACATAAGGAGTGGTGTTGAAGAACTCCATGTGACGCTTAGCAGCAGCAATCTGGTCATCCTTATTCTTATACACGCGACGAATGATGGGAAGCATAGAGAAGCAGTATCCCATGTGCTGCTGGCGCTCGTAGTTCCAGGAGTACTCCATCGTAAGCGAACGGAAAAATACCGATTTTAGATCACGCTTTGTAATCTTGTTGGAACTGGTGTCATTAGAAGTCGTCATCGTCGAAGCTCCCTTCCGAACTAAGCTGTGGCGTCTGAGCAATGAAGTTTGGCTGGACCACCACGAGGATTACTGCGAGGCAAAGCCCAATGATGGCAATACCAAGGATTGGAATGCTCATGTAGGCACAGAGCGCAAACCCGAGCACGAAGAAAATAGCAGTCTGCTTGTTGACAATCATTGAAGCGAGCAGTGCAATGCCGAGCGCAGGGATGAATCCACCCGCAATAACCAGGCCGTTACTTACAAACTCGGGAATTGCGTTAAGCACCGCGTTCATAACCGGCGTTCCGAGATAGAAAGCAAGGGAGCACACGAAAAAGCGAGGAAGCGATTTGACGATGAATCCACCAAGCAGATGCATCCGCTCCATACCTTTGAGGTCGCCCTTTGCCACACAGTCGTCCGCTTTATGGACGAAAAACGGCATCACGATCAGCGTAAGCGCGTTATCGATGATGAGATAAAGCGACGCAATCGGAAAAGCGAGCGTCAGCGCAACTTCAGCGCCTTGACCCGTCGAAATTGCAAAGGCAGTGCCCAAAATACCACCGGTGATAACGTCAGGCGGAACGGCCGCCCCGATGGTAACCGATCCAATGAACACCATTTCAAGCGTGGCGCCGACAATAATGCCCGTCTGCAAATCACCCATCACAAGACCGATGAGGACGCCCGTGACAATCGGGCGAGAAGCAAGGCAAGTGCCAAGTGCCCACTCAAATGTCACGCACATTGCGACGAGGCCGATAAGGATCGCTTGAGTCAACATGAGAGATCCCCTTTCTATTGTATGTGCTTAAATCAAAATCTTCTCGTCTCTAGGTACCTGCCTGATCTCCACCTCGATTCCGGCATCACTGAGCTCATGTAGAAGCTCCACATCGCGATCGGTAGCGAAAACCGTTGAAGATAGGCGTACATCTGCACCCTCACGCGGCTTCGTTCCTCCAATGTTGATATGCTTGATTTCGCTGTAGCCCTTCGCCAAGCGGTAAGCATCTTCGATGCTTTCAACGACAATGAACAAACGGTACTTATCGGTCACACCGCTCCTAAGAGCCTCGATAGAATCATCGACCGATTTGATAACCAATTTGACGCCTGCCGGACGTGCCAGCTTAAGCGTCGTCTTGCGCACGTCATCTTTCACAACCGCATCGCAGGCAATCAAAATGCAATTGGTGTCAAGCTCTTGCGTCCAAGTCATGGCAACCTGACCATGAAGCAAGCGATGGTCAACTCTCAGCAGCTTAATCATCTTTGTTCCTTTCTCAAAAATCCTCGTCTTCTTCTACCGAATTTGGCAGCGAACATAGGCATGTGCCCTTTTGGCGGACACTTGAAACCAATGCAGCGAGCTCGGCGTCATCAAGTGTGCTCAATTTCGAAAACACTTCGAGCACTAGTGGTAGCGACATGCCGGCAATGAGCCTTAGAGAATCGTCACCCAACCTTTCCATAAAAGCGTTATTCACTGACCCACCATAGACATCAGTGATGACAATCCACTGGTCTGCTGGGTCGCGAGAACGGTCCCAAAAATCTATCAACTCGTTTACATCCATCGTGTCCTCATCGACATATGCGCATAGCACCTTAACGCGAGGATCTTCACCGCAAAATAGCTGGAGCGTTTCACGCATCGCTCTAGCAAGTGGCCCATGGCTGGCCAAGAGCAACTTCCTCATTTATCTCCCAATCTCAGTCAATCATCTGTTAATAGAACGTTATATTTTGTATTGTTATCTACAGTATCCTCGAAACTTTCGCTTTGTCAAGACAGATCAATCAAGCTTCCTAAGCGGTAATAATTCGCCCGTAAACGGCAAAAAAAACGCCCCTTTGTCGGGGCGTTTTCAATCTCTTGTTATTCGGTTAAGAAAGATCCGGGGTTTGGCTTTCGCTAGAGATAAAACTTTAAGCGCTCAGTGCAGTACACCTGCCGCGAAATAAACAATGGCACTCCCTGCGCGCTGCAACGCTTATCTACAAATAATAAAAGGGCAGATCCCGGCTTTACATTCAAATGTTCTGCCTCGTAAGCACTTGCAAAGCACACCTGCAACGTTCGCTCGTTATTGCCAAGTTCGATATGGCGTCTTCCCAGCACCTCAAGTAGAGAACCCGATAAATCTTCATGTTCCAAAAAGGCAAGAGAAGGAGTGTAGCTATTGGTTTCCAACATCGTTGGCACGCCATCGACTAAGCGCAAACGTCTAGTCTGAAGAATATTCTCGTCCTCCTGGACCTGAAGAAAACGCACGTCGCGCAGCGTAGGATAAATCCAAGCTACTTCGAGCACTACGGTAGAAGGCTTTTTATTTTCTTGAATGCAGGAATGGGTGAAGCTTTCCTGGTCATCGGCTGCATAGGCATTGCGCGTCGTGGTAACAAAAGTACCTTTCCCTCGCGTGCGCTCAACGATATCGGCATCCTCTAGTTCCTTGATTGCCGATCGAACAGTAATACGACTAACGCCATATTCCTCCATAAGCTCCGTCTCAGTAGGAAGCTTATCCCCTTCGCTATATACGCCACTTTCTATTCGACTCACAAGATCGTGAACGATCTGCTTATACAATGGAACAGCGCTCTCCACTTTAACCATTATTCAACCTATTGCTTTCTACACTCAACGGCTTCAAGTCCCTGCCAATTGATGCCGAGTTGATTAGCCTTAATCGAAAAGAAGTATTTGAAATAATCACCCAACATCACTTGCTTAGTAAAGTGCACTGGCTTACCAGTGCTCATATAAACGGTCTCACTCAATATAAACATCGCAGCTTCTCCTGCGATATTAAGGATGCGCTTCTCCTCATCCGTAGCAAGCCCTGCTTCAAGCACAATAGACGGGAAACAATTATCCTCTAGTCGCAGTCCCGTCTCTCTCTCAATCGTTTCATAAAGTGATGCGTTCTCCATATCGACACCCAGTAAAAACCCGAAGTTCTTAACTGGAAGATAAATATGTTCAATCATTGCATTGATGTGGTTAATTAACCTCACGCGTTTGAGGTAAACCGCAGATTCGTTCTCTTCCATTCGCAAATGACGACGGACGGCAACGGGCGGCTCGACCTCCTGAAGAGCGAGAACACGAGACGAGGTTTCGATATTATTTTCATGGCAAAAATAAGTGAAACCCTTAAACGTGCTCAAGCTCGAGACGATTTTTGGCTGCCGGATAAATGTGCCCTTGCCATGACGCGTATCAAGCACGTCGTCATCCACAAGAGTTTGAATTGCCTTCCGTATCGTCGCACGGCTAACCTCGTATTCTTCGCAAAAACCATTTTCGCTAGGCAACACGCCACTTTCGGAAAACTCGCCCATCTCAATACGGCGACGCAAATCATCAGCCACTTGTACATATAGCGGCACAGCACTAGTTGGGTTAATCATAACGTTCTCCGTACAACATTCTATGAAACTTCTATACGTTATAAGATAACCTATTACGTATTATTTTGAAAGAAATAGACGGTTCAATCTTATTTTTGAACCGTCTACAATATCAAACACTTCATATGAAGGTGTCGAATGCCACTTGTGGCGCAAACAAGAGGGGTATTTGGCAAAAATGCCCCTCTTCTCCTTGAAGTCGCTACCGTGAAATGCCAACGAGCCGCATGGTCGAGTCCAAGCAAATACGACCTCAAACGACCAGCTCCGGCATGGCTCCCTAGAACGAGACTGCGACATTTGTTTGCATTGTTTTACGAACGCAACGTAACGAATTATTTCCGAGCAAAATAACGGCCGCTGAAAGCTGCTTTAGTAGTTCATCTGGTGATAGTAGCGACGCGTGGTGAGCGGGTGGTTGCGGACGTGCTCGAGATGGCAGCTCAGGCGCTCGGTGATGGTGTAGGTGACCATCGGGGAGACGATCTTGCGGAACTCGGGGTCGCTGAACGGCAGCTCGACCTCGGCGGTGTCGAACTTGTTCACGCGGACATGGACGCCCTTCTCGTCGGCGAGCATGTGGGTGAAGTTGTCCACGCGGTCCATGAGCTTGCGGGTGTCGTCCTCGCCGTAGAGCATGATGAGGCTCGTGCCCTCCTCGCACAGCTCGATGGTGCCGTGGAAGAACTCGGCGGCGTGGATGGACTTGGTCTTGATCCACTGCATCTCCTCGAGGATGCACATGGCGTAGTCGTAGGCCTCGCCCCAGAGCATGCCGGAGCCGATCACCATGTGGTAGTCGGTGTCCTTGAAGTCCTCGGCCATGGCGGCGCAGCGCTCGTCCTGAGCGTCCTTGGCCTTGATGAGGTACGGGGCGATGTTGCCGAACTCCTCCATGAAGGTGTCGTACTTGGGGAAGGCGCCGGCGTTCTTGAGGAAGCGGGCGACCAGCGTGATCTGGTAGGTGTAGATGGCCTCGCACAGGACGTCGTCCTCGGCGAAGCTGAAGAACTTGTAGTCGGCGTACTCGGTGGCCGGGGTGTTGTCGTTGGAGACGTACATCAGCGTGCGGGCGCCCTGCTCCTGGCAGAACTTGGCGGCCTCGATGATCTCGGGGGTGGTGCCGGTGCGGGTGGAGAAGACGCAGACCGAGTCCTTGTTGAAGGCCTTGGGCGGGCACGCGAGGAACTCGGCGGCGATCTCGCAGTGGACGTCGACGTCGGCCGTGGTGGTCTCGACCCAATACTTCATCGGGAGCGTGTGGGCCCAGGTGCCGCCGCAGCCGATGAAGAAGATGTTGGAATAGCCCTGCTCGCAGACCTTGTCCACGGCGGCCTCAATCTGAGGACGGAGAGCGAGGGCATCGCTCACAACCTTCTCGTAACGAGGCTCATCGAAATTGAACATCCCTTACTCCTAACTCACTTAGATGAACCCTTCATTCATCCCATAACGTTATAATACTTTATATAACTAACTATGCAAGTATTATTTTGCTTCTGTTCTTTCCTCAAGCCCCTTAAAACAACAATCGGCGTTGTTGGACACAGCGCGCAAGTTCATTGAACGATTCAATGTGCATCGTCTCTGGTTAAATGACGTCTTATGCAAATACCTTTAATCCGCTTGAGGCCGACGAATCTTTTGACTGCCCGCAGAAGCTTTCCCGGAATTCCCTATGGATAGACGCACCGGCAATCGCTTCGTTATCTGGCTTATTGCGCATTGCCGGGGCGTCTGGGAAAAAGCGCAATCTACCGCGTGGTCAACTAGCGTTTCATCGGAATCGACCGCATCCGCGCCAAATACTAAATCGCAATCGTTGAAACTCGTCCGATCATATGGCGGCAATTTCTCGCCATAAAAATGCGCACGAAATAAGGGGGCAGCTGTTTGCAACTTGCTTTATTCGTAAATGTTTTTACTGAAAAAACAATCACCAACCAAACAGCACTATTAACAGCACTATTAATTGTTTGGCTCTTTGCTGTACAGCCATCTTTCGTATACGTCTCTCGTCTATCTCTCATCTCACGGTTGGAGACGAAAGGTGTGCGGGAGTGGATAATTGGACGACATTTGGGCCTGCGACGGATTATTTCGTCCGAAAATCCACGCTCATTTGGCGGGACACGCGGGGCCCATGCCAATCCGCCGGCATCGTCTCCAGTTCGCCGCAGAGCTGCGGCCCCATATGGGTATACTCTCGAGGATTCGACTCGATTCGCCCCCGCTGGAGCGTCAAAGGAGACTGCATATGCCCACCACCTCAACCGACCCGCGCGCCGCTGCCGCCGCGCTGCTGGTGCCCGGCACCACCTGCCACGGCTTTGCCGTCGAGCGCTGCGAGACCGTGCCCGAGCTCGACTCGGACGCCTACGTGCTGCGCCACACTGCCTCGGGCGCTCGCCTGCTGTACCTGGCGTGCGACGACGAAAACAAGGCCTTTGCCATTGGCTTTAAGACGCCGCCGGCCGATTCCACCGGCGTGTTCCATATTCTTGAGCACTCGGTGCTGTGCGGATCGGCTAAGTTCCCCGTCAAGGAGCCGTTTGTCGACCTGATCAAGAGCTCCATGCAGACGTTCCTCAACGCCATGACCTACCCCGACAAAACCATCTACCCCGTTGCCACCACCAACGAGCAGGATCTGTACAACCTGATGGACGTGTACCTGGACGCGGTGTTCAACCCGGCCATCTATACCAAGCCCACCATTTTTGAGCAGGAGGGCTGGCACTACGAGCTGGACCTGCCGGAGGGCGCCGAGAGCGAGGGCGACGACAGCTCCGCGAGCCTGCGCAAGGGCACACTGCGCTATAACGGCGTAGTGTTCAACGAGATGAAGGGCGCGCTGTCCGACCCCATGAGCGTGCTGGACGACGCCGTCAACGTCGCGCTCTATCCCGACACCACCTATGCGCACGAGAGCGGCGGCGACCCGCGCGCGATTCCCGCGCTCACCTACGAGCAGTTCCTGGACACGCATGCGCGCCACTACAATCCTTCCAACTCCTATATCACGCTCTACGGCGACCTGGACGTGGACCGCGCACTGGCCTTTTTGGACGAGCGCTACCTGTCGCAGCCGAGTGCCGCGAGCCGCCGCATGGACGCAGCCGTTGCCGCCGGCGAGGACCCGTCCACGCTTGCGCCCAATCCGCTGGGCGTGCAGGCGCCCGTGACCTGCGAGTATAAGCGCGTCGAGATGGCCACCACGCCCGAGAACGCCCTGGTGGGCCTGGGCCTTGTGCTGGGCAGCGCGCTCGACCGCAAGCGCACGATCGCGGCGGACATCCTGTTCGAGGCACTGCTAGGTTCCAACGAGGCACCGGTTAAGAAGGCCGTTCTTGCCGCCGGACTGGGCGGCAACGTGGTGAGCTATACCGCGGCCGAGAGCCTGCAGCCCTACGAGCTCATCATGCTGCAAAATGCGCAGCCCGGCGTGGCGCGCGAGCTGCGTCGCGTATTCCAGGACGCTTGCCGCGACCTGTGCGAGCACGGCGTTCCGCGCGAGCGCCTGGAGGCCATCATCAGCAGCAACGAGTACGACCTGCGCCAGCGCGACTATGGCATCGCCGACGGCGTGGCCATTGCGTGTGATGCGCTGAGCACCTGGCTCTACGATGACGACGCTGCGACGCTGGCGCTCAAGTATGGCCCGGTGTACGAGGAGCTGCGCGGCGAGCTGGACGGCAGCTACTTTGAGGGCCTGCTGCGCGAGCTGGTGCTGGAAAACGACCACATGGCGCTGGTCGAGCTGGTGCCGGTGGATGCCACCGAGGGTTCGGAGGGTGCCGAGGCCGCCGAGCTGGCAGCCAAGCGCGATGCCATGACCGATGCCGAGCTGGCCAACGTGGTCGAGCGCACGGCCGCACTGCGCGCCGCGCAGGAGGCGGAAGACACACCCGAGGCCAAGGCCACGCTGCCGCGCCTGCGTGTGTCCGACATTGGCGAGGCGCGCCCCGAGCCGCCGCTGGTCGTGGACACCACTGCTCCCATCCCCTGCCTGCGCCACGGCATCCCCACCAACCGCCTGGCCTACGCCATGCAGTATTTCGACCTGAGCTGCGTCGCGTTTGAGGACCTGCCCTATGTGACACTGCTCTGCCGTCTGCTCAAACAGCTGCCCACGAGCGAGCACTCGGCCGAGGAGCTCGACAACTTGCTCGCCGGCAAGCTGGGCTTTTTGAGCTTTACGACCGAGGTCATGACCCAGCCCGACGTGGACGGCGTGCGCCCCTACCTGCTGGTGAGCGCCGGTGCCCTGTCCGAGAAAATCGATGCGCTGGCAAGCCTGCCGCGCGAGGTGTGGTCGAGCACGCTTTTGGCAGACGCCGACGCCGACCGCGTGCGCGACGTGCTCACGCAGATTCGCATTGGGCTTGAGCAGGGCTTTATCAACAACGGCCACTCGGCGGCGCTCGGTCGCGCGATGAGCTACAGCTCGCCTTCGGCCGTGGTGCGCGAGCAGCTTTCGGGCGTAGACTTCTACCTGTTCCTGCGCGATTTGCTCGAGCACTTTGACGAGCGCCTGGACGGCCTGCGCGCCAAGCTTGCAGAGCTGGCAGACCGCATCTTTGTGGCCGATGGCTGCATGGCGAGCTTTACCGGCAGCGACGAGGACTTTGACACGTACTGGGATGCCGCGGGCGACCTGGGGCTGGGTGCGGGCGACGGTGCCGGCCGCGACGCGCTCGCGGTGCCGGCGCCGTGCGACCGCCACGAGGCTTTCGTGATCCCCAGCGACATCTGCTTTGCCGCGCGTGCGTGCGATCCGCGTCGCCTGGGCATTGACGTGACAGGCGCTTGGACCGTGGCTGCCAACGCGCTCTCCTACGATTACCTGTGGAACGAGATTCGCGTGAAGGGCGGTGCATACGGCTGCGGATTCCGCGCAGCCGGCGAGCGCCAGACGGCGTTCTACACCTACCGCGACCCGGCGATCGACCCTTCGATTGAGCGCGTGGAGCGCGCAGGCGCATGGCTTGGCCGCTTTGAGCCCGACGAGGCCGCCTTTGAGGGCTTTATCGTGAGCTGCGTGAGCGGCATGGACGCGCCGATGAAGCCCTACGCGCTCACCAAGCGCCGCAACACGACCTACCTGGCCGGGCTCGATCCGCATGCGCGCGAGAAGCGCCGCGCCCAGATGCTCGGCGCCACGCCCGGTGAGCTGCGCTCGCTCGGCGCCGACGTGACGCGCATCGCAGCCGAGTCGCCCACCTGCGTCTTTGGCGGCCGCGAAGTCATCGCCAAGAGCAACGCCGGCTTTAACGTAGTCGACCTGATGGGCTAACCACAGCAAGCAAAACCACTACAAAGGGGACAGGCCCCTTTGTAGTGGTTCGAACACTTGTTCTATACGTACACATGTTCTATAGTATGGGTGATTGCATCGAATCTAAATTGCAACTAGAATATAGTTGCAGAATGTGAGGCGGGATGACTCGAGCCGATAAACTCATCGCCCAACTGTTTAGCTGCCCTTCGACGTATCGGTATGCCGATTTTTTAAAAGTCATGGCCTCATATGGCTTTGAAATGGACAGCAAAGGCAAGACATCCGGATCGCGCATTCGCTTCTACAGGCCCTCAGATGGCAGGATGTTCGTGATGCACGCGCCTCATCCATCTGACGAATTGACAGCGGGGACAATTCGAAACATCGTTCGATTTCTGCAGGATGTCGGAGGCAGTCATGAGTAACGTTTTGGCATACAAGGGCTATTTCGCCCCAGTCGAGTTCGATGCCGAGCAGCATGTACTAACAGGTATGGTCGCCGGCATTAGGGACGCAATTGTATTTGAAGGCTCCACGGCTGAAGAAGTGGAGCAATGCTTCCACGACGCCGTCGACGATTACCTTGAGTTTTGTGCCGAAAAGGGCAAGGAACCAGAGCGGGCTTTTAAGGGCTCGTTCAATGTGAGAACAGGCTCCGAGCTTCACAAGCAGGCAGCACTGGCGGCGGCAAAGAAGGGCGAGTCACTCAATAAGTTTGTGACCGAAGCAATCGCCGCGGCGTTATAGCGTTAACGCATGGGCCAAAACCACCACAAAGGGGACAGGCACCTTTGTGGTGGTTTCGACATTTGCCCAGATAAAACCTGCCAAAATCAACCTGCCCTTTTTGGTAGGTTTGGGAGAGGAAGCCGGGATGGACAAGGCTGAGTTGCGGCGGGCGGTGATTGCTCGGCGCGATGCTCTTGATTTGGACTTGCGGGCGGCGAAGTCTGCTGATATCTGTGCGCGGCTGGTTGAGCTGCTGGGCCGCTTGGATGCCGCGGCGCCGCACACCGTTGCCGTCTATGCCGTGATGGGTTCCGAAGTCGACTCAGCCGCGTTTGCCGCAGCTGCCGCCAAACGTGGCTGGCGCGTGGCCTATCCGTGCATGCTCTCGGCAACAGACGCCGCAGCTTGTGGCCAGCGCATGTGTATGCGGGCAGTTGCTGCCGGCGACGCGGACGCGGCTCCGTTTATCGCCCACCCCACGCGGGCCTTTGCGGCCACGGACATCGACAGCAGCCGCTTCCCTATCGTGCCTGCCGAAGCTCTCGACATGATCGTCGTGCCGCTCGTAGCATTCGACCGCACCGGCACGCGCCTAGGCTACGGCGGCGGCTGCTATGACCGCTACCTGCCCATGCTCTCGCCCGTATGTCAAATCGTCGGCATCGCCTTTGACGAACAGCGCGTCGACCACATCCCCACCGACGCCCACGACCTGCCGCTACCCAACATCATCAGCGCCTAATCGCCGCCACATCAGCCACGGCTACAGCAGCACCATCGCAGTCTAGTGCTCCTCGCCGGCGCGGGCCAGGTCGTAGGGCGTGGTCTGGTAGACGTAGTAGTTGAGCCAGTTGGTGTAGAGCAGCTGAGCCTGGCTGCGCCAGACGTTGCGCGGCTCGGCGGTGGGATCGTCGCCCGGGAAGTAATGCGCCGGCACCTGAGGGTTGAGGCCGCGCTTCACGTCGCGCTCGTACTCCAGGCGCAACGTGTCGGTATCGTACTCGGGGTGGCCAAATACAAAAAAGCGACGGCTGTCGGTCGACTTGACAATGTACAGGCCAACCTCGTCGGACACGGCCACGACCTCAAGCTGCGGCTCGGCCTCCACGTCCTCGCGGCGCACATCGGTGTTGCGCGAATGCACGGCATAGAAACGGTCATCAAAGCCGCGGACCAGCGGGCTTTGCGGCTTCACCAGATAATGCTCAAATACGCCGCTCGCCTTTGCCGGCAGGTCGTACTTCTGGATACCGTAATGATGGTACAGGCCGGCCTGCGCGCCCCAACAAATGTGCAGCGTAGAGTGCACGTGCGTGGTGGACCAATCCATGATCTGGCAGAGCTCGGGCCAGTAGTCGACCTCCTCGAACGGCATCTGCTCCACCGGCGCGCCCGTGATAATCAGGCCGTCGTAGTGGATGTCGCGGATGTCGTCGAACGTGCGATAGAACGTCTCCAGGTGGCCGGCGCTCACGTGCGTGGCCTCGTGCGTCTTGGTACGCAGCAGGTCCACCTCCACCTGCAGCGGCGTGTTGGAGAGCTTGCGCATGATCTGCGTCTCGGTGGCAATCTTGGTGGGCATGAGGTTGAGGATGAGCACGCGCAGCGGACGAATGTCCTGGTGCAGTGCGCGGTACTCGGTCATGACAAAGATGTTCTCGCTCTCGAGCTGCGCGGCAGCAGGGAGGGCGTCGGGAATGCGAATGGGCATGGATGCTCCTTACGAGTCAGTTGCAGTTATGGTACAACGACCGGCCCCATCCGCGCGAGCACATCGCCCAGCGATGCCGTCAGCGGCCCAAATCACTCCAAAAGTAGAGATTACGGCATGTCCCAAAAATCTGTGGCGCTTTAGCCTAGCAAAGTGGCAACAGGACGCTACAATGGTTCGACGCGAAAAACTCGGCCGAAAGGATACATATATGTACCAGACGCGTAAGATCGGTGTGGTCGGCCAGGGCCACGTAGGAGCACATGTCGCCAACAGCCTGCTCATGCAGGGCATTGCCGATGAGCTGTACCTATGCGATATCAACGAGGCCAAGGTGACGTCCGAGGTCCAGGACCTGCGCGACTCCCTTTCGTTTGTCCCGTACAACACCAAGATCGTCAACTGCTACGACCACTACGAGGAGCTGGCCTGCTGCGACGTCATCGTCAACGCCGCCGGCAAGGTCGCGCTGGCCGCCGGCAACCGCGACGGCGAGCTGTTCTTTACCACCGACGCCGCCCGCACCTTTGCCAAGCGCATCGTCGACGCCGGCTTTGACGGCATCTTCGTGAGCATCTCCAACCCCTGCGACGTCGTGTGCACCGAGCTGTGGCACCTGACCGGCTACGATCCCAAGAAGATCATCGGCTCGGGCTGCGGCCTGGACTCCGCCCGCCTGCGCACCGAGATCTCCAAGAAGGTCGGCGTGAGCCCCAAGTCCATCGACGCCTACATGATCGGCGAGCACGGCTTTAGCCAGCTTGCCGCCTTTAAGGCCGCAACCATCGCCGGCAAAAACCTCAACGAGCTTCAGGCCGAGAACCCCGACAAGTACGCCTTTGACCACATGGAGGTCGAGGAGCTCGCGCGTAAGGGCGGCTATGTGACCTACCAGGGCAAGCAGTGCACCGAATACGCCGTCGCCAACTCCGCCGCGCGCGTCTGCGCCGCCGTGCTGCACAACGAGCACGCCGTGCTTTCCGCTTCCACGCTCATGACCGGCCAGTATGGCGAGGAGGGTATCTTTACCTCCCTGCCGTGCGTGATCGGTGCCGAGGGCGTCGAGGAGGTCTACACGCTCGACCTGTCCGAGTACGAGCTCGAGGGCTTTCACAAGAGCTGCCAGCACATCCACGACAACATCGCCCAGCTCGACTGGTGGGACACCGAGGCCTACGACGCAAAGTAGGCCGCTGGCTGCCGCAACCTTGCGAATCTAAGCGCGATACTAAGCGGGCCGCGCCGGAAATCCCCGGCACGGCCCGCTTTTTTGACTCACGCAGCGCCCTTACGAATCGAAGGTGAATACTTTTCCGCGAAGTGAACGAGCAAAAACGAGCCCCCGAAGCATCGACACTTTTCAGACGCCGTTTCCTGCGGTTTCGTAAGGTTTTTCCTGCAGTTTTGGCGTCAAAAAGTGTGGATGCTTCGGGGTTCCAAAATAGGTCGTTCACTTCGCGGAAAAGTATTCACCTTCGTTTTCGCGCAGACACGAATCCGGCCGCCACAACGCAAAACGGGGCCCGCGCGCAGCGCAGACCCCGTCAAAAAAGATAATTCCCGTTACCTAGTACTGCTCGATGCCCATGTAGCGACGAACCTCGGGGCTGTGGTCGAACACCTTGCCGCGGGCGGCGCGCAGCTCGCAGCTCATGTTGTAGAAGAAGATCGGCTCCAGGTACGAACGCACGCTGGCAGGCACGTCGCCCACGCCGTACTCGAGTGCGTCGAGCACCATGACCGTATCGGTGTGCGTGTTGAGGAACGCCAGCGCGCGCTCCTCCATGGGGCGGCACTCGCCCGATCCGAGCTGTACAAAGTAGAACACGCCGGGCTCGGTGGCTTCGAACGGGCCGTGGAAGTACTCGCCGGAGTGGATGTAGCAGCAGTGCTGCCACTGCATCTCCATGAGCGAGCAGATGGCCATGGCGTAGGTCTGGCTAAAGTTGGGGCCGGATCCCAGGATGTAGAAGAACTCGTGCTGCTGGCAGAGCTCGGCAAAGCGATCGCCCAGCTCGGCATTGACCTTCTCGCGGGCAGCGGGCAACAGCGCACCCATCTGCTTAAGGCCGGCGTACATATCGGCGAGCGCCTCGTAACCCTCCTGCTGGTCGAGCAGCTCGGCAGCCATCAGGACGCCGATGCCTTGCGGAACCTCGGCCTGCGGCACGCCTTCGCCCCAGGGGTAGACCCAGGTGGTCCACTTGCCGTTATCGATCTTGGAGCCCTCGCAGTCGGTCATGGCCACGACCTCGGCGCCGGCTGCCAGCGCCATCTCACAACCGTCGACGACCTCCTGCGTGTTGCCGCTGTGGCTGCAGGCGACGACGAGCGACTTCGGCCCTAGACTCTTGGGGGCCATCAGGCAAAATTCGCGTGCCGTGTAGACCGTCGAGGTAAACGTGGTTGCTTCGCGCTTGAGCAGCTCGTTGGCCGGCATCAGGTCGATCATCGAACCACCGCAGGCGATCCAAAAGACGTTCTCAATCTTGCCCTTGCGCTCGATAATTTCCTGAATCAGATCGTGTGCGTTCATGATGATGCCCCTCCTTGTGTGGCGGTTTTGAACGACGACAGCTCGTACCTGCGGTCGTTCTATGTTGTTCTATTTATAACACGCACGATGACGCCCGTGAAGTCATTTCACCAAACTTGTTCTATATTGTTCTATCTATGGATATTAGATGTCGAACACGTAGCGCGAGCCCACGATCTTTTGGCGTCCGAGCAGCAGGGGCCGCTCGTCCTCATCGGTAAAGTATGCCTCCATATAGAAGAGCGGCTCGCCGACCGGCACCTCCAACAGCGAGGCCGACTGAGCATCGGCAAGCGCAATCTCCACAATACAGGGGTCGGACTTGAGCGGCGCGCGGCCCGAATGCTCGGCAACGAGTGCAAAGATGGAATTGTCCGTGAGGTCCTTGTCGGCAAGCGTCTGCAGATAGGGATGGTCGGCCAGCACAAAGGCGTTGTTCTCGAGCATGACGGGCACGCCGTCTGCCGTGCGCACGCGCTCGACAACGATGAGCTCGCAGCCAGGTTCCACCCCAAAAAACGCCGCGTCCTCGCGCGTCGCCGCAACCACCGTGCGCGACACCAGACGTGCTCCGGCCACCATGTCGTTGGCAGCGCAACCCTCGGAAAAGCTCTGAACGTCACCCTTCTGGACAATCTTGCGCTTGAGCTTGGGCGCGCACACAAACGTGCCCCTCCCCTGCTGGCGGTTGAGATATCCCGCGCGCGACAGCTCCTCGATGGCGCGGCGCACGGTGATGCGTCCCACGCCGTAGTACTTCGCGAGCTCCATCTCGGAAGGAATGCGCGAGCCGGATGCGTACACGCCACGCGCGATCTCGCCTTTTAGGTCATCCATTACCTGCTGGTACAGCGGCACGGCGGACACGCCAGCGCGGCCGGTTTTATCGTCGGATGTCATCGTTATGCTCCATTCCGTGCATGCTCGGACTCAAACTCTTCAATCGCCGCCATAAACTGCTCGCCAAAGGCGTCGGCCTTTTTCTCGCCGATGCCGTTGACCTGGATAAGCTCGTCGCGCGTCTGCGGGCGCAGGCGGCACAGACCCCGCAGGGCCTTGTCGGAAAAGACCATGTACGGCGCCATCTCCAGCTCGGTCGAAATCTCCTTGCGCAGGGCACGCAGGCGCTCGAACAGCTCGGCATCGTCACCCACGCGCGGGCGCTGATCCAGATCGGCCTCCTCGCGCAGCAGATCCACCGCACGGCGGGCGCGGGCCGAGGTCTTGCGCTTGGACGCGCGACGCTTAACGGTAAAGGCAAACGCCTCGTCCTCGACCTCGCCGGCGCGCGGGCCCAGCCCCACGACCGGGTACTGCCCCTGCGAGGTAGCCAGATAACCGCGGCCGCACAGCTGGCCGATGACGTCCTTGATGCGCCCGACCGATTCGCTCGACAGCTCACCGTAGCCGTGATCCTCGTCCAGATGCATCTGGCGAATGCGCTCGGTGTTGCCGCCGTGAAGCACGTCGGCGATGAGCGACTTGCCAAAGCGCATGGGTCGCGTGGCCACATAGCGCACGGCGGCGCGGGCCATATCGGTGACGTCCTCGACCTCGAACTGCGTGAGGCAGTTGCTGCAGTTGCCGCAGCCCTCGGCCTCGTCCGTGGCGGTGGCGCCCGCACCAGCCGCAGCCGCATGCTCGGCCGCGGCCTCGTCGCCAAAGTAACGCAGCATGTATTCGCGCAGGCAGCCGGTGGTATTGCAGTAGCCCTCCATCTGGCTGAGCAGACGATATCGATTCTGGAGCGCCCACGCGCACTGCTCGTCGTCGAGCGCCTCGTCGGCCGCATCGCCGCGGTCGATCAGAAAGCGACGCATGCGAAAATCGTTGCCGTTCCACAGCAAATGGCAGCTGGCCGGGTCGCCATCGCGGCCGGCGCGACCCGCCTCCTGGTAGTAGGCCTCGATGCTCTCGGGCACGTTGTTGTGGATCACGTAGCGCACGTTGGGCTTGTCGATGCCCATGCCAAAGGCGTTGGTGGCAACCATCACCTGGATATCGTCGTCGATAAAGGCGCGCTGGCTTTGACGACGGGCGTCGTTGCCCATGCCGGCATGGTAGCGGCCAACGCGAATGCCGCTGGGGCCCAGCGCCTCGGCAAGCTCACCCGCCAGTGCATCGACCGTCTTGCGAGTCGAACAATACACGATGCCGCTCTCGCCCGAATGCGCGATCACATAGTCGCGCACCCACGCGGCCTTGGCCTTGTCGCCCATCTCCTCGCAGCCAAAGTAGAGGTTCTTGCGATCGAAGCCCGTCACCACCGTCGCGGGATTTTGCAGGCCGAGCATCTGCTGAATGTCCGCACGCACACGCTCGGTCGCCGTAGCGGTAAAGGCCGCCACGATGGGTCGCTGCGGCAGGGAATCGATGAACTCGCGAATCTGCAGGTAGGCGGGGCGGAAATCCTGGCCCCACTGACTTACGCAGTGGGCCTCGTCAATGGCCACGAGTGGCACGCCAATGCCGCCGTCCGCCGCGGCCTCCTGCGCAAAGGCTAAAAAGCGCGGCTCGAGCAAGCGCTCGGGCGCCACGTACATAAGCTGGTAGCGCCCCTCACGAGCACGCTTGAGCACGGTATTTTGCTGAGCCGGCGTAAGGCTGGAGTTGAGATAGCTGGGTCGCGCGCCCGCCGCGAGCAACGCACGGGTCTGGTCCTCCATAAGCGACAGCAGCGGACTCACCACAAAGGTGATACCGGGCAGCATGAGTGCGGGCACCTGGTAGCAAATGGACTTGCCGGCACCCGTGGGCATAACGCCCAGCGCGTCGCGACCGGCAAGGATCGCATCGACCATGCGATCCTGTCCCGGGCGAAACGAGGTGTAGCCAAAATAGGCGCCGAGCGTGTCGAGCGCCATCTGCTGCATGCTATCGGTCATGGTTTCCTAACGTCCAAGTCATCTGCCGCCGATTATACGCCGCCACGCGGACCGGTGCCGCCCGGCTGCCGGCCACGCTCATTCTGCGGGTAGTCATTGGGGGCGTTCTTGAATGACTAGTCGTTTAAGAACGTCCCCAATGACTACCACGGCAACGCCGATGTTTTGGCGCAGACAGACACTATGACCCAATCCGAGGGCACTAAAAAGACAGGAGCCCCCGCTCG
>CAUGGC010000015.1 GCA_959599095.1 uncultured Collinsella sp. | reverse complement strand
GCCGAATGCTCGCCATCGAAATTTATCGGTGGCCCACTTCAGACTGTAATGGGGCAATTATTTTTCACGGCGACCTCCTCCCCGCTTGATGACGAGCGCGGCGACAATAGCCGCCACTCCGATGGCAGCCAAAGCCGCCACCAGCACCAACGTTCTATCTCCCGTCGAGGGCATAAAGCCTCGACTTACTTCTTTGCTTGGGGTGTTGAGCACCGACAGTTCAATCGAACCCGTCCCGGCATCGGCTGCGTCAACCCGCAGAGGGCTTTCGACCGATACAGTCACCTTGGGCTTCGCGGCCGTCACCTGTTTAACGTCCAGACCCTCGGCCGCAACCGTCACCGTACGTTTGCCCTCAAAGGCGGTGTAGCCCTTGGGTGCCGCGACCTCTTCGACGGTATAGACGCCCGCGTCCACACCGGTCAATTCCACATGGCCGTCCGAGCCCGTGGTGACGCACGCGTCAACATCCGTCGACCACGAGCCGTCAGTCGTTAGGATGCGGCCGCGGTCATCGATGATGCGCAGCTTGGCGCCCGCGAGCGGCTTATCGTCCGAGCTTGAGCGCTTGATCAGACTGAGTCCCCAGGTATAGGCGCACGCGTCATCGCTCGGCGTGCGGGTGAAGCCGGCGTCACCGGACTGGTCGGCGAGAGGAGAGCGCGGGTAAAGCAGGTAGACCTCGTTGGGGTTGCCCTTGGTGGCGCCTCGATTGCAGTTGGCCCCCAACGGCGCATTGTAGACAGCAACCACGCGGGCGCCCGCGGCGAAGGCGTCGGCCCCGCCGAGCGCGGCGACCAGGTCGCCGGTGCGCACGGTGAAGGCATTGCCCTCGACCGAGACCCTGCACTGTGAAGTAATGTCCGTCCACCCTTTAGCCAGCGTCGAGTTGGCGTTACCGCCCTCACATGTGACGGCGTCAAAGCCGCCGTCCGCGCCCGCCGCCACGTACACGCGCATGCTCGCGGCCGCCTTGGAGGGGTCGAGCCCCGCGCTCATGGTGTCGACGAACTGCACCGTGTAGGTGTCGTAGGCGGTGAGCCCCGCCGGGACCGCGGCCGAGAGGCGCCAGTACAGGTCGTCGCCGACCGTGGCGTCGGCGGCCTTCTGCCAGGCGGCGGTGCTGTCCTCCAGCACGTGTTTGGCCACCTTGGGGGTCGCCGCCTTGGGCTTGACGGCGACGGCGCTGCCGCCGACCAGTGCCACGATCGGCGCGGTGCCGACCTCGCCTTGGGCGATGGCGTCGTCGTCGGCGACGATGAGCCAGTAGCCACAGGGCAGCTCGGCCGTCGTGCCCGCGTTAAGGGCCACGGACACGGCGCCTGCTTTGACAATTGCGCGGGCAAGTTTTGCCGTCAGCGCGGTCGTCATGTGCCCGTCGGCATTCATCCATTCGGCAGCCTCTTGCGCCGTCGATGTCGAGCTATCGAGCCCCGCATCATGTAGCACCGAAAGAGCAGTTTGACGAACCGTGTCATTCGCCCACGTTACGTCAGTTGCAATTTTTTGGCCAGCATCGTCGACAACGGTCGCCGAAAAGAGCTGGTACGCGTCATACCGCGTCGCAACCGTACCGTCCACCGTGATGGCACCGGTATCGGCAGCATGAGCCGTCCCAGGGGCAATCGCGAAAGACAGAATAGCGACCATGATTGTCGTCGCGGCAGCCAACAAGCGGCGGTTAAGCCTACTCACGGCCACCACCTCGATCTTGATCGCGATGGCGACGAGCATGCATCCACGTCGCGGCAAAACACAACAGCGAAGCGCCAGCCAGATACGTCATAGTCAAGCCAGCCCCGCCCGCCTCAGGAAGCGTGGTCGAATACTTGTTGATAAAAGTCGGCGGCACCTGGGAGTCATCGCCATACGTGACGACGGTGTCGAGCTGCTCACTTTTATTGTCGATAGTCACGTTAACCGTGACATTGTGCCCGACTGTGTCGTAGGTGATGTGGTCCTTGACGTTGTTCTCGGCGCCATCGGGGACGACCTCGGAGATGGTGTATGTGTAGGTATCAGCCTTGTTGTAGTCGACGTTGAAAGAGACATTGCCCCCGGCGTCGTTGGTCACCGTCTGGAGCACCCTGCCCTCGGCATCCTTGAGCTCGAACGAGAACTGTCCCGCCTTGAAGGTGCCACCTTCAAGCACTTTCTTTGCTTTAATAACCGCAGAGCCCGTTAGGCGATTGTCGTAGATCCAGATCTCGTCCTTCTTTGTATCGTCGATGATCTCCGCACCGTCGACGATGTCCTTTGCCTTAGTTAGCGCAGCCTGATAATCCTCTTCGCTCGCGCTGCCCTTGAGCATGATCCACGTGGGATCGGCCTTGGCATAGCCAACAGGCGCCTTGGTCTCCACGAGCTGGTAGAGCACGCAATTACTCATCTTCTTGTCGCTTGTGCCGAACGAGATTTTGCCGTTGTCGTCGGTCGCGGTCTCGTAAAACGGCGTTCTGGCGTTCTCTACATTTCCGTCATCCGCAACCTGGTCCATATTCACGCTGTAGAGCGTGAACTCCGCCCCTTTGAGCGTAGCACCGACCTGCTGCGCATCGTATTTGGTCATCGTGATATCGTAGCCGTTGCCGCCCGCACTGGCAGAAGCGCTCTGGATGGTCCATTTTTGCTCGTCGATCGCCGAGCCTTCCGTCACACCCGTAAGCTCGGCGGTATTGGAAAGAGACACCTCTTCACCGGGGTTTCCGGTCGGGATAACTTCGTACTCGACCTTGAGGTATTTCTCGTCGGGCACCTCAAGAGTCAACTTCGTACGCGAGCCAGATTCATCCTTGACTTGTTCCATCTTCGACGAATAGTCCTTATCAGTCAGCGGTGACCAGGCACCGTTCACGCACTCATAGACCTTAAGCGTCGACGGCACCAGCGTGCACTCGGCATCCATGGTGTCCACGAGCTCGAGGAAGTCAGTGCCATTCTTAAGGGCAACGCCAGACTCGTTAACAAGAATGGTGTACTTAATACGGTTGCTATTACTGACTTGCTCACCAGTCTTTTTGATGACGTTGTTCTTGATGGTGACGGTGCCGCTACCGGTATCGAATTTCTTGTCTCCCGACTCGGCGCTTGCCGAGTTGGTGAACTTCACCTCATTCTTAGAGACATCGAGCTCGCTGCGCTTGACCGCTGTTTTGTATGTGAGCTTCGCATAGCCGGCATAGTCGCCAAGCCCAGTTGTGGGGATGGAGAAAGTGACCGTATTGCCGGCGCTGCTGACGTTGTCGGTGGCAAGCTGTTGATTATCAACGACCGTCTTGGCCTCACTTCCGCGACCAAGCCCCGTATGCTCTTCGTAGGGATTCTGCACGAGCGTGAACTTTGCGGAATTCGCAACATAGCTCATACCATCCGGAAGGCTATCAACGATATTCACCGGTTTCCCGCCCAGCTTTCCAGCTCCAAAGTATTCGAACTCGCCATTTGCGCCCTTATTGCCCTTTTGGCGGTTTGCATACACCGTCCAGTCGACGATCCAGGCGCCCTTCTCATCCGAGCCGTCAACGGTATGCCAATCGAAGTTCTCAACCCAAGACATCTTCGACTCCGCTTCCGGCTTCTCGACCGCGGGCTTCGTTTCTCGGTTGACAACGTACTTGACGGGTTCGGTGAACGACCACTTTAATTTCAGGCCCGGCGCGCTGACCGACGCAAAGTTTGAGTACCAGCCCGACAGCGCTTCTGATGTGGTGTCGTAGGTGATAACGGCGTAGTCCTCTTTCTCGAGGGCGTCTTTCACTTTGTTGGTAACGATGATTTTGAGGTCGTAGTTTTCCTTTGTTTCATTACCCGGAAAGCTAGCCGTTGGATTCCAGTCGGCGCCCCGTTCCAGCACGGTATCGCCGATTTTAATGGTAATGGAGCTTTCGTCGACACCAAGTTTCTGCGACCATGCCGACTGAAACGTGTCCTTCACCGTCACCTCGTCTGGATGGACCGCATTGACGATCGCCTTCAGCGCGACCTTCGTCTCCCATGTCGCCCTGCCCGTCGTCGCCGCCTCATTGGATCTCACGAGCCTCTTGGTGATCGGCACAACACCCGTCAGCTGCGGCGTGAAACTGCCTTCATCGGTACCGGAAACGGAGCCTTCACGCTCGATGGTCGCGTTGTTACGCACGGTGTCGTACGAGCTCGTGTCGTTCATCTTTGTGTGATAAACGATGCAGTAGGTGGCGTACTTATCCTCAAGGTTATCCCGGAACTTATAGGAAAAGGATTGTTCCTTTGGGTCAAGGTTGCCTTTCTCAATCTCGATTCCGCTCGCCTCCGAGTCGCCTTTGTAAACCGTAAAGTAGTTGCCCGTATACGTCTGTTTTCCGTCCAGATAATCGGTGAACACGTAGCCACTCATGTCGGCCTTGAGCTTGCCTTGGTTGAGTCTGACCGTCCACTTGATGTCCGACGGTGTGCCCGATCCGTTGGACTTGTCAATCATGTCTTAGCCGAATGTAACAGGCTCAGCCGTAGCTGTTTTGTTGTCGCCGTCGGTTGAACCAGCCCAATTCCACATTGCCGTATTGTCAGCTTTGATCAAATCGCCGCTGTTTGCCGAAACGCCGCTCTTCAGCTCCGTTTCGTACGTGATCGTGTGGTCGCCTTGGGAAAGATTGCCCAGGCTGTCGAGGGACGCGACCTGGCTGTCGATCTTCGGCTGGGGTTCGAGCTTCGTGCCGTCGAGTGCGAAGCTGCCTATCACAAAGTTGAAGTTGTCGCCCAGCGCGTCGGTTAACTTGACATTCGTGGCATACGACTCGACGGTGAGTTTAACGGTCCAGGTAACCTTGGCCACGCCATCTACTCCCTGGAAGAAGGTCCCCGACTTCGTCCCTGTGACTTTGCCGTCTTTGGTAGGGATATTGATCGTTCCCGCACCAGGAAACACGACAGATGCGTTGCTACCAGAACCGACATTCTTGTTTTTAAGCTGGAACGAGAAGTTTGCCGCGACATGAATGTTCGCAGGATTCCGTTCAAGCCAGCCCTTGTCAAACGTAAAGACAACCTTATTACCTTCGATCTTCCACGTGCCAGCTTGGGCGGCAGAAGATTCCGGACCCTCCATGAGGTTGCCACCTGCGTCATCAACGACGATGGTGCCTGGCAGCTCATAGACAGCGATGTTGTTCCCAGACGAAGGCGCCTTACCGCTTTTAAATTGTGCCGAAAAAGCTCCGTAGAGCTTCGAAGTAGACGTTACGGCAGTATCACCCAAAGGCTTATTATGGTTCTCATCGGTATACAGCTTGACCTCAACCGTTGCCGTATCGCCGTTGATCTCAATCGGCGTCGGCGTCGTCACATCCTCGGCGCGCACGGGGGCTGCGCCGTGAAATACTGCGGCGGTGAGGCTAATCAAAATGAAAATCAGAGCCGCCATACCCAGCGACCGTGAGCGGTGTACGTCCATAGTTGTCCCCTAATTCCTACAACACAGTGTGGAATACGGCGAATCGTCGGATCGAGCACAAGCCCCAACATCAACGAGAACCTACCTAGCGCATTGCAAGAACCCATTGGGGAGCACCTTCTAAGACGGTTCGTCTATGCCACAATGCATAAAATAATATATAGATACCAATCATGTAAACCGCAGGTCAATAGGTCTTTTAATTTAATACCAGTTGATATTTATCTGTTAACAGTTTTGCATCATACCGGCTATATTCAGTGGAATTATGTATATGTTTAAACAACTTTACTTTGACTGGGAAGCCAATCGGAGGGATAGTCGCCCCAGCTGTGGTGCAAACTAACCCGTCCCCCTTGCACCAAAAAGGGCGCCGACCATCGCGGTCGACGCCCTTTCTTGTTAGACGCTATAAAGTCCAGCGCTTATTTGTTGACCTGGCCGGCGCGGACGGCGGCCTTCTTGCGGTCGGTGGCGTTGAGCAGGCGCTTGCGCAGGCGGATGTTCTTGGGGGTAATCTCGACCAGCTCGTCGTCGGCGATGTACTCCAGCGCCTCCTCCAGCGAGAAGGTGCGAGGCGGCACCAGCTGGACGGAGATATCGGAGGTCGAGGAGCGCTGGTTGCCCAGGTTCTTGGTACGGGCGATGTTGACGACCATGTCGCCGGCCTTGCTGCGCTCGCCCACGATCATGCCCTCGTAGCATTCGGTGCCCGGCTCAACAAACAGCTGGCCGCGCTCCTGCAGCGTGCCCAGAGCGTAGGCAACGGCCTTCTCGGTGGTCATGGAGATCATGGCGCCGTTCTGGCGGTTGCCGATCTCGCCGGCATAGGGACCGTACTCCAGGAAGGTGTGGTAGAACACGCCCTCGCCGTGAGTGACGTTCATGATGCGGTTCTTAAGACCCATGATGCCGCGGGTCGGGATCTTAAACTCGAGGTGCGTCACGATGCCCGAGGTATCCATGCTCGTCATGATGCCGCCGGAGGTGCCGAAGACCTCAACGACCTTGCCCGAGTACTCGTCCGGGCACTCGACGACGGCCTGCTCGACAGGCTCCATCTTGTTGCCGTTCTCGTCCTTCTTAAACAGAACGCGGGGACGGCCGACCTGGAACTCAAAGCCCTCGCGGCGCATGGACTCCATCAGAACGGATAGGTGCAGAATGCCGCGGCCCGAGACCTCGACGCCGCTCTTGTCCTCGAGCTCCTCGATCTTCATGGTCACGTTGTTCTCGGCCTCGTTGAACAGGCGCTCCTTGAGCTGACGGGCGCCCACGATGTCGCCGTCGCGACCGACGAGCGGGGAGGTCGACGCCTCAAAGACGATGGACATGGTCGGCGGGTCGATCTCGATGGGCTCGAGCTCAACGGGGTTCTCGGGATCGGTGTAGACATCGCCGATATCGGTGCGGTCGATGCCCACGACGGCAGCGATGTCGCCGGCGCCGACTTCCTGGCACTCGGTGCGGCCCAGGTAGTCGAAGGTAAAGAGCTGTTTGACGGTAGCGGTGGCGCTGGAGCCGTCGTTCTTCACAACCAAAATCTGGTCGCCCTGGTGGATGGTGCCGGAGTACACGCGACCGATGCCGATACGGCCAACGAAGTTGGAGTGGTCAATGGTCACGCACTGCATGGCCAGCGGGGCGTTCTCGTCAACCTCGGGCGCGGGCATGTCGTCGATGATCATATCGAGCAGCGGATACATGTCCATGTTGCCGTCGTTGGGGTCAAGGCGAGCAAAGCCATTCATGGCGCTGGCGTAGACCACGTGCTCCATGGCGAACTCGAGCTGGTCGTCGGTTGCGCCCAGGTCGGCCATGAGGTCCAGGCAGTCGTTGTAGGCCTTCTCGGGGTTGGCGCCCGGACGATCGATCTTGTTGATGACGATCATGATCTTAAGGCCGGTGTCGATAGCGTGACGCAGCACGAAGCGGGTCTGGGGCATGGGGCCCTCAAAAGCGTCGACCAGCAGCAGGGCGCCGTCGGCCATACGCAGCACGCGCTCGACCTCGCCGCCAAAGTCGGCGTGGCCCGGGGTATCGATGACGTTGATCTTAACGTCCTTGTACTCGATAGAGATGTTCTTGGCGAGAATCGTAATGCCGCGCTCGCGCTCCTGGTCGTTGGAATCCAGGACGCGGTCCTCGACCTGCTGGTTGGCACGGAAGGCGTCCGTGGCACGCAGGAGCTTGTCGACCATCGTCGTCTTGCCGTGGTCGACGTGAGCGATGATGGCGATGTTCCTCAGATTGTCTACGCGCATGTAGTTCCCCTATCTTCTATCCATATACAAACGGCACGCGTATGCGACCCGCCCAGCGATACAACGCTCGGCGGGAATATTGAGCCTTTTACCGAAAACTCGTTTATTTTAGCGATTTTAGATGAGAGGGGTTTCCTCACCTGCAGGTTCAGGGTCGCTCCACATAAAACCATCGCCGGCGCCCATGCCCTCATACAGTACATATGCCGAAAAACCGCTCTCGAGCGTCGTCTCAAAAAAGCTCACGAGCAGAGCGTCATGGTAGCCGCCGTCAATCTCGACGCAGCCGGTATAGCCGATGGCATAGCGGGCGATACGGCCCAGGCCCTCGTCCTTAAGACCCATCTTGTGCTCGGAGATAAAGTTGGTGGCCGCCTCGAGGCACGCCTCTTCGCCATCCTCATCGAGCGCCGCCAGATAACGGTTGGAAGCGGCGTCCTCAATTGCCACGACCACGCCGGGGTTTTCACCGGCGGCAAGGTCATCCAAGAACGCGCCGATTAGATCGCACACCATGGCGTCGAGCTCGGCGGAGACGTTACCGGCGTCCTGCATATCCTGTGCCATCTTTAGACCTTCCCATCGAGTCTGGCGTCGTTACAGTTCTTGCGCCTCGGCGGCGATCTTAGCGGCGGCATCGCGGGCGCGCGTCATGTCCGACGCGCGCTTGTCGAGCACCTTGATCTGGCTGGTCAGCATGACCGCATCGACCACGCCCCAAATCACCAGGCCCGTAGAGATCGAAAACCCAAGCGCACCAACTGTACCACGAAGGCGCGAGCAGATTGCCGCGACAAGGGCGGAGATGACAACCATCTTGATAAACGAGCTGCGGCGTTCACGAAGCGTGCGGGCCTGCGTCACATAGGCAATGCGAGCCGCCTCAGAAGCCTCCGAGCGCATCTGGGCCTCGCGGGCGATTGCAGCCGCTTCAGCCGACATCCCGCCGGCCATCAGCGAACGCTCCGCAACCTGGACGCCCCGCATTTAGAAGTCATCGGGGGAGAGCGTATGGACGAACTCGTCGAACTTCTCGAACTCCTGCTCGTCGTCGACTTCCTCGGCGTGGGTAGAAACAGTGCCCAGGCGATTCATGATGTCGTCCTCCACAAACATGGGGGCATTGCTGCGCACGGCAAGGGCAATGGCATCACTGGGGCGGGCGTCGATCTTGCGCTCGTCACCATCGGCCAGTACGACGATCGTCGCGTAGAACACCGGCGGCTCGGCGCGAACGATCTCGATGCGCTCGAGCTTGGCGCCCAGGGCGCCAACAGTATCGAGCAACAGGTCATGGGTAATCGGGCGCTCGGCGCGGCCGCTATCGATGCCGCGGCTGATGGCAGCGGCTTCAAACGAACCAGTCTGAATGGAAAGGGAACGCAGCGGCGCGGGCGAGTCCGATTTGCTGCAGCGCTCGCGAAGCACGATAAGCGATGGCACGGGACCGGCGGCCATGACGATGGTCTCTATGTCGACACGAACCATGGAACACCTCCGGTACGTAGCGGTTAACACGCGGCAGCTCCACCGCATTGAATAGCTATACTACCCAATCTTTCGCACAGCACACAAAACCAAAATGAGATTTATCGCAGACAAGAAAAAAGCCCCAAGGCAATGCCCCAGGGCTCTTCACAGTTTTGATGGTGGACCTGACAAGATTCGAACTTGTGACCTCCCGGTTATCAGCCGGACGCTCTAACCAACTGAGCTACAGGTCCATCATGGTGGAGGTTAGGGGGATCGAACCCCTGACCTCAGGCTTGCAAAGCCCGCGCTCTCCCAGCTGAGCTAAACCCCCACGGAGACAGTAATAAACACCCCAGCGGCGACTCGGCTCTCGCTGGGGTGTTTATTGCGAAAGAAAGTGGTGGACCTGACAAGATTCGAACTTGTGACCTCCCGGTTATCAGCCGGACGCTCTAACCAACTGAGCTACAGGTCCATCGCGCAAGGGATATATTAGACGAGTCGTTACGCGCGCGTCAACAACTTTTTTGAAAATCTTTGGGAGGGGTGGTCGCTGGGCTGGCGAGATGGTTTTGGTTTGCTGCTCGGACAGTCCTGCGCAAGACGAAGGCCACATTAAGTGGCCTTCTTTGCGTGCGGAACTCGCGACAAACCAAAACCATCTCGCCAGCCCAGCGACCATGGGGTCCCAAGGTTTTCAAAAAAGCGGTCGGCGCGCAGTGCGCCGACCGCCGATATATGGGGTCTGATGATTTTTACCAGCTAGAGCCTCTTACTCGTCTAGGAGATCTTCTGGCATGTCGTTGCCATCGCCTAGATCGACTGGGGCTTCTTCGGGGGCAGAACCGTCTTCTGTTGCTTCGCCTTCGGGCTTCTCTTTGGCTGCCGTCATGCGGGCTACGGCGCATACGCGGTCGTTGTCGTCGACGGTCATCATCTTGACGCCCTGGGTGGCGCGGCCGGTCTGGCTGATCTCGTCGGTCTTGACGCGAATGACCGTCGCACCCTCCGTCACGATGAACAGCTCGTGCTGCGGGCCCACCGTCTTCATGGCCGCGAGGTTGCCCTTGCGCTCGGTCATTTGGATGGTGTAGACGCCCTGGCCGCCGCGATTCTGCTCTGGGTAGTCCGCGACCGGCGTGCGCTTGCCGTAGCCGCGCTCGGTGATGACGAACAGATCGCCGTTGCCGTTAGTGACTTCCATGCCCAGAACGCTCACGCCGTCCTTCATACCGATACCGCGAACGCCGCTGGTATCGCGGCCGGTGGCGCGCACCTGCTCCTCGGAGAACATGATCGCCTTGCCCGCGGTGGTGGCTAGGATAATCTTGTCACCCTCGCGCACGCGGCGCACGTTCAGCAGTGCGTCGTCGTCGCGCAGGTTGATAGCGATCAGGCCATCACGGCGGCTACGATCGTAAGCGCTCATCACGGTCTTCTTGACCATGCCGCTCTTGGTGGCAAACATCAGGTACTCGTCGGCCGGGAACTCGCGGCAGCTGATGACGCTCGCGATCTTCTCGCCCTCCTCGAAGGGCAGCAGGTTGACGATCGCGGTACCGCGCGCCTGGCGCGTACCCACCGGCAGCTCGTGCACCTTCAGGCGATAGACCTTGCCCTTGCTCGAGAAGAACAGCACATACTCGTGCGTGGACGCGATGAACATCTCGTCGATAACATCGTCCTCTTTGAGGTTGACGCCCGACACGCCCTTGCCACCGCGCTTCTGGGCACGGTAGGCAGCCACCGGGATACGCTTAACGTAGCCGGTGTGGGTGATGGTCACGACCATATCCTCGTCGGCAATGAGGTCCTCGACGTCCAAGTCCTTCTCAACCTGGCTGATCTCGGTGCGGCGCTTGTCGCCAAACTTCTTGGAGATCTCGCGCATCTCTTCCTTGATGACGCCCAGAATCTTCTCCTCGTGCGCCAGCAGGTCCTCGTAGTAGGCGATGGCGCGGCGCAGGCCGTCCAACTCTTCTTGGATCTTGTCGCGCTCCAGGCCGGTCAGGCGGCGCAGCTTCATCTCGAGGATGGCCGTGGTCTGCTCGGGCGTAAAGCCAAAGCGTTCGATCAGTCGGCTGCTGGCCTCGGAGTCGGTCTGCGAGGAGCGGATGATGCTGATGACCTCGTCGATATGGTCAAGGGCCATCAGGTAGCCCTCGAGGATATGCGCGCGGGCCTGGGCCTTCTTAAGGTCGAAGCGGGTGCGGCGGGTGACGACGTCGACCTGGTGGTCGATGTAGTGCTGCAGCATCTCGCGCAGGCTCAGGCATTTGGGAACGCCGTTGACGAGTGCCAGGTTGTTGGCGCCAAAGGTCGTCTGCAGCGAGGTGTACTTATACAGATTGTTGAGCACGACCTGCGGAATGACGCCCTTCTTGAGCTCGATGACCAGACGGATGCCCTTCTGGTTGGACTCATCGCGCATATCCGAGATGCCCTCGATGCGCTTGTCGTTGACGAGCTGGGCGATCTTCTCCTGCAGGGTGCCCTTGTTGACCATGTAGGGAATCTCGGTAAAGACCAGGCGGCTGCGGCCGGTCTTGGTGGACTCCACGTGTGCCTTGGCACGCACGGTAATGGAGCCGCGGCCGGTCTCGTAGCTCTGCTTAATGCCGGCGCTGCCCATGATGATGGCGCCGGTGGGGAAGTCCGGACCGGGCATGATCTGCATGAGCTCGTCGACGGTGGCGTCGGGGTTGTCGATCAGGTAGCAGGTGGCCTCGATCGCCTCGGTGAGGTTATGCGGAGCGATGTTGGTGGCCATGCCGACGGCGATGCCCTGGCTGCCGTTGACCAGCAGGTTGGGGAAGCGCGCAGGCAGCGCCACGGGCTCGGCGAGCGATTCGTCGTAGTTGGGCTGCCAGTCGACGGTATCCTTCTGCAAGTCACGCAGCAGTTCCATGGCGGGCTTTGCCAAGCGGCTCTCGGTGTAACGCATGGCCGCCGCGCCGTCGCCGTCGATGTTACCGAAGTTACCGTGACCGTCGATGAGCGGCGTGCGCATGGAGAACCACTGCGCCAGGCGGACCATGGCCTCGTAGACCGCGGAATCGCCATGCGGGTGGTACTTACCGATAACTTCGCCGACCGTCCAAGCTGACTTCTTGTGCGGGCGGTTGGGGTAGATGCCGCTCTCGTTCATCGCGTACAGGATGCGGCGGTGCACCGGCTTTAAGCCGTCGCGCACGTCCGGCAGGGCGCGCGCCGTGATGACCGACATCGAATACTCGATGAACGACTGCTTCATCTCGCGGCCAAACTCCGAAATCTGGAGCTGGCCGCCGTTGATATCCTCGCCGGCCGAGGCGCCACGGTCGACTTCGCCAAAGCTCTCCTCGAGCTCGGCGTCGTCTTCTTCCTCATCATCATCGGCATCGGGGTTATAGGCGTCCGGGTCGCCGTCCTCGCCCTGCTCAGCACGGGCAAGCAGGCGCTTCAGATCGTCGGGCATACCGGCATCGCCGGCCTCGTCCATACCCTCGTTATTGTTGATATCGTCTGCCACGTTACCTCCTCATGGTTTGCGTGGTCTAATTAGTTCCCTACCACGGAGACGGCTTTTCCAGGTGCCGCAGATTCGCCCGAAAGAGGAGGGAAACGTACTTGGGTACGCGACCGACGATTGAGGGCGAAGGTGCGGTGGCTGGGAAAGCCGAACAGGTTAGGCATCTAAGAATCGTGCATCATGTGCATGCTTCTCGATGTACTCGCGGCGATAGCCGACCTCGGAACCCATCAGCTCGCGCACGGCGCGGTCCGCCACCACGGCGTCCTCGATCGACACACGCTGCAGGATGCGGGTCTTGGGGTCCATCGTCGTCGAGGCAAGCTGCTTGGGGTCCATCTCGCCCAGGCCCTTGTAGCGCTGGACGGTATAGCCCTTGCGCTTTTTGGTGATCTTGCCGTCCTTGGCCTTGCCGTCCTCGTCGTTATCGTCGGGGTTCAGGCCCAGACTCTGGATGGTGTCGCGCAGGATCTCGTCTTCGGGCTGGCGGCCGTTGGGATACACGTAGTGGATCTTGTTGCGCACCTTAATGCCAAAGATGGGCGGGCAGGCAACATAGACGTAGCCGGCATCGATCAGCGGACGCATGTACTTGTAGAAGAACGTCAGCAGCAGGATGCGGATATGCGCACCGTCGACGTCTGCATCGGTCATGATGATGATCTTGTGGTAGCGCGCCTTGGTGATATCGAAGTCGCCGCCGTCGCCGGCACTCGTCGTGACGCCGCAGCCGATCGCGGTAATCAGCGACTGGATGGTGTCACTCGAGAACGCTCGATGGTCACCAACGCGTTCGACGTTCAAAATCTTGCCGCGCAGGGGCAGAATCGCCTGGATGTCTCGGCGACGGCCGTCCTTGGCCGAACCGCCTGCCGAGTCGCCCTCTACGATGAAGAGCTCGGTCAGCTCGGCATCGCGCACCGAGCAGTCAGCGAGCTTACCGGGCAGGGACGCCGTCTCGAGCAGGCTCTTGCGGCGGGTCGCCTCGCGCGCCTTGCGGGCGGCATTGCGCGCCTTGCAGGCCTGCTGCGCCTTCTTGACGATCTCGCGAGCGGGCTTGGGATGCTCCTCCAAGTAATCGGCGAGGCCGTCGGTCACAATCTTGAGCGTGAGCGCTCGCATATAGGAGCTGCCGAGCTTTGCCTTGGTCTGGCCCTCAAACTGCGGATCGGGCAGCTTGACCGAGATAACGGCCGAAAGGCCCTCGCGCACATCGTCGCCGGTCAGGTTGGCGTCTTTTTCCTTGAGCAGGTTCTGCTTGCGCGCGTAATCGTTGATCACGCGGGTGAGCGCGGTACGGAAGCCCTCAAGGTGCATGCCGCCTTCGGGGGTGTAGATGTCGTTGGCAAACGACATGACGTTCTCGCCGTAGCCGCTATTCCACTGCAGGGAAACCTCGACCTCGCCCATCTTGGCCACAGGCGCGTCCGGGTCCGATTTGCCCTCGATGTAGATGGGCTCCTTAAAGGCCTCGGGGACGTCCTTGCCCTCGTTGAGGAACTTGACGAAGTCGATGATGCCGCCCTCGTAGCAAAACTCCTCCACGTGGGGAGTCGCTTCGCGCTCGTCGGTCAGCACGATTTTGAGGTTCTTATTGAGGAACGCCGTCTCCTGCAGACGGTTATGCAGCGTATCGAAATCGTAGATGCAGGTCTCGAAGATCTCGTCGTCGGGCCAGAAGGTGACGGTGGTGCCCGTCGAATCCGAGGTGCCCACGACCTCCATCTTCTTGACGGTCTTGCCGCGCGAGAACTCCATCTCGTAGGTGTTGCCATCGCGACGAACCTGAACGACCACACGCTTGGACAGTGCGTTGACGACGGAGATGCCCACGCCGTGCAGGCCGCCCGAGACCTTATAGGCCGAGTTATCGAACTTACCGCCGGCGTGCAAGATCGTCATGACGACCTCGAGCGTCGGGATCTTTTTAACAGGGTGCTCGTCGACGGGGATGCCGCGCCCGTTGTCGACGACCGTGATGGAGTTGTCGGCGTGGACCGTCACCTGGATCTCGGTGCAGAAACCGGCCATGGCCTCGTCGACAGAGTTGTCAACGATCTCCCACACCAGGTGATGCAGACCGCTGGCGCTCGTCGAGCCGATATACATGCCCGGGCGCTTACGAACGGCCTCGAGACCTTCGAGAATCTTAATCTCGCCGCCATCGTAATCGTTTTCGTTTGCCACACGTCCTCCTTCAGTCAAGAAAATGTGTACAGCCTTACTAGTTTATCGTAAAAAAATACCCTCGGGAACGAGGGTATTTGGCTCTACAAGGCCACCAGATGCGATTTAAGGCTCTTTTTTGCTTTGCACGCCCTTGGCCCACTCGGCACTGGCTCTCATGGCGTTCTCGAGGGCCTCGCGCAGTTTTTGGTCTTCGATGGGCGCCACTTGGCGCTCAATCTCGGTGCGCTCGGCATCGCTGAGGTCGGCGTGTGGGGCCGGCGGGCGCTCGGTCGTCGCTGGGCGAAGGCGCTCCTTGGCGGCGGGCGGCATGTGACCGGGCGCGGTGGTTTTGAACACCAGGCCGTCCACATGCGCACCGGCGCGCTCCATGCGCGCGCGGATGATCTCGCGCAACAACGTCATTTCCTGCGTCCACGAGGGCGAGTCGAGATATACCAGCAGCTCATTGGACTCGGGCAGGTAGCGCAGGCCCGTCACATGCCGCCCCTCGCGCGTGCCCGAGCACACCGCGTTCCACGCGCGATAGACCGCGCGCGACTCCTCGGCGGCCTCCATCTGCGCACGGCGCTCAGGGGTCGCAGCCGCCAGGATGCGCTGGCGCTCTGCGTTCAAAAAGCCACTGAAGGCGACCGTTTCGCTCTCGCGCTCGTAATTAGCACGTCTCACCCATGCTCACCACCTTGGCTCGATCAAGCAGGTCATCGGTAAAGTACCCCAGGTTGGTCGTGGTTATGACCGTCTGGATATCATCGCCGATCAGCCGCAGGAAAGCGCCGCGACGCTCGCCGTCGAGCTCGCTCATCACGTCGTCCAGAAGCAACAGCGGAGCAGTACCCAGAACATCGCGAGCCACGGCCACCTCGGCCACCTTCCAGGACAGTACCAACGTTCGCTGCTGTCCTTGGCTGGCAAATGAACGGGCGGAGCGACCCGCCACGGTAAATTCAATCTCGTCGCGATGCGGCCCCACCAACGTCACGCCGCGGCGAATTTCCTCGCCGGCGTGCTCATCAAGGGCGGCCAGCATGCGCTCGTACGCCCAGCCCTTCAGCTCTTCGCGATCCTCGACCTGGGGCAAATCCCCCAGCGTGGACGCATAGGACACGTTGGCGGCTTCACCGGACGCCACTTGCCCGTAGGCAGTACGCACATGGCCCGCCAGCCGGTCGAGCAGGGCCAACCGGTGCACGAGCAGAGCCGCGCCCGCGCGGGCAATCGAATCGTTCCACGCGCCGAGCATCTCACGGCAGCACCAGGTCTCCTTGAGCAAGGCGTTGCGCTGGGTCACGCAGCGCCCATAGGCGCTCGCAAGATCGGCATAGCGTGCGCTCAGTTGCATGCCAAAGTCATCGAGGGCGGCGCGGCGCACACTGGCGCCCCGCTTAACCATGTCCAGATGGTCGGGGCAAAACAGCACGCTCGGCAGAACCCCGCGCACACCGGCGGCAGAGCATCTCTTGCCGTTGCGGCTAAACGAGCGCTTACCGTCCTCCGCGCTCAATCCCATATCAAGCACGCGGCCGTCGCCCTCGAGCCTCAGCTCGACCCTGCACGAGCCCACGCCGTCATGAACGAGCTCGGCTGCGGTCGGATGCCTAAACGAGGCGCCGCTCGTCAGCAGCTGCAGCGCCTCTATGAGATTGGTCTTTCCCGCCGCGTTGGGTCCTGCAAGTATCGTCACGCCCTCGTCCAGGGCAAGGCGATAGCTATCGAAGCTGCGGTAGTGCGCGACGGAAAGATCGCGGGCGAACATGGTCATGGCGCAACGCTAGATGCGGACCGGCATGACCAGGTACAGGTAGTTGATCTTGTCGTAGGACTTGAAGATGCCCGCCTGCGAGTAGCTCTTGAGCTCCAGCGTGATCTCCTTCTCCTTGGATAGGGCATTGAGGCAGCCGAAGATGTAGTGGTAGTTGAAGGCGATGGTGCCCGACTCGCCCTCGGCCTCGACATCGATCGTCTCCTGCGCAAGGTCCTGGTCATTGGAGATGGAGGACAGGCCCATCTGCCCGTTCTCGACATCGATCTCGAACTTGACGGCGGGGTTGGCGCTCGCGATAACAGCCACGCGCTTGAGGGCGGCGTTAAGGGCGGCGACGTCGATCTTGACGCTCGTCACGCACGAATCGGGGATGAGCTGCTTGTAGTTGGGGTACACGCCCTCGATACGACGCGACACGTAGGTGGTGTTGCCGGCCTCGAAGACGACTTGGGTGTCGGTAGCCCCGATCATGATGGTCGCCTGGCTGGCCATGATGTTCAGCGCGTCGTTAAAGGCGTCAGCCGGAACGTTGAGTTCAAAGGAACCCTCGAGGGTCGAGGTCTCGACCTGCGTATCGCACACGGCCAAACGGAAGGAATCGGTCGCCACCAGGCGAACGGTGTTGTTCTCGACCTTCATGTGCACGCCGCCCAGGATGGGGCGGGCCTTGTCGGTCGAGGTGACGCGCCACACGCGGCCGACCATCTCGGACAAGATATCGGTCGGCAGCTCCACGGCACTCTCGATGGCATAGGCCGGAAACTCGGGGAAGTCATTAGCATCAAGCGTGTTCAGGCGGAACGAGCTCTTCTCGCAACCAATCAGCACCTGGCGCTCGGACAGCTCAAAGGTGACCGGGGCATCGGGGAGGGTCTTGGTGATATTGGAGAGCATCTTACAGGGGATAACCATCTCGCCCTCTTCTTCGACATGCGCCGCGATGCGATGACGGATCGAGATGGTGTAGTTAGAGGTCTGGAATTCCAAGATGCCGTCTTGCGCCTTGACGAGCACGCCCGACAGGATGGGAAGGGTGGATGCCGAAGCGACACCCTTCATAACGACGCCGATGGCTTGTGTGAGCGAGCTCTGGCTGACGGTGAACTTCATCTTTTAATACCTTTCTATAGATATAAATATCTTAATAATAGTAATAGCACTGACGAAACTGTTGATTATTCCCAAAGACGCAGGTCAGACCCAGAAAGAGAATCGACAGCAACCTGTGTGCAACAGGGGTGGTTTTCCACGTTCAAAATCTGCGCAAAACTTTTCATCACCGCGGGTTGGGTTTTAGACACCTTATGCCCGTGGTTTCGACAAGTTTTCAACAGGTGTCTCTATTTCCCTACGAGCGCAGTGTAATTTTATCGCGCAGCGACTTGAGGTCTTCGGTGACGGTGCGGTCTTCCTGGATCATCTTCTGGACCTTTTTGTAGCTCGTGCTGACGGTCGAGTGGTTGCGGTTGCCAAATTCGGCGCCCACCGCCGTGGTCGTCATTTCGCACATCTCGATGGCCAGGTAGATAGCGATATGGCGTGCTTTGGCGATATTGGCGTTGCGACGCGGGCCGATGAGCTCCTCGTGTGTCACGCCGTACTGCTCTTCGATGACGGACTGAACCGTCTGGACGTTGATCTTTTTGGCCGATGTGTCGAAGTACTGGCTGGCGATGGCGTCGATATCGTCAAAGGTGAGCTCTCCGCCCTCGCGCTCGCGGTCGCCCGCCTCGCCGGCGCAGCGCTCGCAAAAGCTCTCGAGTTCGCGGATGTTGGTGCCCGAGACCTCGGCCATGTGTTTAAAGTGCTCGTCGGTCAGGTGCCCGCCGTCGCCCCCATAGGCCGCCAGCAGTGAGTCGTCGCCCGCCTCGGGAGCGGCGACGATGGTGTTCTCGTAATAGCGCTGCAAGATCTTGTATTTCATCTCGTAGCTGGGCTCTGCGACCAGGCAGAGCATTCCGGCGTTGAAGCGGCTGGTCAGACGCTCGTCCATGCTCAGGTCCTTGGGGGCGCGGTCTGCCGCGATGACGACCTTCTTGTTGTTGCGGATGAACTCGTCCATGAGCTGGAAAAAGTAGTCCACACTCGCGCGCTTGCCGATGATGTTTTGGATGTCATCGATGATGAGCACGTCCACGCCGTGGTACGCCTGCATGATGGGGGCGTTGCTCTTCTTTTGACGGTCGAACTCGGTCATCAGGTCGTCCAGATATGCCTGGGAGTTGGCATACTTGACCTTGATCTCGGGCGACTTCTCGGCGAGCTCGTTTTTGATGGCGAGCAGCAGATGGGTCTTGCCCAGCCCCGATTTGCCATAGATGAACAGGGATGTGCATGTGCCGCGCTCGTCCGCGAGGGCGGCAAACTTGAGTGCCGAGCGATAGGCATGGCTGTTCTCGGGGCCGTAGACAAAGTTCTCAAAGGTAAATTTTGAGTTCGCGGCGAGCGGGGCTCCATCCGTATTCTGCTCGGCCGGCACGGTCGGTGCTGGCATGGGTGAAGCGGGGGCCGCAGCTTGCGTGGATTTAGTCGGCGCTCCGCCCTTCATCTGGTTCATCATGCGACGAAAATCGTCGGCCGAGAGCGTGTTCTTGATTGCAATGCCCGAATCCGCGCCCGCCGCTGCGTCGTGAGCGATGGGCATGTGCGTGACGGGTGCGTTCGTTGACGTCGCCGCCGCGCTCGTCAACGGTGCCATTGTTTCACGGGAAACATCGCTGTGCTGGTGCTCGATTGTCGGCACATCGCCTGCGGAGGCCGGCACCGCCGGGGAAGCAGCGGGAGCCGTGGCGGGCGCCGTGGCGGCAGCGGATTCCGTCGCGGCGCCTTGCGGTGCCACGATGTCGAGAGCAATCGGTGCAAAGGCGATTTCTTCCAGATAGGCCTCAATAGTCGGCTGATGCTTTTTGAGCTGCGCGATGGCAAAGCGCGAGGGGGCCTCGATCGTGAGCGTATCTTCGGTCAGGCTTATGGCGCGCGATTGCCCCAGCATGTTGATGAGGCGTGCATCTTGGCCGTCGCGCTGGCAAAAGGCGATGGCATCCCCCAGGATGATGCTTGCTTCCTCGTCCACTGTCTCTCCCGTTCTTTAGCTCTGAGCTCGTACGCGAGCGGCGCCGAGTTCGGTCAGATGGTATTTCTGGCCATGCTTGATGACCAAGCCGGCCTGCGCCAAGTCATTGAGCGTGCGTGACCAAGTGGGGGCCGAGTTTCCAAACGCCCTCGCAAGATCGGTTGCGCCGCACGCTTGATTTTGCGCCAGATAGCCCAGCGCGGCGTTGCCGCGATCGCTTACGAACACGTCCGGTTGTGGCTGTGCATACTGATTTACTGCATTAGGATACATCATTTGAGCTGCTGGTTGTTGAGAACTCTGCGTCGGCGGCATTTGCTGTTGAAAACTTTGAGGCCACTGTTGGTAAGGCTGCGGAGGCGTCTGCTGGGCCCAGGGGTTGTACTGCTGCTGCGGCATCTGCTGGTACGGCTGCTGATATCCCTGCTGGTACTGCTGCGGGAACTGCTGGCCATACCCCAGTGGCGGCATCTGCTGATATGGATATCCCTGTTGGTACGGCTGATAGCCCATTTGCTGGCCACCCGGCGCCCCCGTCGCCTGCTGCATTGCTGCTGCATCCTGATCAGCCAGCGGCATGGCCTCTGGCATGTTTGGCGGCATCGACATAGATGCCGCCTGGGGTTCTTGTGTGGGAAGCATTCCGGGCTGCTGCATCTGTCCCACGGGGGGCTGCATCTGCTGCGTTGCCACGGGCTGCTGCGCAAAAGCTCCCGGCAGGGGATATGTGGGCTGCTCCGTCTCGGGCCGCACGGCAGCGCCGCGTCCGCCGGCACGCTCGATTTCCTGCACGCGTTTAGGGTTCAGGCTTACCGTAACCACGGTGCCGTTGCCCATGTTGTCCTCGATGGATACGGCACCGCCGGCGTTTTCCAAATACTCCTGCACCATGGGAAACCCTGCTCCGGTTCCACGGATATAGCGCTTCATCTTGCTGTTTGCGCTGGTAACGCCAAAGTCGAAAGCACGTTCCTTGTCGTCGATGCCGGGTCCTTGGTCAGCAAAGCGGATGGTGTCTCCGCCGTCCAGAATCGAGATGATGGGCTCGGCAAAGTGTGCGTGGATAAAGTTTTCGACAATCTCGCGGATGACCATGAGCGAGATATGGCCACCTTGTTCTTTCATGCACTGGTAGACGGTGTTGGTCGTCTCTTCCAAATACGTGCGGACATCTTGCGGATCAATGACGATCACCCGCGGTGTCGACAGCATGTCGTCATAGACGGCGATGCGCGCGGCGTACATGGCTTTTGGCGCCTGCGTGGTCGTCTGCTCGCCTTCCGCACGCTCTTCGCGCACGCCGGTGATGTGCTCGTTGTCGGGTGCCGGGTCTCCGGAATCGACCATGGTGTAAAAGTCGTCAGACATGCCGCTCGCAATCTTTCAAAAGGTTTCGAACAAATAGTAGCTCACCGTGCAACGTTTCTCATCTTTCGACAACTTTTCAAAACTTGTTGAAAACTTTGGAAAACGGGTGAAAAGTTCTCAACATTGCCAACATGACCTGTTGAAAACTCGATGAAATATCGTGAAAGGTTGCCATGAGGCGCAAATTTCGGTTGTGCTTATGGGGGAACCGTGTGAACTGCGCAACCTTTTACCTTTGATTTCTTGACATTTGAACATTGATTTCCCTACAATCTTCAAGCTCACGTGTCTATATCTGCGTCCGCGTCCCCGCGGACACTCGAAATGCAGCAGGAGGAACTTAAGATGAAGCGTACGTATCAGCCTAATAAGCGTAAGCGTGCCAAGACCCATGGCTTCCGTGCCCGTATGGCCACTAAGGGTGGTCGTGCCGTGCTCGCCCGTCGTCGCGCCAAGGGCCGCAAGCGTCTCACTGTCTAGCAGCGATACACACATCTCGCATGAAGACTATTAAGTCTCGGCAAGATTTCGAGCATGTGTTCAGTCAGGGGCGTCGTTTCAATCACCCTCTGATTCGAATGACCATATGTGAATCGGTTGGCGAAGGCGACTCCGGAAGGGTCGCCTTCGTTGGTGCTAAGCGACTCGGTTGTGCCGTCGTGCGCAACCGATCTAAGCGTGTGATGCGTGAGGCCGCCCGCAGCTGCGGATTTCCCGTTGCGGGTTATGACATCATCTTGTTTGCAACTCCCAAGACGAGGGTTTCCTCGCCGCAGGAGATGGACAAGGCGTTGCGTTCGCTTATGAAGCGCGCCGGCGTTGCCGGGGAGGAGCGATGAGCAATCACGTTTTGCGACGTGTTGCCATCGCTCCTATTCGCATATATCAACAGGTTATTTCGCCCTTATTGCCTGACGCCTGCATTTATTACCCAACGTGCTCGCAATACGCCATCCAGGCGATTGAGAAGCACGGTGTTTTGAGAGGCTGCTGGCTTGCCGTGAGGCGCATCGCTCGTTGCAATCCCCTGCACGTCGGCGGTTATGACCCTGTGCCCTAGCGGGCACTCGCTATCGGAGGAAAACTTACATGTGGGATTGGATCGTTAACATCCTTTTCGAGCTGCTCAAGCTCATCCAGACCTTTGCGGTCGACTGGGGCCTGTCCATCATCATCCTGGTGGTCATCATCCGTCTGCTGCTGACGCCGCTTATGCTCAAGTCGACCAAGTCGACGGCTCGCATGCAGGTGCTGCAGCCCAAGATGCTCGAGATCCAGGAGCGCTATGCCGACGATCCCCAGCGTCAGGCCGAGGAGATGCAGAAGTTCTACAGCGAGAACAAGTTCAACCCCATGGCTGGCTGTCTGCCGCTGCTGATTCAGATGCCTATCCTGTTCGCCCTGTTTACATTGCTGCGCAACCTGCCGCAGTACTTTAACGACGGCACGTTCTCGTTCTTCAACATCCTGCCCGACCTGACCACCACGCCGAGCGCTTCCTTTGCCGAAGGCTTTATGGTTGCACTGCCTGCGCTGGTTTGCCTGATCCTGTTTGCCGTCCTGACCCTGATTCCGCAGCTCTATATGTCGCGCAACCAGACCGGCCAGCAGGCTCAGAGCATGCGTATGATGGCCGTTGTCATGACGGTCATGATGCTTTGGATGGGCTGGAGCCTTCCCGTTGGTGTTCTGCTGTACTACGACGTCTCGTCTGCTTGGCAGGTTATCCAGCAGATTTTTGTGACGCAGAAGGTCATCGACAAGGCGAAGGCCGATGAGGAGGAGCGTCTTAAGAACGCTCCGCTGCAGGTTGAGGTCACTCGTCGCGAGAAGAAGCCGCGCCCGCACAAGAAGAAGTAGTGGGATATCAATCTTATTTAGGTACCTAACTTTTGGAGTACGTTATGTCTGAAGAGATCATCGAGGATATGCTTGAGGAGGTTGCCCCGCAGGTCGCGGGCGATTATCCCGAGATTGCACAGCGCTACAAGGCCGGTGAAGAGCTGACCGATGAGGAGCTCGACACCATTGCCGATGTTGCGATTTCCATCCTGCGTTCCATCCTTTCGCACTTCGATGCCGCCAACTCTCCTATCGATGAGTATGAGGGCGACGAGGGTGAGCTGATTTTGGATGTAACGGCTCCCGACCTTGCTGTTCTCATTGGCCGTCATGGTCGCACCCTTGATGCCCTTCAGGTTATGTTCTCATTGCTGGTGAGCCGCAAGCTCGGCTTTAGGTATCCGGTTGTAGTGGACGTCGAGGGATACAAGAGCCGCCGTCAGGACAAGGTTGCCTCCATGGCTCAGTCTGCTGCCGAGCGTGCCATCCGCACTCATAAGAGTGTTTCGCTTCCGCCCATGAATGCCTACGAGCGCCGACTGGTTCACATTGCACTTCGTGGCAATGATGCCGTCGATACTCATTCTGAGGGTTCTGACCCTGATCGCCATGTGGTGATTGTTGCTCGATAATCTACTCGACCTTATGCTAAGGGGACGTGGTTTCCACGTCCCCTTTTTTTGTCAAAAGTTCTCGATACACTGATTTTTGTCAGAAAGGAGCTTTCGTTGTTAGTACTTACTGATCAGCAGGCTGACGAGATGTTGAGTCGTCTAACTTCCTATAGCAAAGAGTATTCCTTGAGCGTAACTGATGTTGAGCTGAGGAAATGTATTCAGCATTTGGATTTGGTTCTGGAAACAAATAAGACAACCAATCTCACCCGTATTCTTAACATAGAAGATGCTGCGGTTCTTCATATCCTCGACTCTCTTGTTTTGCTCCCTTATATCAATAAGGCTCCTGAGGGAGCTTTGCTCGATATGGGAACAGGTGCGGGCTTCCCTGGTATTCCTTTAACCATAACCACGCATCGTAAAGCTACTTATATCGACTCTGTTGGCAAGAAGGTTGATGCTGTCAATTCTTTTGTCCATGCTCTTGGATTGAAACATGCTCATGCGGTCCATGATCGTCTTGAAGAATATGCTCGAAGCCATAAGAAGCAGTTCTCTGTCGTAACCGCCCGCGCACTGGCTCCTCTACCGATTCTTGTTGAGTATGCAGCTCCGTTCCTCAAGGATGGAGGGCTATTTGTTATCACCAAGGGTAATCCTTCGGATGAGGAGCTTGCTTCCGGCATGTCAGCAGCTAAGATTTGCGGCTTCACTTTGCTTCTGAATGACACAATCGATTTGCCTGAGGGCTTGGGCCACAGGGAGTTCATTGTTCTTAAAAAGAGTCATCCAGCATCCGTTTCATTGCCTCGTGCAAATGGCATGGCAAAGAAGAATCCGCTTGCCTAGATGTTTCACGTGAAACATAATGGATACTAACAACTTGCAGTGTTTCACGTGAAACATGGCGGTTGATATCGAATCGGAATGTTTCACGTGAAACATCCTCCGTTTGACAGCTTTAATACACACCAGGAGGGACCGTGGGATTTCGCGACGTTAAGCGTTCTAAGAGCGCAAAAGACACGCGTGTCATTGCAATCATCAATCAAAAAGGCGGCGTCGGTAAGTCAACGACGGCCGTAAACCTTGCAGCAGCACTGGGTGAGCAGGGTCGTAAGACACTGATTGTCGATTTTGATCCGCAGGGAAACAGCACCAGTGGATTTGGTATTGAAAAAGAAGACCTTGATCACTGCATCTATGATGCATTGTTGAATGATGTGCCGGCAGAATCGCTTGTTCTTGATACAAATTGCAAAAAGGTATTCGTAATTCCAGCTACGATTCAGCTTGCAGGTGCCGAAATTGAGCTCGTAAGCGCAATTGCTCGTGAAACCCGCCTCAAAGATTTGCTTGAGCCGATTCAGGACGAGTTCGATTTTATTTTCATTGACTGTCCTCCTTCGCTCGGCCTGCTTACTATCAATGCTTTGACCGCAGCAGATAGCGTTTTGATTCCAATCCAGTGTGAGTATTACGCACTTGAGGGCGTTACGAAGCTGCTTGAGTCAATGAAGATGGTCAAATCACGTCTGAACAAGGGCTTAGACACCTATGGCGTGCTTATGACCATGTATGACTCACGTACTTCTTTGTCGAATCAGGTTGTTGAGGAAGTTCAATCGTACTTTGGTGATAAGGCGTTTAAGACGCTGATTCCCCGTACCGTTAAAATCTCTGAAGCTCCATCTTTTGGAGAACCGGTAATTACCTATGCACCTCAAAACAAGGGTGCAAAAGCGTATATGAACCTTGCAAAAGAGGTGATCAAGCGTGCCTAGTGCAAAGAAACGTGGCGGATTGGGGCGTGGACTCAATGCTTTGGTCTCTGAGGCCGAGTATGAGACCGGTGGTTCTGTTGCATCTGCTTCAAATGCCGCATCTGAAACAAAACTACCTATTGAGGATATCGTTCCCAACCCTAATCAACCGCGAATTCACTTTAATGAAACTGAACTTCGCGAGTTGAGCGAGTCAATCCAAGAACATGGCGTTTTGCAGCCGCTCTTGGTTCGCAAGCATGGAAATGGCTATGAGATCATCGCTGGTGAGCGTCGTTACCAGGCGTCAAAGCTTGCTGGTCTTGAGGAGCTGCCAGTCATCATTAAAGATGTTAATGATGAAGAGATGCTGGCTCTTGCTCTTATCGAAAACCTTCAGCGTTCTGGTCTGAATCCCGTCGAAGAGGCTAAGGGCTATCGCCAGCTCATCGATGCTAGCGGTATGACCCAGGAGGCATTGTCAAAGGCCGTAAGCAAGTCACGCTCTGCAATTACAAACTCGCTGCGCCTTCTCGATCTCCCTGAAGTAGTTCAGCAGATGATTTTTGAGGGTAAACTTACTGCTGGTCACGCACGTGCGATTCTTGCAGTTCCCTATGAGGATGCTCGAATTCGACTTGCAGAGAAGGTTGTTGCGGAGGGCCTTTCCGTAAGAGCGACAGAAAATCTTGCTCCATTGTTTTCTGCCGGAGAGACACCTAAGACGCAGCGGCCTGCAACGCCTCAGTCTTTTAAAAAGGCTGCGCGTATACTTCGTCAGGTATTTAATACCAACGTGCGTGTGAAGAGCTCGCGAGGAAAGAATAAGATTGAGATTGAGTTTAAAGACGAGGAAGAGCTCTCTCGTATTCTTGGTGAAATGATTCAGTTTGATCAAGGAGGCCAAGATGAGGAATAAGATTTTTACTGCGATTGCATTGGTGACGACTGTCGCGGCTGGTGCCTTTGCTGACTATAAGATCGCGACAGACGATGAACTTCGAGGTCGTTTGCTTCGTGGTGCGCAAGATATCGTTGATACATCCAAGAAGAAAATGGATGTTATGACAGAAGATGTTGCCATGCGCACTGCTCAGGTAACGAAAAATCCTAAGATTAATCAAGGTTGGGTTAGCAACCAATGGGAAAATGTAGGCTATTAGGTACCTAACAATTACCCTGCATATTTTGAGGGGCCCTTGTCTGATTCATGAGACAAGGGCCCCTTATTTTGTCCGTAAAAAATAGGAAAGGTAGCAGCTGGTCCAAAATTGAGGTCAATAAATGAAACGGCTCCGGTTGCATATCCTGCAACCGGAGCCGTTCGATGTTTCACATGAAACGTTTTGGAGTGCGACTCCCCTATGCGTTCTTCTGAACTTTGAAGCGCTGTTTCAGCTGTCCGCAAGCGGCGTCAATATCGTTACCACGGGAGTTACGAATCGTGGTCTCGATGCCACGGGACTCAAGACGACGCTGAAGATCCTCAACCTTATGAATCGGCGACGGCTTGAGCGGGCTGCCCTCGATGTCGTTAAGTTGAATCAGGTTAACGTGGCACAGCGTTCCCTCGCAGAAGTCGCAGAGTGCCTGCATCTCGGGATTCGTATCGTTGACGCCTTCGATCATGGCGTACTCATAGGTCGGGCGGCGGCCAGTCTTCTCGGTGTAGAGCTGAAGCGCTTCGTGAAGGCGAAGCAGCGTGTACTTCTTGACACCGGGCATGAGCTTATTGCGCGTCGACTGGATGGCGGAATGCAGGGAAACGGCAAGAGTGAACTGCTCGGGGATATCGGCAAATTTGCGAATACCGGGAATAACGCCGCTGGTAGAGACGGTGAGGTGACGAGCGCCGATACCGATGCCATCGGGGTCGTTGAGGATACGCAGTGCCTTGAGAACCTCGTCGTAGTTGGCAAACGGCTCGCCCTGGCCCATGAAGACAACGCTTGTGGCACGCTCGCCAAAGTCGTTGGATACATGAAGCACCTGGTCGACGATCTCTTGAGCGGTCAGAGAGCGCTTGAGGCCGTTGAGACCGGTAGCGCAAAAGGCGCAGCCCATGCCGCAGCCTGCCTGGGTGGAAACGCAGACGGAAAGCTTGTTACGACGGGGCATGCCAACAGTCTCGACGGAAATGCCATCGTGGTACTCGAGCAGATACTTGCGCGAGCCATCTTTGGAAACCTGCTTGGTGAGTTCAGTCGGCGTATCAAAGGCAAAAGCCTCTTTAAGCTGCTCACGGAAAGCCTTGGGAAGGTTGGTCATATCGTCAAACGAACAAACGTTCTTCTCAAAGACCCATTCGATGAGCTGCTTCGCGCGGAAGGCGGGCTGGCCAAGCTCGGCCACGAGCTCGCGAATATCGTTTTGGCTCAAGTCGCGAATGTCCTGAGATTTAGTCCTGGGATTCATGGAAGCCTTTCGATTTTGGGGAAACGTAGAGGGTATCGCTACAATATGGTATCAGCTGCAGAAATTATAGAGGAGGAGTCTGCCCATGCCGGGTAAAAGCCTAGAGAACATGCACGTAGCGGTCTTGGCGGGCGGTCATTCCGCCGAGCGCGAGATCTCGCTCGATTCGGGAAAGAACGTTGTGGTGGCACTGAAGGAAGCCGGCTACACCTCGGTGGAGCTGCTTGACACGGCCGCTGATGACTTTATGGTAACCATGGCGACCGGCGGATTCGATGTGGCATTTATCGCCATGCACGGCGCCGGCGGTGAGGATGGCGCCATGCAGGGTGCCATGGAGACCCTGGGTATCCCCTACACGGCCTCGGGCGTACTTGCCAGCGCCTGCGGTGCCGACAAGGAGGTCTCTAAGCTCCTATACGCCAAGGCGGGCATTCCCATTGCCCCCGGCCTTGCGCTCGAGATGGGCGATGAAGCCGATATCGATCATATCGTCGAGGTTTGTGGCGAGCGCTGCTTTGTGAAGCCGGCCGTCAACGGTTCCAGCTATGGCATTTCCCTGGTCCATGAGCCCTCCGAGCTGCCCGCGGCAATCGCCAAGGCGTTTGAGTACGGCGACAAAGTGCTGGTCGAGAAGTGCATCGAGGGTACCGAGATCACCGTCGGCGTATACGGCGAAGATGACGTGCGCGCCCTGCCGATTGTCGAGATTCGTAAGCCCGAGGACTGCGAGTTCTACGATCTGGACGTGAAGTATGTTGACCCTACGGATATCCATCGCATTCCGGCGCAGATTTCACCCGAGAATTACGCTCGCGCTCAGGAACTTGCCTGTGCCGCTCACAAGGCCCTCGGTTGCCTGGGTATCTCGCGCAGCGACTTTATTGTGAGCGAGGACGGCCCCGTTATCCTCGAGACCAATACCATTCCCGGCATGACCGATACGTCGCTGTATCCGGATGAGATCCGCCACACCGACGACATGACGTTCCCGCAGGTCTGTGACAGCCTGATCCGTATGGGCCTTCGTCGAGCGGGCATTGCATGCTAATCGAGGACGCGGTTTCGTCAGGAACGCCGCAGTTTGTCATCGACTCCTATGCCACGCTTGCCGACCGCGCCAAAACGCAGTCCTTCGGCCTTATCGAGGAAGATGTGATTGTCCTCGATACCGAGACCACGGGTCTTTCGGTGCAGGACAACGAGCTGATCGAGATCTCGGCGGCCCGTCTTTCGGGCCGCGAGGTCATCGACCGCTTCGATACCTTCGTGCATCCCAAGCAGCTGATTCCCGCCGAGATTACCGAGCTCACGAGCATTACAAATGCCGATGTGGCAGATGCCCCGTCGGCGGTTGAGGCCGTCGCCGCTCTCGCCGATTTTGTCGGTGGCTGCCCGGTGATCGCACACAACGCCACGTTCGACCGCTCGTTTATCGAGTCGGTCAAAGGCGGCGTCAACGTGAGCGATATTTGGATCGATTCGCTGGCGCTGTCGCGCATCGCGCTTCCGCGCCTGGCCTCGCACAAGCTGTCTTTTATGGCCGATCTGTTTGGCTGCGACTCGGTATCACACCGTGCCAATGCCGACGTCGACGCCCTGTGTGGCGTATGGCGCGTGTTGCTCGTGGCGCTCACCGACTTGCCCCAAGGCCTCATGGCGCGCCTAGCCGACATGCATCCGGACGTGCCTTGGTCCTATCGTCCTATCTTCTCATTCTTGGCAGGGCAAAACCCTGGTTCTATCTTCTCTCTCAGCGCCGCTCGTGCTGACGTTCTCAAGGCCGATCGCGCCGACGATCGGGTGGACGCCGATGAACTGCCGGTACTCAAGATGCCGAGTCGTGAGGAGATTGAGGCAGACTATGCGCCAGGTGGCCTGGTCAATCGCATGTATCCCACCTACGAGCCGCGTGATGAGCAGATCGCGATGGCGCTCGAGGTCCGCGATGCGCTGGTCACGGGCACTCATCGAGTAATTGAGGCAGGCACAGGCGTCGGTAAATCGATGGCCTATCTGGTGCCTTTTGCCGAGGCAGCACGCCGTAACAACATCACGGTTGGTATTGCGACCAAATCGAACAATCTTGCCGACCAGCTCATGTACCATGAGCTGCCAAAACTTGCCGAGCAACTGGACGGTGGTCTGTCATTTTGCGCTCTCAAGGGGTATGACCACTATCCGTGCCTGCGCAAGCTTGAGCGCATGAGCCGCGGCCAGGTCGAGATTACCACCAAGCGCGATCCGGCGGACACGCTCACGGCGGTCGCGGTCATTATGGCGTACGTCTGCCAATCAGCCGATGGCGACCTCGACTCGCTCGGCATTCGGTGGCGCAGCGTCAACCGTCCCGACTTTACGACGGCCTCGCGCGAGTGTGCTCGTCGCCTCTGCCCGTTTTTCCCTGATAAATGTTTGGTCCACGGCGCTCGCCGTCGTGCGGCGCATGCCGATGTGGTGGTCACCAACCATTCCCTGCTGTTCCGCAACGTCGCGGCCGAGGGCAGGATTTTGCCTCCGATTCGTCATTGGGTAATCGACGAGGCCCATTCCATCGAGCGCGAGGCGCGCCGTCAGTGGGCGCGTGTGGTGTCGGCGGACGAATCACGCGTTCTGTTTGAGCGTCTGGGTGGCTCGAGCACCGGCGCGCTAAGCCAGGTTTCCCGTGATTTGGCAACCTCCGAGGGTTCTACGCTCTATCTGGGCCTTACTGCCAAGGCGACGTCGACGGTTGCGCGCGCGAGCATGGCGATCGCCGGCGTGTTCGATGGCGTTCGCGAGCTCGGCCGCCGTGCCCGTGGGGGCTATGACAATGCCAATCTATGGATTGGCCCCGAGCTGCGCGAATCTAACGACTGGCATGATTTCTTACCGTCGGCCTACACTGGCATCGACGCATTGGAACAAGCTGACAAGAGCGTCGACGCGCTGGTGCAAGCCGTCGCCGCCGACAGGCCAGAGGTTGTTGTCGACCTGGGTGATATCTCGCGCCGCCTGCACGAGCTGGCCGAGAACCTCAAACTCATCATTGATGGTACCGATGAACACTACGTGTATTCGCTGCAGGTCAATCGCAGGCTGCGTGCCGGCGGAGAGTCTATGACCGCAGAGCGCATCGACATTGGCGAGGCCTTGGCAACCGAGTGGCTGCCCGAGGTTCACACGGCTATCTTTGCCTCGGCGACCATGACGGTGTCCAAAAGCTTTGAACACTTTAACCATGCGGTCGGCCTTGATCGCATCGGTGCTTCAACGTCGTCATCGCTGCACTTGGATTCGAGCTACGACTTCGATTCGAACATGGCTGTAGTCGTTGCGGGCGATATCCCCGATCCGCGCGATCGTGAGAGCTATCTTACGGCGCTCGAGCGCGTGCTGGTCGACGCCCATCTTGCCATGGGCGGATCGGTGCTCACGTTGTTCACCAATCGGCGCGACATGGAAGACCTGTACGCCCGCGTTGAGCCCAAGATGGCCCGTGCGGGTCTGGAGCTCAACTGCCAGCAGCGCAACTCATCTCCTCGTCGCCTACGCGACCGGTTTATCAACGAGCCAACCTCGTCGCTTTTTGCGCTTAAGGCCTTCTGGGAGGGGTTTGACGCCAGCGGTGAGACGCTGCGCTGCGTCATCATTCCCAAGCTGCCGTTCTCGAGCCCTACGGACCCGCTCTCGTGCGAGCGCAACCTGCGCGAAGACCGCGCTTGGGCGCGCTATTCGCTGCCCGAGGCGGTGCTCGAGGTCAAGCAGGCGGCCGGCCGCCTTATCCGCTCGTCGACCGACTGCGGCGTGCTGATTCTGGCCGACCCGCGCCTGGTGACGAAGGGCTACGGAAAGAAGTTCTTAACGTCGCTGCCCACGAGCTCCTACCAGCGCATCGAATCGGCGCAGATCGGTCACTATCTGCAACTGTGGCGCGCGCGCCACGAGCGGCGGCGCTAAAGCGGACAGACGAGGGTTTTTGCCATATCGCACAGACGCTTTGACAGGGTGGGGTCATCCAAGATGCGGATGGCTCCGCCCGCTGCGATTATCTGGCTCAGTAGCCAACGCTCGGAGCCGTAATGCACGGTTACCGTTGCCATGTCTGTCCCGCTGCGCTCGATGAGGGTGATGCCGGCCCAGTCCAGATGCTCCGCCATATCGAATGGCATCAAGAGCTTTGCGCTACGCTGCGTCCGGGCAAGGGAATCGTGGAGGGATGCAACGTCCGGTGCGTGAGGCACGACGGAGTCTTCCGTCAAGGTGAGTCCCTCGATTTTATCCATGCGATAGGTGCGCTGCTCATCGACTGCGATGTCCCAGGCAATCAGGTATGTTTGGTCGCCGTTTGCCGTAATGCGCAAGGGGTCGACCAGACGCTCGCGTGGCCGTGCATCGTCCATCGAACGATACGAGATGAGGCAGCGAACGCCGTCCTGAATGGCGCAGCTCAGCTGCTGCCAGTGCGACCCGTGGTTGACGGTGTCAAAGACGCGCTGGTTATAGCCGAGCTCTTCGGGTAGAAGAGCGTGTCGAATCCGAGCTGCCGTCTGCGGCTCGATCTCCAACGATTCAAGTTCGTGGTTGAGCACGGCGCCCTCGGCGGCACTCAAGCGCAACGGTAGCACACGTCCGGCGTCACCGGTGAGGACCACACGCTCGCCGTGGCATTCGCAGATGATACGCGTACCCGATTCTCGGTCCGCGAGCGTCGAGACGATCTCGAGAATCTCGTCGAGCGACGCCCCCGTGATGTCAAAGCGACTGCAAATCTCGTTTCGAGTCATGCCGTTCTCGCCGGCGGCGTAGAGGGCCTCCATGATGTCGATGGCGCGCGAGAGCCTCTGCTCGCTGGTGAGTTTACGCACGGGCATGCTCGTGCACCGTCCTTTCGATGAGGTGGTTCCACGCCTGTTTGAGCGATTTGGGGGCCATGGGTCTCATGCCGTCCATGGCGTGGGCCATGCAAAATGAGGCGCCGGCTTCAAGGTCGCGCACGTCAACGGTCCAGATCCATCCCGCATCGGTGTGTGCGAGCTTACCTCGCCCGCGCGTGAGACCGTTGATCATATCGATCTGCGTCTGAGGGGCGAATGAGAACGTAGCTGCAACGGGCGGTCGGTCGGCAAAATCGAATTCAAAGAACAGGTAGTCGTTGAGGTTGAAGTCCGCAGGGATGGTGTAGGCCTTCGAAGGACGCCAAGCGCGAACGATACGGTCGCAGCGGAATGTCCTGATGTCGTCGGTGGTATTGTCGAGGCCGCAGAAGTACGCCACGCCCTCGCGCTCGAACATGCCGTAGACGCAGACGGTACGCTCTTTCTGCTCGCCGCGTCCGTTCTGATATAAAAATCGCAGCGCGCATCGCTCGGCAAAGGCGCTCCAAACCGCATCGACGGTGGGAGAGCGGCGGATCGGTACTTCGTCCACCGCCGTCCTACCGGTGAGGTAGGCAATTTTGGAGCGAATATCGGAAAGCGGCGCGGCAAAGGTGGAAGAGCCGGCCGCTAGCGTCTGGTCGATGGCGTTGAGTAGGATGTCGGCGTCGTCTGCGGTGATGAGGCCGCCTGCTGCAAACGTGTGCTCGCGGTCGATTGTCCACGAGCTTTCCTCGGTCTCCTGCGCACCGGCGGGGCGAACCTCCTTGATTAAGATGCCACGCTCGAGCAGTTTGTCACGATCGCGCCGAAACTTGCGCTTATCCGAGTCGATGTTGCCCGAGCCATATCCCAGGTCAGAATCCAAGACGATCTGCTCGGTCGTCAGCGGTTCGGGGGAGCTGTTGAGCACAAAGAAAAGATTGAGGATGCGCTGAGCCGTTTTATCGAAACTGGGCTCCGAATTCCCCTTTTTAATTGTCTCGGTCGTGTCGCTTACCGTCATAGAGTCCTCGCATGAGAAGGTGGTTTGCTGCCATGATTTTAGTCCGATATGGAGATTAGGCTATATCCTTGTCCGCTCGGGGCGTTAAGATGGCCCGAATTCGGTCGTTTGCGCTCGCTCGGGGTATACTTTCGACTATATACGGTTCTAATGTGCATGCATTGGGCCTATTTGTCGGATTATGGATGTGGAGCGCACATGGCGAACACCCAGAACTATATTAACCACCTGCTGCAGAACACCGGCATTACGCCGGCATGCAGCGAAGAAGAGCGCTTGGCTGCCGAGGATATCGCTCAGATCTTCCGCAACCACGGCTTTGATCCCGAGGTTCAGGAGTTCAATGCCCCGGCGCCCAGTAGGTTGGCATTTGCCGTTACCGGTATTCTTGCGTTTGCCGGCGCCCTACTGATGGGCATCGGCGGCGGCATCGGCTTGGTCGGCACCTTGCTGGCCATTGCCGGCGCCGTTCTTTACGTGCTCGAACGCACGGGCCACCCCGTGGTTTCGCGCCTGGGCAAGACGGGCGTGAGCCAAAATGTCATCGCCTACCACAAGGCCTCGGGCCCGCTCGCGTCTCCGCGCAACCGCCCGGTGGTCGTTGTCGCACACTACGACTCTCCCCGTGCTGAGCTGCTCGCCCGCGAGCCCTATGCTTCTTATCGTGCGCTCATCGCCAAGCTGTTGCCCGTTGCCACGGTTGCCCCTGCTGCCGTTGCCATCTTGCGTATCCTGCCGCTCCCCGGCGCGCTCAAGGTTCTGCTGTGGATTGTCGCGATCCTCGCTTCCCTCGTTGCGCTCGCCAACGCGTCAAACATCATTTCTAACCGCTACATTCTTCCCTATACGTCCGGCGCGGTGTGCAACAAGTCTTCTGTCGCCGCTATGCTCGGCGTTATGGACAACGTTGCTCCCTTCCAGGGCGAAAACGAGTTTCCCGACGATGTTCCGTTCGATACCTATTTTGGGGAGCAGAAGCGTCGTGCCGAGGAGATGGCGCGCGCAGCAGCGGAGTATGCCGCGGCCCAACAGCAAAACGACTACGGCAACACCATCGAGTATGAAGAGCCTACCTACGCCGAGGACGAGTTCGGCCAGCCGATTGCTCCCGACGCTCAGACCGAGCCCGAACAGGGCGAGGCTTTCGACGAGCAGATCGAGGGCTTTGAGGGTGCGTCTGCCGACGAGACGCTGATTGGCGCCATCGTGCCCGAGGATCAGAATCAGGCTGTCCAGGCCGAAGAGTTCAATGACGAGGTTCCCGCTGCCGAGCCGGCGGAGGAGCCTGTCGCGGCCGAGCCCGAGCCCAAACTCTATCGCAATGCCGCCGGCAACATCCGCTTTGGTTCGGATGCCATCCGTGCGCTCGGAATGCTTCCCGAGTCCTGCACGCTCGATTACGAGGAAGGCGAGGAGCCGACGTTTGAGCCCGAGCCTGCCCCCGTCGTGACTGCACCTGCGCCCGTTGTCACTGTGGATGATGAGTCTGCCGCGGTTACCGCTGCCGTTGCCGAGCCCGAGGCGGTGTCCGCGATCGATCCCGCGGCAGGACTGGACATTTTAGCTCCCGCCGCGCCGGCGCAAGACGTTGCGGACGAGTCTGACGACGATTACGTTGAACAGCCGAGGCGCGTGTCTTACGAGAGCGATACTGATTTCTCGGCCGAGATTCCCGCGGCAACGCCCCATGCCGATATTGCATCCGCGTTCTCTTCGATTGGCGCCAGTGCTTCCAACTTCTTTAAGGGTGCGCTTGCAAAGGGCAAGAAATTTGTCGACGATTTCGAGGAGAAGCGCGCTGCCGCACGCGAGGCCGCCGAGCAGGAGGCTATCGCTCAGCAGCAGGCAGCCGAGGCGGCACGCGAGCGCGCAGCGCAGGAGTTCGAGCAGAACGAGGCTATGCAGTCCGCGCCCCTCGACGCCGCCGAAGCTACAACCTCCTTTGAGTCCCAGCAACCGGCGTCCACGGATGTTGTTGAGGCGACGACGTCTTTCGAGGCTCAGCAGCACGTCGATAGCACCATGTCGTTTGATGCCGCGCAGTTCGATTCCACGATAACGTTTGAAAAGCAAGGCACCGCGATTGCCGAGCCCCTTCCTGTTTCCGATGAGCAGGGCGACGCGGCAGACGATGACGAGCCTATTGATGCTGCCGAAATCCAAGATGCCGCCGAGGACGAGGCCGTCGAGGCCAACCCTGACGAAGAGCAATACGCGGCAGCCGAGCAAGATGATTCGGCCGAGGTCGAGCAGGAGGAAGTGCCTGCGGTTTCCGAGGCTTCCGAGACAGATGAGTCGAGGCCTTACTCCACGCAGATTTTCACCATGCCGGCCCCGAGTGGTTCCGGTGCCACGGTTGCCGATGTTGCTCCCACCCAGGACGAAACGGTCGATTCCCTTATGGCCCAGATTTCCTCCCAGGCATCACCGCGTCCGCAGATGAATGTTCCCGATCCGGCGTCGGCTCCGTCGCCTGCACCTTCCTCATCTCCGCTGGCTTCGGTCCCCGATCCGTCGCTACCGTCGATGAAGCAGGCAAACGTTGCGTCTCGCACATCGCTGTTCGACCTTCCCGACCCCTCCGCACAGGTCAACGACCCCTTTGCTACCGCCCAGGGTCCCGAACCCACATCGGCACCCGTTGCGCCTCCTATGCCCGTTGCGTCGGGCGCTCAGCCGATCGAGACCATTTCGGCTCCCGCCCCGGCGGCACCCAAGTCTCGCAAGCGCGGCCTGGGCGGCCTGTTCGGTCGTAAAAAGAAAAACGAACAGGACAGCATGAGTGACTGGCTGGGCGTCGAAGACGATTACGATGCCAAGAAGTCCGGTCGCGGCATCGGTTCGTGGGATAATTTCGAGGACGATAACGATGGCTGGAAGGGCGGCGCTACGTCTTCCGACGGCGCTTCTTCCGAAGATATGCTCTCGGCTGTCGCCTCTATGGGCGACGATGAGCTGCTCGGTCACGATATCTGGTTTGTGGCAACGGGCGCCTCGGATTGTGATGGCGCCGGTATGAAGGCCTTCTTGGCTTCGCATCGCGATAAGCTCCGCGGCGTCTTCTTCATCAATCTTGAATCCGTCGGCGCCGGTAGGCTTTCGGTGGTGACGGTTGAGGGCGAACAGCAGCTGCTCAAGGGCGATCGCCGCATCATGAACCTGGTCAGCAAGGTGTGCAAGTCGTTCCATGTCGATTGTGGCGCGCTCGAGATGCCCTATGCCAAGACCGATGCCTACGCCGCGCTCGAGGCGAGCCGCCGAGCCCTCACCATCGCGGGCGTGGACGGCACGCGTCTGGCTTGCGCTCGTACCGAGGACGACCTGCCCCACAATGTCAACCCGACGAACATTGCCACGGTATCCGAGGTCGTGACCGAGGTTATCCGTCGTTCGTAGACGGAGCTCTAAGGAGTCAACGTGTTTTCGTATATTAAGCGCCATTGGCCTGTCTACGTGATTTTGACCTTGATCGCCATTGCGTTAGGGTTTGGAGCTGCCTACATCGTGGGCGCGAAGGGCTCGACCCCCGCCTCCGCAATCAGCGAAGAGGTGGAGCAAGAGCAGAGCACGGGCGCCGATGGGATTCCTGAGTCCGAGCAGGCAATCGTTGATGGTGGATCTTCGTCTGCAGAGTAGATACGGCGATTTAAATGATTGAAAGCGGGCGAGCCGGGGGACTGGCTCGCCCGCTTTTTCATCGCGCTAGCGCTTCTTTGGGATTGACCTAAGGCGAGCGAACCATAGGGCTGCGGCACCCGAGGTCAGGAGCGCGGTGATGCAAGCGGCGATGGGAGCTGATCCTGTTGCCGGTAGGTCCTGCGGTAGGGTACAGCGTTGAATGACACGGTCCTCGTCATGTGACTCAAGTTTATCGCCGCCGCCGTTGCGGCAAAGATCGACGCGTGCGCTGTTGGTGAGTGCAGTTTGGGGTGTATAAGCCGACGTTGCCTGCATGTGCACGACTGCGCCCCGAGCATCTGTGCCAAGGATTGCTTTGGCATCGTCAAGGTCGTCGTGCTCATCTTTGAGATCATCACGGGTCCAAGAATCCGCATCGCTTCGAGTCGTAAAGTCGGCGGCTACTGCACCGTATTCAATGCGAATGCCCGTCACGACGGTATTGGATGCAAGGTCGAGTTCTTTCGCCTCGAGTGTGGCGGATTCCGTGGTCGAGACATCCGCCTTCCAGAGGCGCCAGCCGTCGTAATCGACGAGGCGGCAATCCTCACCCAGACTCTCTTTTACTTCGTCGGACTCAAGCCAAGGATTTTCGTGCCCATCGTCAAGCGTCGCGTTTGCCGGCTCATCGACGTCTGTCGAGTCCAACGGCGTCGTGCGATACCACACGTTGCACAGACCGTTGAGGTCGCCGATGGCGACGGGGGTTTCGATTGAGACGAATCTCGCCGTGCCGTCTCTGGCGCACTCAAGATCATCGGTGATCGTAAACTCATCAACCCAAGTAGCGGAATCGTTTCGAGCATCGATGGTATAGGAGAAAAGCCCATCCGTATTGGTTTGCATCGCGGCGCGGTTTTTTCCATCGCCGTTAGCCAACAGACCCTTCCCGATAGGTTGGACAAGTTCCTGACGCTTGTCGACCTGTCCTTTGATCTCGATGGGCGCATCCTTCATCGCGACGGATTGGACTTCTCCCGTATCCTTTATCTCAAACGTTATCTCCTCGGCAAGGTCATAGGTCCGCGGAGACATCGTTTCGCGCAACGAGTAGGTGCCGGGTGCAAGATGTTCGATGCGGTGCGGCTTGTCGGATGAGGTCCAGGAGTCTATTTCGGTTTTATCGGGACCATATAAGGTGAGCTGTGCGCCTTTCACTTCCTGCTCTCCGCTTGCATCGACCTTGGAGATATCAACCTTGGTGTAATCGTCGGATACGTTAAGCCGTGCTTCCACAACGGGTGTTTTCTGGTCGGCATAGGTAAGGTCGACGATATGGTGCGTCCGGTCGAGTAAGAAGCCGGTCGGCGCTTGAGTCTCGACAACCTCGTAGCGTGCGGTGCCAGATCCCAGCGGGAGGTCGTCCGCGCGTGCTTCTCCGGTTTCATCCGTCGTTACGGTAGCGACAGTCTCACCGTCGAGCGCGGCAATGCTGCCGTCGGGGCGCACGATATCACCTGAGGCACGGATCTCAAAGATGGCGCCCGCGAGGCTGCTGCCGTCTACGGCATCGGTTTTAACGATCCTGATGTTTCCGGTCGCGGCGTGGTCATAATACGAGACGATTGCAACGGGCGTTAGGTTTATATCGGCGGGTATGTTTACCTCGATCTCTCCGCCGACAAGATAGGGCTCTTTGGCCGAGGTTTCGCGTACATAATAGGTGCCCGGCACGAGCGATTCGGGCAGTGTGACGGTGCCGGTCGCGTCAGTCGTAAAGGTGTCCATTACGTTATGTGCTGGATACCAGCATGTTTGTGAGACAGGTTTGTGATTGCTGTCGAGGAGTTGGAAGGTGAATCCGGCTAGGGGAACAGAAGCGCCTGTTTGGGCATCGCGTTTTACAATCTGGAGATGCGTCGACAGAGCGTGGTTGTCCACGATATATTGAAGCTCGGCGCCGTCGGAAATCTGATTGGCCTCGACGGTCCATTCCCCCGCACGTTTAAAACCCTCGGGGACGGTTTCCGGAACCTCACGAACCGTGTAGCCGGCGCGGTCGTATGGGACAGCTCCGTGGACACCGGCTGGTCGCTTGCCTGTGCCGAACCATGCTTCGGGCTGGTCTTTGGTGGAGGCAAAGCCATAGATGTTTGTAGTCAGTGTGCCAACAACCTGCTGAGAGCTGTTGCTGACAACCTCAAAGACAACATCTCCTGCCGGCTGCTCCAGGCCGGATTGATCGCTCTTGCCGTAGTCCTTGAATTTGGAAATCTCAAGGTCAAACGCAATGGGGGTATCGGAAACGCGAGATTCGATCTCGACCACGCCTGAATCGCCGAGTTGGTCGGCTCCAACGGTGTAAGACCAACTGTCACCGGAGGGCAAATAGCCCTCGGGCGCCTTCGATTCATAGATGGTAAAGGTTCCCAGGGGGACATCGGTGAGGGTAGCTCGACCGCTTTCATCGGTCCTGAGAGTTTGTGTCCATCCAGGGGTTGATTGCGATACGCACACGAATTCTGCTCCTGCGAGCGAAGCCCCAACTTGGGGGCCTGCATTCGTTGCGGCGTCGAGCTTTACAATGCGCAAGGTAATGGTGCCGGGTTGTTCATCAATGGTGACGTATCCGCCGTTATCCGTCGTGGTAAAGGCAATGCGATCGTGCCGGGGGATATAACCAGCTGGCGCTGTTGTCTCAACTAGGTAGTATGCCGTGTTGGGTAGGAGTATTGCCTGCGCTCGACCGTTGCTGTCCATCTGGACGGTGCCGACACGCGCGCCGCTGGCGCTCTCAAAAACATCGAATGTTGCCCCATCAAACTGATAAGTATTGTTTCCGCTGGTAATGGCAGCGTTTGCAGACTGCTTTTGGAAGGAAACAGAGACCGCCGGTAGTACATAGAGCATGTCTTGACGTTTGCTGCCGCCCGATACGGTTCCTAGATAGCGCCGTGCGCGGTGCGGAGCGGCTTTGATGCTTCCTGATTTTGCGCTGTCGTGGAGCCATCGCGCAGCCGCCACGACTTCATTGTCGGCGGTAAAGTGCCCACTCTTGGTTTTGCCCTGAGCGGTCGTGTAGGAGTAGGTGCCGTCGACATGGGTAGTGCCGTTGAGCATCCATACGGCAAGCTGGGTGGCGGCGCGGGCGCGATCGGGTGAAAGATGGTAACCGCCAAACGACGTGGCGGTAGGATATCCGTGACAAACGATTGCCGCGAACTCGTCGTCGAGCCACACCCAGCCTTGATCAAAGTTGAGCCATGGGCCGCCCGGCTTGGTGGGGCCGGGGCGCTCCTGGTTCATGCAGTAGGCAATCGAGGCGTCTTGAGCTTCATACTTGCCGATGAAGAAGGGCCCACAATCATCGCTAATAGTGCGGAAGCCGAGCTGGTCGTAGCCATCGACGGCAAATGCGGCTCCCGGTGCCAGGCAGCCGAACAGCAGGAAGAGGAGCAGGAGCAGCGGACCTGTTGCGATTGCGCTGTGGACAGAGTGCGTGGGTGCGTTGGACATGGCTGCTCCTTATCCCTCGTGCGCCGCATGGGGAGGTTGCGACGCGTGGGATGAGGCTACCCCCGAGGTTCATGCGGGTAAGTACCGGAGCCTGACCAAAAGCTTGCCCAATTCCTGACAAATTGAGCTCAAATACAACAATCAGGCAAAAGCGCAGGTAGAAGATAAGGAGAACAGGAGGTCAAAGGTCCTCGTCTCCACAATTGACGCGATTTTCAAACGAATCTCCACAGCTAAAACAAGCATCGCCACCCTTGTATCGAACAAGACAACCGCGTTATACTATCCCCCACATATGCGGGCATCGCCAAGTGGTAAGGCATCAGCTTCCCAAGCTGACACTCGCGGGTTCGAGTCCCGTTGCCCGCTCCAGTAAAAAGCACAAGCACGGCAGCGTTACGTTGCCGTGCTTTTTACTACCAAGCGCCGGGACTCGAACCCGCCAGGGTGCGAGCGTTAAGCAAACGCGAAGCGTTTGTAGCGAGCAGGCGAAGGCGCCGACAGGCGCCTGAAGCCGGTGCGTATTTGCGAAGCAAATACGCGGATGTCCCGTTGCCCGCTCCATCGAGTACGGGGGACCTCGGGAACGTCGGGTCCAACCCGCTGTGCCCGTGCGTGTGCGCGGACCGGGACATGCCGACCGCAGCCGGTGCGTACTTGCAAAGCAAATACGCAGACGTCCCGTTGCTTGCTCCAATTCCAAAATGTTAGGTTAATGCCTGCTGCCCATACTGGCACGCGCGCACGGTACAATGGTTGGGTTACGACCAACGTGCCAATAACCAAAAAGGAGCCGCTATGATCGATCGCTATACCCGCCCGGAGATGGGACACATCTTCTCCCTCGAGAACAAATACGCCATTTGGCAGGAGATCGAGGTCCTGGCCTGTGAGGCCCAGGCGGAGCTCGGCAAGATCGGTATTTCCAAAGACGAAGCCCAGTGGATCCGCGACCATGCCAACTTTGAGAAGGCAAAGGTCGACGAGATCGAGGAGGTCACGCGCCACGACGTCATCGCCTTCCTGACCAACATGAAGGAGTACATCGACGCCGATGTTCCCGAGGGCGACCCCAAGCCCAGCCGCTGGGTTCACTATGGCATGACCAGCTCCGATCTGGGCGACACGGCTCTGTGCTACCAGCTCACCCAGGCCTGCGACCTGATCATCGAGGACGTCAAGAAGCTCGGCGAGATTTGCAAGCGTCGCGCCTTTGAGGAGCGCAACACGCTCTGTGCCGGCCGCACCCATGGCATCCACGCCGAGCCGATGACCTTCGGTATGAAGTTCGGCTCTTGGGCATGGGAACTCAAGCGCGATCTGGATCGTCTTGAGGACGCCCGCAAGAACGTTGCCTTCGGTGCCATCTCGGGCGCTGTTGGCACGTACAGCTCCATCGAGCCGTTTGTCGAGGAGTATGTCTGCGAGCACCTGGGTCTGGTTCACGACCCGCTGTCCACGCAGGTTATCAGCCGCGACCATCACGCCTATCTCGCCGGCGTTCTCGCCACCACCGCGGCCACCTGCGAGCGCATCGCTACCGAGGTTCGCAATCTGCAGAAGACCGATACGCTCGAGGCCGAGGAGCCGTTCCGTAAGGGCCAAAAGGGCAGCTCCGCCATGCCGCACAAGCGCAACCCCATCACCATGGAGAAGGTCTGCGGTCTGTCGCGCGTCGTGAAGTCCAACGCCCAGGTTGCCTTCGATAACGTCGCCCTGTGGCACGAGCGTGACATTTCGCACTCCTCTGCCGAGCGTGTCGCCCAGGCCGACAGCTTCATCGCCCTCGACCACATGTTCCAGTGCCTCATCCGCGTTATCGACGGCCTGCAGCTGTACCCTGCCCGCATGATGGCCAACCTCAATAAGACCCGCGGCCTCATCTTCTCCTCCAAGGTGCTGCTGGCCCTCGTCGACACGGGCATCACCCGCGAGGACGCGTACGCCATTGTGCAGGAGAACGCCATGGCAACCTGGCACGAGGTGCAGGATTGTGTCTCCGGCCCCACCTTTAAGGAGCGTCTCGAGGCCGACCCGCGCTGCACCGTCAGCCAGGAGAAGCTCGACGAGATCTTTGATCCGTGGGACTTCCTCACCCGTATCGACACGGTCTTTGATCGTCTGGAGCAGCTGAGCTTCGAGTAGGCTGGCTTTATTCGACCGCTTGCGGATACATTTCAACCATTGGCGCCTTGCCCGTCTTGGGCGAGGCGCTTTTTTTCGTTGCTGCCGCAGGCTCCGGTAATAGAATGAAAATTCGGCTGCTGTTTTGATGAAAGGAGGCACGTGCCCAGACGTATTAAACGAGGCGCTATCGTCTCGTTTGTGCTCATACTCTTTGTTGCCGTCTGTGCGGGCGCCCTGACGTATACCGTTCGACGCAGTCCTTCCTCCTCGAATGAAGCCGATAAAGATCTCCCGGTGCTCAAGATTGGCGTTACGGATAATGACCCCTATGTGTATGTCGATACCACAGGCGATTACGCCGGTATCGATATCGATATCGCCCGCGAGGCCTGCAAGCGTGCTGGAATCAAACCGCAATTTGTTGACATATCTTGGAATGATCGCGATCGCCTGCTCAAAAATGGCGATATCGATTGTCTGTGGTGCGACTATTCGCCCAATTATCGCGAAGACGTTTATTACTGGACTGAGCCGTATCTGACCGTGACAGTCTCGGTCGCCGCCAAGAAAACGAGTGGTATCAAGGGTTTGACGTCTCTCGATGGAAGCAAGACCGTTGCGGTGATTGCGGGTTCGGTGAGTGAACGCCGATTGCTTGCCGGGGACCTGGGTATCTCGCCGGATGTGCACGTCAAATCATATGGCTCTGCCGAACTCTGCAAAGCTGCCCTGGTCAAAGGTTATGTTGACTGTTGGATGGCGGACGTTCAATCGCTCGACCGGCTCGTCGCGCAGTATCCCAGTGTTTATCGCGTGTTTGCCGACAACGTTATGACAGTTGACCTGGGCGTTGCGTTTGAGAACAGCTATGAGGGGGACTACGTCAAAAAGCTCAATACGGTGCTGTTCGACATGGACCGAGATGGCACGATTAAACGCATTGTGGACAATTACAAGGCAGGAGCGACAACGGGCAGGCAAGGAGCGGAATCATGACAAATGATGAACACCGCTTGCGCCGAAAAAGATCGGCCACCGCGGCTATCGCCATTGTGGCCAGCGTTGTCTTGCTGAGTCTGCTATATACGGTCGGCACGCATCGCTGTCTCGATAAGACGCTTGGGTTTGGTCGCGAAACCATGGTGTTTTTAAAGGCCGCCTGCGAAAAATATGACCGATATGAACAGGGAAGAAAAACCGAGGCAACGTGCAATTTGGATGCCGCGGTCGAGTCGTTTGTGACGTTCTTGCCGCATGATCGCGTTGAAGTCAACGACGCTCTGGTCGAGGAATACGTCCATAACGAGCACCTTTCGGGAATGTTGGTCATGAACGCCGACGGCCAAATGGTCGCTCATTACGATGTCGACGGTCGCGATCCTCTGATGCTGTGGCGAGAGGAGCTGGCCTGTTCGCCGGTCGCATCGATGTATCGAGGCTCCAAGGTGTCCTACTCGACTGTCGTAGAGCGTCGCGGTGTCGACTTTGCCGTGAGTGCCATTCCGTACGGTGATGGGGTGGCGTTGGGGTATCAATCGCTTGCGGCTGAGCCCTCCGATGACTATTCATACGTTATCGCCGACGTGCTCGTGAACAACACGTTCCATCAGGGTCCAACGGTGCTCGTGATGCGCGATGCGCAAATCGTATCCTCAAACGATTCGACCGTCGATATAGCCCTTGCCCGACTTCTTGCCGATAGCGGAACTGACTGGAAAGACGAAGGCCTAACGCGCGTCGAATATCAGGGAACTACCTGGTATGCCGTGCGTGCGGCGTATAAGGACTACCGCCTGTTTGCGCTCTACCCCAAATCTGAGGTCATGTCTGGCAGGATTGCATTTGTCGCTGCCGGCGTGCTGGCGTGCCTGGCGTTTTGGGTCGTAGTGCTGTTGGTGCGCACTATTGCCGACCGTCGCAACTTGGCCGAAAAGGACAAGCAGCTCGGCATCATCAATGCCATCAGTTCTGCGTATGAGTCGACCTTCCTGTTGCATCTCGATACGCTCGAGATCGAGGGAATTAACATGTCGCCGTCGATGGCGAAAATATTTGCTGAGCATACCGAGGCATATGACTTTTTGGACACGGTTTGTCGAGACGTTGTGAGTCCCGAAAGCCGCGAAGTGGTCATGGAGCTTATAGATACAAGTACGCTTCGAGACCGTATGGAGGGCGTGCCGCACTTGGATGCCGAGGTGCGAGATTGCCGAGGTGCTTGGTATTCGCTGCAGGTTGTTCCGCAGCGTCGCGATGAGCGGGGCCGACTGGAATCGGTCGTCGTGGCGACGCATAACATCTCGATGGCAAAGCGCGCCGAAGAGCTTTCTTTTCAGGACAAACTGACGGGGCTTCGCAATAGAAATTACCTTGAGTCCCTTGGCGACGACTCGGTGAACAAATCCCTGCCCGTGAGTGTGATCATGATGGACTGCAACCACCTCAAGCGCACCAACGATCTTTACGGTCACGAAATGGGCGATGAGTTGCTGCGGCGTACGGCGTCTGTATTGAGGCAGGTGGCAGGCGAGAAGTTTGTGCCCATGCGCGTTGGTGGAGATGAGTTTTTGTTGATATGCCCCTACACTGATCGCGAGTCCGCGCGTCAATTGGTGCAAGATCTTCGCCGCGGTCTTGCTGCGGCGAGCGATGATGCGCTGGCCGTCAGCGCGTCATTTGGCATCGCGACGGTAGAGACACCCGGCTGTACGCTAGCCGAGATATACCGCGTTGCCGACCATAACATGTATCAAGAGAAGCGTGAAGTTCACGCTCAGGACGCGAATCGTTAGTATTGCAGTCACCGGTTTGTGCATCGTAGGATGTTGAATCGGTGCCCGCGATACTATATCGGCCCGGGCGGGGATAATAGACATCTGAAATTTCTCTATGAGAGGGGATCTCAATGATTAGCTTTGACTACAAGCCTCAGGGCGTGTGCTCTCGCAATATCCATCTCAATCTTTCCGACGACGGCAGCAAGGTACTGGGCGTCGAGTTTACCGGCGGCTGCGATGGCAACCTTAAGGCCATCTCCAAGCTGGTCGAGGGCGCTCCTGCCGATCGCGTAATCGAGGTTCTCGCCGGTAATACCTGCGGTATGAAAAAGACCTCCTGCGCCGACCAGCTTACACGCGCTATCGAGGCCGCTCGCGCCGAGATCGCCTAATGGGTATCGCCGATCACATCAAGAACGGAATATCGCGTCGCGGCTTCGTACTCGGTGGGGCTGCCGCGGGCGCTGCCACGGTACTTGCCGGATGCTCGAAAAAAACGGGCACCAGCGATGATGCCGCCGGCGAGCCGCAGGTTATCAAGGACGATTCCAAGATCATCTCGATTACGGATGAGTACGAGGCAGTCGACATCGATCTTGAGCCGGCGGCGTCGTGGACGCTGCCTCTGGGTACGCTGCTGTACTACTGCGACGGCGATTACGCCGCGGCGATGATGGCGCCCGCATCGGCGCTGCACGCCAACACACTCGGTGTGCTCAACCTGGGTGATGGCTCGCTTACCACATTAATCGAGGATCCTATCGAGGGCACGGGATATGCATTCTACGATGTCCGTGCCGGCGACGGCGTATTCGCGTGGGTTGAGATGAACTTTGCCAATTCATCGTGGAAGCTCTACGCTCAAAATCTGTCGGGCGCTTCGCTCTCTGGCGACGTGGTTGAGCTCGATCGAGGTGGCAAGGACTATGATCCGCCCCTGTTCACGGCGTTCGGGTCATCGGTCATCTGGTATAAAATGCCTTCGGCAGGCGGCAATAAAACGAGTAGTGATTCGTTTTGCTATCGTCGCTCGCTTGATGAATCCAAGGCCGAGGTAATTTGGAAATCGACGGGCCGCTTTGCATCGGCCCCGCGCGCGAGCGACGGCATTTTGACCATCTCGCCGCGTGTCCGCAACGACGAGGGCGTCTACTACGGCATAACGGCAATCGATCTGACCGACGGCAACAACACCAAACGTGCCCAGCTAGTTCTTCCCTCGTCAGTCTCGCCTTTCGAGGCCGTATATATGGGCGATACCTTCGTGTTTTCTATCGAGGCGGCCTATAGTGGCGTGGGCAGCCTGGGCAACATGGGCACGTATATCGGTAATGAGGGAGGGCCGTATCTCTTCCTGTCCCGCGAGCCGCTTGCATGTGCGGCTGGCAAGAAGAATAAATACCTTGTTAAGGTACAGGCGTCGCATTTCCTGATCGACACCTCTGCCAAGACCTATGGCTCGCTGCTGTCGCCCGACCGCGCTTTGGAGTATGGCGATTATCCAGCTACGGCGGGAAAGTCGGACTCATTCCTTACGTACGCCACGGTGCGCAACAGCCAGGGTATACCAGAGACAGTCACTGCACGCCTATTCTCTCTTTAAGCTTAGAGGGGTTAAAAAGGCGCCAACAGGGGAATAAACGCGTTGTAATTGTGAGTACCGCCCGCCGAGCTGCCGCGTCATAGCGGCATCTGGCGGGCTCAGGTGCGTTAAAATGGGCTTGTTCTTAGCTAATTGAGACAGGGGGGCCGTGTTATGGCTTCAGATGCAAAAAAGATTCTGCTGGTCGAGGATGAGAAGGCAATCCGTGACGCCGTCGCTGCCTATCTCGAGCGCGAAGGCTACTGGGTTGTGGGCGTCGGCGACGGCCAGTCCGCGATCGAGGAGTTCGAGAAGCATCAGTTCGACCTGGTCGTGCTCGACCTTATGCTCCCCAAGATTCCCGGCGAGCGCGTTTGCCGCACCATTCGCGATACCTCGGATGTCCCCATCATCATGCTGACGGCTAAGGGCGAGATCGAGGACCGTATTATCGGTCTTGAGCTCGGCGCCGACGACTATCTGATTAAGCCGTTCTCGCCGCGCGAGCTCGTCGCCCGCGTTCGCGCTCTGTTCCGCCGTGCCCATCAGGCCGACGAGCCCGCCGTCGAGGTACTCGACTTCGGCGATCTGGTCATCGATATCTCGGGCCACAAGATCTTGGTCGAGGGCAAGGAAGTCGATCTGACGGCTTCCGAGTTCAAGCTGCTCACCACGCTTGCCCGCCATCCCGGCCGTGTGTATAACCGCATGGAGCTGGTCGAGAAAGTGCTCGGGTATGACTTTGAGGGCTATGAGCGCACCATCGATAGCCACGTGAAGAATCTTCGCGCCAAGCTGGGCGATGATCCCAAGAAGCCCAAGTGGCTCTACACCGTCCATGGTGTCGGCTATCGCTTCGAGGCTCCGGCCAAGACCGATAAGTCGGACGAGAAATAGGGAAATCACATATGACACCTGCGCGCTTTGAAATCGGACAAAAGCACAAGCAGGAGAGCGAGGCGGGTTCCAAGGCTAGTTGGAACACGCCTCGTTCCGATTCACGGCCAACGATGAGCTATCCCTCGCGCATGGCACTTGCTTTTGCTCTGACATCGCTCATGACAGTATTGGTGCTGGTGGGCGTTGTCTCTGTTGTGTGGGGCACGGTCTTTTCGGATTACACACGCTCCAATATCGTCGAAATCGCAAATTCCGCTGCCGAGAAGTTGGCGACCTCATATGAGGAAAACGGCTCTTGGACCGCGGGAGAACTGCGCACAGTCGCAACGTCGAGTTTGGTTTCCGACGATCTGGGCATGCAGGTCGTCAATAAAAAGGGCGTGATCGTTTATGACGATTCCTGGCCCTCGGCAAGCGCCACCGCCGATGTACGCGAAAACCAGGCTACGACCGACGACACGAGCGGCAAGAGGGCATCGCATAGCCCGGTCTCGTCTGCTCCAACCGACTCCGATAGCGTTGCTAACGTCGAGATTGTAACGTCTTCCGGCGAGCATGTCGGACAGGTAAAGCTGTGGGCCATCGGCTCCGACGCTCTGCTCACCAAGGCGGACTCTGCGTTTAGGGAGAAGACCTTTAACGCCATGGCCCTCGCCGCGGTTGTTGCAATCTGCATTTCGGTCGTTATCGGATCGCTCGTGTCGCGCATGCTCACCAAGCCGATTCATCGCATCACCAGTACCGCAAAGCAAATCCGTGACGGCGACCTGTCGGCTCGCACGGGACTGCGCGGTGATGACGAGATCGATCAGCTGGGTGAGACCTTCGATGAGATGGCCACTTCGCTCGAGAAGGATATGAAACACGAGAAGCGCCTGACCTCAGACGTTGCACACGAGCTTCGCACGCCGCTTATGGCCATGCTCGCAACGGTCGAGGCCATGCAGGATGGCGTGTATCCCACCGACGATGAGCATTTGGAGACCGTTGCTTCCGAGACGCGTCGCCTGGCTCGTCTGGTGCAGCAGATGCTCGACCTATCGCGTATGGAAAACAGCACGGCTCCGCTCAATCTAGAACCGGTGGACATGGTTCCGTTCGTGCGATCGATTGTGAATGGCCAGGAGCGCCTGTTTGCCGACCGTGACCTGCGTTTGCGCTTTGCAGATGAGACGCAGGGCCACGATGACGTTGTCGAGGCAGATCCCGACATGATCACGCAATGTGTTATCAACCTCATGAGCAACGCCATGCGCTACACCCCCGAGGGCGGTTGGGTCGTGGTGTCGGTGCTCAGTGACCGCAGGCACGTCAGCATTGCCGTTTCTGATACCGGCATCGGTATTGCCAAGGACGATCTGTCGCGCATTTTCGGGCGGTTTTGGCGCGCCGATGCCAGCCGCGCCCGCGAAGCTGGCGGCCTGGGCGTCGGCCTCGCCGTGACCAAGCAGATTGTCGAGCGTCACCATGGCTACATATCCGTGGAGTCGGAGCTTGGAAAGGGTACGACTTTTACAATTCATCTGCCCCGCGAGCACACGGCAGACGCGGCATCTACTACAATGGAGCACTAGCTTTTCGCTATTCGGTGAAGGAGGGGCCGCGTCCCTGCCGCTCCGAGTTTGCGAAAACATGCGGGAAAGAACCCGCATTTCTGTCGTATTTAGGTAAGGAGTGACTCACGTGACAACGATGGAGCGTCGTCCGGATTCCCGTGGCAAGGTTCGTGATATTTACGATGCCGGTGAAAACCTGCTGATGGTCGCCACCGACCGCATTTCTGCGTTCGACTTCATTCTTCCCGACGAGATTCCGTTTAAGGGAGAGGTGCTCAATCGCATCTCGGCATTCTGGTTCGATAAGTTTGCCGACATCGTCCCCAACCATCTCGTTTCCATCGACCCGGCGGATTTCCCCGAGGAGTTTGCTGAGTATCGTGACCACCTCGCTGGCCGCGCCATGCTGGTTAAGAAGGCCCAGACGATTCCTATCGAGTGCATCGTCCGCGGCTATCTGACCGGTTCGGGTAAGAAGACCTACGACGAGAACGGCACCGTCTGCGGCATCCAGCTGCCTGAGGGCCTGACCGAGGCTTCCAAGCTTCCCGAGCCGTTGTTCACGCCGTCCACGAAGGCCGAGATCGGTGACCACGACGAGAACATCTCGTTCGAGCGTTGCTGCGAGATCGTGGGCGAGGACATCGCCACGCAGATTCGTGACCTTTCCCTCAAGATCTACAAGGCCGCTGCCGAGTACGCCGCGACCCGTGGCATCATCATTGCCGACACCAAGTTCGAGTTTGGTGTTATTGATGGCAAGGTCACGCTGATCGACGAGTGCCTCACGCCCGACTCCAGCCGTTTCTGGCCTGCTGCCAGCTACGAGGAGGGCAAGATCCAGCCTAGCTACGACAAGCAATTCGTCCGCAATTGGCTCAAGGCCAACTGGGATATGACGGGGGAGACCCCGCACCTGCCCGCCGAGGTCATCGATGGCACGTCCGAGCGCTATCGCGAGGCCTTCCAGATCATCACCGGCTCCCAGTTCACAAGCATGAAGGAGAACGCATAAGTGAGTACCCGTAGCGCCACGAACAAGCGCACGCAATCCCACGAAGTTACCGGGGTTGCGCGCAAGTCTGCCGCATCTGCTAAGCCCGCCCGCCAAGCAGCGAGCTCCGTTCGCATCGTGCCGGCTTCGTCTAAGGCACGCCGCAAAGAGCTCGAGAAGGGCGAGAACCTCGAGGGCCTCTCTAAAGAGGAGAAGCGCGCCCGCAAGGCCAAGCAGCGCGCCAAGGAGGACCGCATCTATACGGTGTCGAATATCCTCCTCAAGCAGGACGAGGACTACACCAAGCGCCGTCGCATCTGGTGGATTGTGCTCGCCATTGGCATGGTGCTCGTCGTGGCAATTTGGGCCTCGCTGTACTTCGCTCCCGCTGGCATGGTGTCCAGCCCTGTCCAGATGGTCGGCATCGTTTTGTCCTATGTCATCATCCTAGGTGACTTTATCTACGACTTCGCTCGTATTCGTCCCTTGCGCAACATGTACCGCGCGCAGGCCGAGGGCATGTCCGAGAACAAGCTCAACGCTCTTATTGAGCGCGCGGCTGCCGAGGAGGACCAGAAGGACTCCAAGAAGAAGTAGCGTTTGCATACATACTTATCGCTAAGATATAAGGCGCGTCGTTTTTGCGGCGCGCCTTTTTACTGTTCTATAGATAGATGGAGTGGCACATGATTCGAGCTGCCCTGACGGTCGAAGAGGCTCTGGAGGGCATGAAGGCCCTGGAGCCCAAGATTAAAAACTACGCGCGCCTGGTCGTCCGCAAGGGCGTAAACGTCAAGCCCGGCCAGGAGGTCGTCGTTCAGTCTCCGGTCGAGTGCGCGCCGTTTGCGCGCGTGGTGGTCGCGGAGGCCTATGCTGCCGCCGCCGGCCACGTGACGGTCATTTGGGCCGATGATGCCGTGACGAGGCTCACGTACGAGCATGTCGAGAAAAGCTATTTTGAGCAGACACCCGAGTGGAAGCGCATGCAGCTGGATTCCTTGGCCCAGGATGGTGCCTGCTTTGTCTTTATCGAAGGTGCGGATCCTGCGGCCCTCAAGGGCATCGATCCAGCCAAGCCGGCCGCGGCATCAAAGGCGAGGAATACGCAGTGCATAGTTTTCCGCCGTGGACTGGATTACAACATCAATCCGTGGTGCATCGCCGGCGCTCCGGTCGTGGCTTGGGCGCACGAGGTGTTCCCAGGAGACGCCGATGAGGTTGCAATCTATAAACTGTGGAATGCGATTCTGCACACCGCGCGCGCCGATGGCCAGGACCCGGAGAGCGACTGGGAACTCCATGACGCCGCATTCGAAAAGAACCTGCGTTTCCTGAACGACAATCGTTTCGACTACTTGCATTACACCGCGGCAAATGGAACCGATCTGACGATTGGCATGACGAAGGGTCACGAGTGGGCCGGCGGCAAGGGCAAGACGCCCGATGGACACCCCTTCTTCCCCAACATTCCCACCGAGGAAGTCTTCACCTCGCCCGATCGCATGCGCGCCGACGGTATCGTGTACTCGGCCATGCCGCTCATCCACCACGGCAATAAAGTCGAAGATTTTTGGATTAAGTTCGAGGGCGGCCGCGTGGTGGACTACGACGCCCGCGTGGGCAAGGCAACGCTTGCGAGCATTATTGACACCGATGAAGGTGCCGCTCATCTGGGCGAGGTCGCGCTCATTTCCAAGAACACTCCGATCCGCGAAAGCGGCGTTCTGTTCTATGACACGCTCTATGACGAGAACGCTAGCTGCCATCTCGCGCTAGGTGTCGGTTTCCCCGAATGCATCGAGGGTGGGTATGACATGTCCAAGGAGGAGCTCCTGGAGCATGGCGTTAACGCCTCGAGCACGCACGTCGATTTTATGATCGGCACGGACGACATCGATATTACGGGCATTACGCCTGATGGACGTGAAGTTGTGATTTTCCAGAACGGCCAATGGAGTTGGGAATAGTCCCAGACCGTGGTACAATGCCACCCGCGGGCCGTTAGCTCAGCTGGCAGAGCAGGGGACTTTTAATCCCAAGGTCCAGGGTTCGAACCCCTGACGGCCCACCCAAAGATTGTTGAGACGGTCAACTTCGGTTGGCCGTCTTTTTTGTCGCCCTTTCATGGGTTCGAACCCGTATCTATCTATATATAAGAACGCTTGGCGAACAAAACCCGCCTTTTACCGATGGGAAACAAATAGCTGATGCCTTTGGAGTAAAGTAGCGCTCCAGAGATGACCGATGTCTCAATACTCGTAAAACAGCTGGTCATCGCCAATATCAGAAGCCAATGCTTCAGTTTTAACCTCAGTGACGCGACTGAGGGATCTATTCATTTGTGAACAAAATATGGAGTGCGCGATTCCCGCCCCCGGGGCCCCTCCG
>CAUGGC010000014.1 GCA_959599095.1 uncultured Collinsella sp. | reverse complement strand
TGTGGCTCTTGACAGCGGATTGGGTCATATGAGCGAAAGACGCCATGCACCCGGAGCGCGCATCATGCGCAACACGATCATCGTTGCATTGGAACAAATGGTCAGCGCCACCGCGATGCCGCAGCCCAGCGCCTCCATATGCAACACAGCGACAAAAATGATATCCAGCACCACGTTAACCAGGCAGCCAGAGGCAATGATCACAGCGGGGCCGCGCGTGTCGCCCACGGCACGCAGCAGTGCGGTTCCCATATTAAGCAGCAGTGCCGCAACCATCGCGGCAAAATAACAGCGAGCATAGGCCACGCCCTCGGCCAATAGTTCATGCGGCGTGTTCATAAGCACCAGCATGGGCTCAACGAACACTATGCCAAGAATCGAGAAAGCGATACCGCCCACCAGCGCGAGCGTCATGGCTGTATGGACCGAACGACTCAGTCGCTCATCATCGTGCTGGCCAAAATACTGACCGGTAATGACCGCGCAGCCGGCGCCGACGCCAACGCAAAAGCCAATGCAGAGCTCGGTGAGCACCATCGTGGCTTGAATGCCACCCAGCGCGAGCTTGCCGCCAAACTGGCCAACGATATACGTACCGATAAGCGTGTAGGCCTGCTGAAAAAACGAACTAAAAAAGATGGGAACGCACAGCGACAGCAGCTGTTGCCAAATGACACCCTGCGTTACATCGATAGCCGTAGATTTCTTAGCCACACGCCCTCCCCGCCAACGTATGTTAAACAACAAAACGGCAATTTAAGACCAAAGCAAATACCAGCTTAGCACCGACCGGCGTCGACCGAAACACCCCGAATCAGAGCCCAGTGCAAAATATCTGCCTAGTGATACAAACCCGGCTGGTAGTGATACTCATTGCTCACGTGCGGGCACAGCTGCCAAAAGGCGACGGCGCTCGCCGCGGCCACGTTGAGCGAATCGACCCCGTGCGCCATCGGAATGCGCACCGCGTGGTCACAGCCGGCAATGGTCTTGGCGCCCAAGCCGGCACCCTCGGTGCCCATAAAAATCGCCAAGCGATCAATCTTCCGCAGTACAGGATCATCAAGCGAAACAGAGTCGTCCGTCAACGCCATAGCGGCACACGAAAAACCGGCATCGTGCAACGCGCTCAGACCATCATGCGGCCACTCACGAGCCTCGCTGCCAATGCGCGTCCACGGCACCTGAAACACGGTGCCCATGCTCACGCGGGCCGAGCGACGATACAGTGGATCGCAGCACGTCGGGCTGACCAAAATACCGTCAACGTTCAATGCGGCAGCCGAGCGGAAAATCGCGCCAACATTGGTGTGATCGACAATACCCTCAAGCACGCACACGCGCACCGGACGACCCCCCGCCGCCTCGACAACGCCGCCCAAGAACTCATCAACCGGAATCTGACGCGGGCGACGGAACGCCGCCAGCGCGCCGCGCGTCACGTTAAAGCCCGTCAACTGCTCCATGAGCTCCATGGAGGCCACGAACACGGGAACCGGACCCGCTCCCTCGCGCACGACAAGCTGGTCAAACAGCGGCATCATCTGGTCGAGCCAGCGCTCGCCCAGAAGAAAGCTCACCGGCTCATATCCAGCGCGAACCGCACGCTCGATGACCTTGGCACTCTCAGCGATAAAAATGCCCTTCTGCGGCTCCAGCACGCAGCGAAGCTCACGCTCGGTCAGTCGCACGTAGGCATCGAGCCGCTCGTCCTCGAGCGAATCAATTCGCAGAACCTCAACGGCATCAGTCATAGCAGCCAGCCCGCACCCTTCTTTACAGCACATCTATACCAAACGAGGCGACGCTAAGCGCCGCCCCATGCATTCAATCAACCCGATGATACCGTTCACGCCAGACGATTTACGCCTCGATGCGACGATACGTCACGAACTCATAATCGACGCCCTCGTCACCCTCACCGGCGGCAATCGTCGCGACCCCGCTACGCTGCGCAATCTCCCACGCAGGATCGGCTTCCAAATCGGGAAAGTACGTATCCACGACATGGACGCAGTGGTTATGCGTGACCTCGGCCTCGACGCAATACGGCAAAAAATGCCGATAGACATCGCCGCCACCGATCACCCAGGCAACGGGCTCATCGGCAACCGCGGCGAGCGCCTCGTCGATACTATGCACCACGTCGACGCCCTCGGGGGCAAAGCTCTCGTCGCGGGTGAGCACGATATTGCGGCGGTTCTTGAGCGGACGCCCGCCGGGAAAACTCAGCAGGGTCTTGCGTCCCATGATAACCGGGCAGCCCTTGGTGCAGGCCACAAAATGGCGCATATCGGCGCGATTGGACACCACCATGTCGCCCTCGCACCCAATGCCCCAATCGTCACACACGGCGACGATAGCAGATAGCTTACACGTCATGAGCACCACCTACACCGCAATGGGAATGTTCTTGACCTGCGGGCCGTGCTCATAGCCCTCGACGATCAGGTCATCGGTCGTAAACGCATAGAAGTCATGCACATCGGGGTTGAGCGTTACCTTGGGTGCCGCAAACTGCGGACGCTCGATAAGCTCGCGGACGATATCGACATGACGATCATAGATATGGGCGTCGGCGATCACGTGCAGCAGCTCACCGGGAATCATATCGACCGACTGCGCGACCATCATCAGCAAAATGGCGTACTGGCACACGTTCCAGTTGTTCGCGGCCAAAATGTCCTGGCTGCGCTGGTTGAGAATCATGTTGAGCGTCGGCTTGTCGTCCTGAGGACGCTGCGTCACGTTATAGGTCACGCTATAGGCGCACGGATAAAGGTGCATCTCGGACAGATCGCTAAACACGTACGTATTGGTCATAATGCGGCGACTATACGGCGTGTGCTTAAGGTCGTACAGCACACGGTCCATCTGGTCGAAGTCGCCCTCGGCGTAATGGCTCTTCTGACCAATCTGATAGCCGTAGGCTTTACCGATGGAACCGGTCTCATCGGCCCACTCATCCCAGATATGGCTGTTGAGATCATGCACGTTATTGGACTTCTTTTGATAGATCCACAGAATCTCGTCCATGGCAGACTTAAGCGCCGTACGACGCAGGGTGAGCGCGGGGAACTCCTCGCGCAGATCATAGCGCGCCGTGACACCAAAGTTTTTAATGGTATAGGCAGGGGTGCCGTCCTCCCACACCGGACGGACCTTTTGGCCCTCGGTGGTGGTGCCATGATCCAAGATATCGCGGCACATGGTTACAAACTGCTGATCAGCTTTGCTCATTGACCCTCCTGTCAGTCGCCTATAAGCGAGATTTATTGTAGCCCAGGCGCGCGAGTGTCGAATTGGACACTTAGTCCGGCACACGCAATGCACGGCAGCGCGGCTCCGCAAGCGGCAACGAGGCATCTTAGCCTTTTTCTGACATATGCCAGAAATGCCTTGCGCCCAACGACTAACGCGTTATCCAATTGTTGACATATGTCAGATAAGGAGTGTGCATGGCAGGAAGACGCGAAAAACTGCGCCGCGTCGGGATCATCCCCGAATACCGCGGCTTCACCCCCGATGGCCTGGCCAGCGGTGATGCCATCGACATGACCGTCGACGAGCTTGAGGTGCTGCGCCTGTGCGACCTGGAAGGTCTCAACCAAGAGGCGGTCGCCCAGCAGATGGGCATCGCCCGTGCAACGGTGGCGGCCATTTGCAGCCGCGCGCATCGCAAGGTGGCCGATGCGCTGGTCAACGAACGAGCGCTCGTCATCGAGGGCGGCAATATCGCGTACTCCCCCATCGCCTCGACGACGGCCGCATGGCCAGCAAAGGAGGTCGGCACCATGAGGGTGGCAACGACGTACGACAACGGCAACATCTTTATGCACTTTGGCCGCAGCGAGCAGTTCAAGATCTACGACATTCAGGACGGCAAGGTGCTCAACGAGCAGGTCGTGGGCACCGGCGGCACCGGCCACGGCGCCCTGGCGGGCCTGCTCGCCAACGGCGGTGTGGACACGCTCATCTGCGGCGGCATCGGCGGTGGCGCCATCAACGCGCTTGCCCAAGCCGGCATCACGGTATACGCAGGTGCCCAGGGCAGCTGCGACGCTTGCGTCGAAGCCCTTATTGCCGGCACGCTCGCACAGAACGGCGAGGCCACATGCGGCTGCCACGGCCATGACCACGGCCACGCCCACGAACACGGCGAGTCCTGCAGCTGCCACGACCATCACGAGCACGAGGGCCACGAGGGCTGTGGCTGCCACTAACGGCACGACACCGCGAGCTCGGGGCGCGACGCTGAACGCAACCCAACAATCAAAGCCAACAACAAAGGCCACCCGGTAGCTTCCGAGTGGCCTTTGCCATATCAAACTGGAATTAGAGCTCTATTTCTTATTACGCATCTGCGCTTCCATCTGGCGCAGCAGGTCCATATCGGACTTGGGGCCGCCCGTTCCCAGGCCGCCCATGCCGCCCAGCCCCATGGCATCCAGACCGGGAATATTGGGCATGCGCATCTTTTTGCCCTTCTTACCCTTCTTGCCCTTCTTGCCGCCGGCCTGCGCCTGATTGGCCATCGTGCGCATGCGGCCCATCATCTTGTTCATCTCGCCCCACTGCTTCATAAGGCTATTGACCTCGGTGGGGGTCACGCCGGCGCCCTTGGCAATGCGGGCACGGCGCTGACCGTTGATGATGGAGGGGCGAAGGCGCTCCTCCTTGGTCATCGACATGATGATGGCCTCGTTCTTGTCGAAGATGCCCTCGTCCAGGTTGCCGCCCATCTGGTTGAGCGCACGCTGGCCGCCGGGGAGCATGCCCAGGATGCCCTTCATGCCGCCCATCTTCTTGACGGCCTTCATCTGGTCGAGCATGTCATTCATGGTGAAGCCCTCGCGCAGCATGCGCTCGGCAGCCTCGAGCTGCTCGGCGTCGGCCGCCTCCTGGGCCTTCTCAATAATGCCGACAACGTCGCCCATACCCAGAATGCGCTTGGCCATACGATCGGGATAGAACGGCTCCAGCGAATCGGGCTTCTCGCCCATGCTCACGAACTTGATGGGCTTGCCGGTCACCTGGCGCACGGAAAGCGCGCCGCCGCCACGGGCATCGCCGTCGAGCTTGGAGATGATCACTCCGTCAAAGTCGGTGCGCTCGGCAAAGGTCGAGACGACGTTGACGATATCCTGGCCGGTCATGGCATCGACGACCATCAGCACCTGATCGGGCTTAACGGCCTTCTTGATGTCCACGGCCTCCTGCATCATCTGCTCATCGATCTGAAGACGTCCGGCGGTATCGACGATGACCACGTCGCGCAGGTGGTCGACGGCCTCCTGGATGGCGCCCTTGGCGATATCGACCGGGTGCGCACCGTCGCCGCGGAAGACCGGTACGCCGATCTCGCCACCGAGCGTGGCCAGCTGGTCGGCAGCAGCGGGACGGTAGACGTCGCACGCGGCGAGCAACGGCGAGCGACCCTGCTTCTTGAGCAGGTAGGCCAGCTTTACGGCAGCCGTGGTCTTACCGGAGCCCTGCAGGCCCACGAGCATGATGACATTGGGAATACGGTTGCTAAAGACGAGCTTGCTCTCGGTGGAGCCGAGCATCTCGGTAAGCTCGTCGAGCACGATCTTGACGACGTTTTGCGCCGGAGAGAGCGACTCCATGACCTCTGCGGTCATGCAGCGCTCCTTAGTCTTGGCGACGAACTCCTTGACAACCTTAAAGTTAACGTCGGCCTCGAGCAGCGCCATGCGAATATCGCGCATGGCCGAAGTAATATCGGCCTCGGTCAGCTTGCCCTTGCCGCGCAGGCGGTCAAATGTGTCGTTGAGGCGATCGCTCAGGGAATCAAACACTAGTCACTCCTTAATTGGACTCGCCCACCAGGGCGCGGCAGAAATCTTTGGCATTGAACTCCTGCAGGTCATCGACCTGCTCGCCCACGCCGATGCGCAGGATCGGGAGCTTGAGCTTCTCGGCCACGGCCATGGCGATGCCGCCCTTAGCCGTGCCGTCGAGCTTAGTCATGATAATACCGTCCAGGCCCAGCGCCTCGTTAAACTCGAGCGCCTGGTTCAGACCGTTTTGGCCCGTCGCGGCGTCGATCACAAGCACGACCGAAACCGGCATGGGACCGGCGGCCATATTGGCGGCGCGCTTACGGGTCACATTGACCACCTTGGCAAGCTCGCGCATGAGCTCAGGGCTCGTGTGTAGACGGCCGGCGCTATCGATAAGCACCAGGTCGCTGCCGCGCTTGTCGGCCTCGTCGAGCACGTCGTAGCAAACACTTGCCGGGTCGGAGCCGCGGTCGCGCTTGATGACGGGGACGCCAGCGCGCTGGCCCCACACATCAAGCTGCTCGATGGCGGCGGCGCGGAAGGTGTCGGCCGAACCGATCACCACGTTCTTGCCGCGGGCAGCCATGGCGCTCGCGATCTTACCGACCGTCGTGGTCTTGCCGGCACCGTTAATGCCCACAAACAGCACGCAGCTCGGCGTATCGGAGAACGGATCTCGCTCGATGGGCACAAAGTGCTGCTCAAGCTGCTCGGCCAGGGCGCGGCGAAGCTGCGGAGCGGTCTTGAGGTTCTTCTTGGCCGCGGCATCGCGCAGGTCATCGGAGACCTTGATAGCGACCTCGGCGCCCATGTCACCCATTACGAGGGTGTCCTCCAGGTCCTCCCAAAAATCCTCGTCGACCTCACCGCCAAAGTAGAAGACCTCGTTGAGGGCCTCGCGGCTGCGCTCAAGTCCGCGCGAGAGAGCATCGAAGAATCCCATTATGCATTCACGACCTTTCCGGTTTCGCGATCGAGTTTTTGCGAGACGACGCGACTGACGCCGTCGGCTTGCATCGAGACGCCATAGAGGACGTCAGCGTCCTCCATAGTACGGCGCTGATGCGAGATAACCAAAAGCTGCGTATCGGAACGCAGCACATCGAGGGCTCCGATGAGCTTGGACAGGTTAGCGTCATCAAGCGCCGCCTCGACCTCGTCCAGCACATAGAACGGAACCGTACGTGTGCGGTACACGGCAAAAAGCAGGGCGAGCGCCGTCAGACTCTTCTCGCCGCCCGACATGAGCATCATCTTGGTGATGCGCTTGCCGCGCGGCTGCGCCACGACCTCGATACCCGTCTCGGCAGGATGCTCGGGATCGGTCATCTCCAGATGAGCCTGGCCGCCCGGGAAGAGCATAGCGAAGATCTCGCGGAAGTTCGCGTCGACCTTCTCAAACGTCACCAGGAAGGCCTTCCGCATCTTGCGATCAATGGCCACCGTGATCTTGGTGAGCGCCTTGCGCGCGCTCTCCAGATCGGCCAGCTGCTCCTCGATGTAGTCGGCGCGGCGCTTGAGCTGCTCGTACTCCTCCATGGCAACTTGGTTAACGGGACCAAGGTTGTTGATCTGGCGCACAAGCTGGTTGAGTTCGCGCTCGGCGGCATCGCGGTCCGTGGGCACCGGAAGCATGAGCGCTTCCTCGAGCACCGTCGTGCCATCGGCGGTAATGGCCTTGATGGCAGCCTCGACCTGCACCTCGAGCTTGCCACGCGCGACCTTGAACTCGTTTTGCGCGGCGGAGGCGGTATCGACTCGATCCTTAGCGCGGGCAACCTCTGCCTTGGCATCCTCGATGGTCTTCTTGAGCGAAGCGGAGTCCGCCTCCTCCAGAGAGGCCTGGTCACGCAGGCGCGCTGCCCAATCCGACGCGCGTTCCAACAGGGCAGAATAGCGTTCGTGCATGGGGTCGACGCGCAGGCGCAGCAGCTCGAGCGAGCGCGAAGCCTGGCGTGTTCCGCGGATACGACGGTCGATGCCCTCAAGACGATGCTCAAGGTCGGGCACGCGGCCCTTCAGCGAACGCAGGCGCTCGCTCGTCTGGGCCAGGCGCACCTTGGCATCGGCGAGCTTACCGGCGGCCTCGGAATCGTCACGGCGAACGCGATCGAGCTCATCGTTGGCCTCGGCAATCTGGAGACCCAGGTCGCTTGCCTGTGCACGCGCCTCGTCACGCGAACGGGTGAGCTCGTCAACGCGCGGGCGCGCGGCACGAACGGCCTCGGCAGCCTGCTCGCGGCGCTTGGAGATGCGCACGCGCTCGACCTCGGCATTGTTGGCGCTTTGCTCCAAGCGGCCGATCTCGGAGAGCAGCGAGCGGCGCTCGCCCTCAAGACGGGCGATCTCACCGGCGGCATCGCCCTCGGCGGCACGGGCCTCCTCGACGGCAACGTTGGCCTCGACGACTTGGTCCGAAGCATGCTCAAAGATGGCAGCCAGATCGGGTTCCAGGCCCTCGAGCTCACGGATGCGGCGCTTGCGCTCCAAGGCACCCAAAGCCTCGCCGGCATCAAGCCCCACGCGCACCAGGCCGCCGCAGGCGACGCGGGCGCCATCGGGGGTCACGTAAGTCACGCCTTCAACGACCGGCGCCGACAGCGCGGCAGCAAGATCGTCAACGACGTAATAGCCGCCGAGCAGCGCCTCGACGACGGGACCGTAGCCTGCGCGCACGGACAGACGATCAACCAGACGGGTACCGGAGGCGCCCTCAGCGGCGGTAGAGCCGCTCACGCCGCGCGCCACCAGCAGTGCCTCGCCCGAGGCCTTCTTTTGGTCCAGAGCCGCACGACCGGCACGCTCAAGCGTGGCGGCGTCATCAAACAGCAGCGCATCGATATCGCCGGCGAGCAATTGCTCAACCAGGCCCTCAAGCTCGCGCGGGGCCTCCAGCACGTCGCCCAGACGACCCAAGACATCGTCGCCCAGCGCACCCACCAGACGGCTCACGAGCGGCGAGCTGTCGGCCATGCGGGCATCGAGTTTCTTTTGGCTGGCAAGCTCCGAGCGCACCTCGGATAACTTGTTGCGTGCCTCGCTCTCACGGGCACGCAGGTCCTTCAGGGCCGCGCGTGCCGTCTCGGTGGCCTCACGCGCATCGACCTGAGCCTGGCGCGCTTCCTCAAGAGCGCCCTCAAGCTCCTCGGCGCGGTCGCGACGGCTCTCGAGCGAAGCCATGACCTCCTCGAGCTGCTCGTCGATCTGCTCCAGGCGCGAGGCATACATGTTGTCCTCGACCTCGGCATTGCTCAGCGAGTCCTTCACCTTGGCGAGCTCGAGCGCGGCGTTGTCGGCCACGCGCTGCACATCGCGTTGCTCACGCGTAAGCTGCGAAATCTGATTGTCGAGCGCCACGCGCCGCTCGTGGAGCTCTGCGGCGGCAGGACCAGCGGCGTCAACGTCCTCCTGGGCCTGCATGTGCGCGCCGGTCACTTCCTCAAGCTGCGCACGCGCGTCCTCGAGCTCCTCGACCACGCGACGACGCTGATGCTCGGAGCTCGAAATCTGCCCGCGCATGTCAGACAGGCGCGACACCATGTTGTGACCCTTTTCCTCGAGCAGGCGCATGTCGGAGTTAATACGGCCGACCACATCTTGCATATGGCGGCGCTGCTCGCCCAAGTCGCCCACAAACAGGCCCTTTTCCTCAAGCATAACCTGGAGCTTCTCGAGCTCGCGCTCCTTTTCGCTCATGCGGTACTGCGCAAGCTCCAGCTCGGCAGCACCTTCCTTGGAGCGGCTCTCCAGGTCGTTCCACTGCGACTGCAGCGAACGAAGCTCATCGACAGCCAGCATCTGCGTAAGCTCGTTCGCGCGCGAGGACAGCTCTTTGTACTTGCGCGCGCGATCGACCTGACGCTCCAGCGGTCGCAGCTGACGGGCGATTTCCTTATTGATGTCGCGGGCACGCATCAGGTGCTCGTCCATCGACTTAATCTTTTTGAGCGCTCGCTCCTTGCGGCGCTTGTGCTTTGAAATGCCGGCGGCCTCCTCGATGAGGGCGCGACGCTCCTCGGGGCGGCTCTGCAAAATGGCGTCGAGCTTGCCCTGGCTGATGATGGAATGCGTATCCTTGCCCAGGCCCGAATCGTGCAGGATGTCCTGAATGTCCATCAGGCGGCACGGACTCGAGTTGATGAGGTACTCGCTTTCGCCCGAGCGATACATGCGACGGGTGATGGCGACCTCGTCAAAGTCGACGGGCAACATATGGTCCGAGTTATCGAGCACCAGCGTGACCTCGGCGACACCCACCGGCTTGCGCGCCGACGAGCCCGAGAAGATGACATCCTCCATGGCCTGGCCGCGCAGCTGCTTGGCGCTCTGCTCGCCCAGGACCCACAGAATCGAGTCAGAGATGTTCGATTTTCCCGAGCCGTTTGGACCGACGATGACGGTCAGGCCCGGCTCAAACGTCATATGGGCGCGGTCGGCAAACGACTTGAACCCCTTGAGCGTAAGGGACTTGAGATACACGGTTCCTCGCTTACACGTGCTTCTTGTTCAGAATCACGCCGTTGGTGGTGTAACCCATGCGGTCGAGCGCTTCAAGCGCGGCAGCTCCCTCGGCTTCCTTCTTTGAGGAGCCGGAGCCGCGACCCTGGCGAATACCATCGATCAAAACCACAGCGGTAAAGGTGGGCGCATGCGCCGGGCCCTCGGAGCCAACGAGCTTGTACGCCGGGGGCTCGTGACCGTCGGCTTGCACGCACTCCTGCAAAAACGACTTGGGGTTCGCAGGATGCTCGGCACGCTCGGAAGCCAAATGCGGCTTAAGCGTACGGTGAATGAACTCCGCCGCAACGTCCCAGCCGGCATCCAGGTACAGCGCGCCCACGAGCGACTCATAGACGTTCTCGAGGGCCGAATGCAGGCCGCGCGCACCGGTACCGGTCTCGGAGGCACCAAAGATAATGATGTCGTCGATGCCCAACTCGTGAGAAACCTCGGATAGCGTGGCGCCCGAGACGAGCGACACCTTCAAGCGAGTGAGCTTGCCCTCGTCAAACTCGGGATAGGACTCAAACAGGGAGCGTGCGACCACAGCGCCCAAAATGGAATCGCCCAAGAACTCAAGGCGCTCATAGCTGGCAGAAACCGGCTGGCCCTCGACTGCCGAGGGATGCGTAAGGGCCGCGCGCAGCAGCACCTTATTGTTGAACTCGTGGCCCAGGATTTCCTGGGCGCGCGTAAGTCGTTCGGATAAAGCCAAGACTTAGGCCTCCTTGGCAGCTTCGATAGCGTCGACGGCGTCGGCGACAGAGTTGAGCGAGAGCAGGGTCTCGTCATCGATCTCGAGGTTGAACTCGTCCTCGATAGCCGTAACCAGCTGCAGGCGCTCGAGCGAGTTGGCATCGAGGTCGTCAAAGGTGGTCTCCTCGCTAATTTCGGCAACATCGACGCCCAGAACGTCAGCAGCGACCTCGGCGATCTTGTCGAAGATTTCGGAGCGGTCCATAGCGCTTCCTCTCATAGTACATGAATACCAAAAGAATGGTACCGCCCGGGCGGTACCAAGACACGGTTCTGATTCTACCCCACGACGTGCGCCGCGAAGCACATAACAGCGCTCTAACTCGCTCTTACAAAACGATACTGTCCATAGAGTTGGCGACATTCTCGACCAGCCCGGCGCGCACGGCTTCGGCCGCCGCGAGCGTACCGTTTTTGACAGCCTCGACCGAGGTGGCGCCATGGCCGATCAGGACCACGCCGCGCAGGCCCAGAAGAATCGCGCCGCCCTTGGCGTCGCCAGAGAGCTTGGCCTTAATCTCGCGCATCTGCTTTTTGATGAGCAGCGCGGCGATTTTGGTGCCGAGCGAGGCCATAAAGGCGCCCTTGAGCTCCTGCAGCAAAAACTTGGCAGCGCCCTCGGTAGCTTTGAGAGCGATATTACCCGACATGCCATCGGCAACGACGACATCGAAGTTACCTGAGGTGAGGTCGGTGCCCTCGCAGTTACCAACAAAGCCGGGAACGGCGGCCTTCATAGCAGGGAAACAGGCCTTGGTAAAGTTGGAGCCCTTCTCATCCTCGGTGCCATTGGCAAGCAGGCCCACGCGAGGATGCTCGATGCCCAGGACGACGCGGGCATAGGCGCTACCCATCTGGGCAAAACGCACCATGTCATCGACCTCCACATCGGGGTTGGCACCCATGTCGCACAGCACCGTCAGACCGCCGGCGCGATTGGGCAGCGCATTGGTCAGACAGGGGCGCACCGGCTGCTTCTTGCCTTCGGCCTGATACCTAAACGGCGTCACATAGGCGGTGGCGGCGGCGGTCATGGCACCGGTGGAGCCGGCGGAGAAGAACGCATCCGCGTTGCCCTTCTTAATGGCGCGGCAAGAAAGCACGATCGACGACTTACGCTTGGTCATCACGGCGCGAATGGGATCGTCATCCATGGCGATAACGTCAGGCGCCTCAAGGGCCTCAACACGTGCATGGGAAGCTGCAAAGGGATTGACGATTTCGGCGGGACCAGCTGCCAAGACCTCGATATCGGGATCGGCGGCAAGCGCAGCTTCGATACCATCGAGAACAACCTGAGGTTTCTCGTCTCCGCCCACAACGTCTACACAAACGCGAACGTTACTCATATACATGCTCCTTATACAAAAATGGCCGACTCATTGAGCCGGCCATTGTGGTTCCATTTGGAACGGCATCGCATCCAGAGTATACCGTTACTCGGTAACGATAACCTCGCGGTCCTTGTAGAAACCGCAGCTGGGGCACACGTGGTGCGGAAGCTTAACAGCGCCGCAACGGGGGCACGTGGACTGAGCCGCAGCCGAGATCTTCATGTTGGCGGAACGACGGGTGTGAGTGCGGATACGACCCTGCTTTTGTTTAGGTACGGGCATAGTGACCTTCCTTATGAACTATCCAGTGTGGCGATTACGCGCAAGTAGCGATACTACCACAGTTTTACTCATCGAGCTTGAGATTCTTCAATGCTGCAAATGGATTTTCCGTGGCAGCGGCCCATTCTGCCTCTGCCTGGGCGGCGCAATCGCATTGCTCGACGTTGAGGTTGCAACCGCAAGTGGGGCACAAACCGCGACAATCGGGCTTGCAAAGCACCACAAACGGCGTGTCCATAACGACCGCGTCATTGATGGGCTCGCCCAGATCGACGATGCGGTCCTCACCCAGGAGCTCGTAGCCATCCTCGTAGGCCTCGGGATCCTCGGGCTCCTCAAAGAGGTAGAACTCCTCGATCTCGCCGGCGATATCAAACGAGGCGGGCTCCAGGCAACGGTCGCACTCGCCGGTGGCGTGCGCACGGACCATGCCCGTGAGCAAGACACCGGTACCGGCATTGGTAAAGACAACGTCGTAGTCGATGCCGTCCTGAAGCTGGTACTCCTTCTCGCCCACCGTGTAGGTGGCGACATCGACCTTACCGGTCAGCGGATACGAATCTCCAGGAAACTCGAGCTGCTCGGAAAGATCGACGGTAACGCTCGGGAACTCAGCCATTACCACTGACCATTCTGTTGGGCGGCACCCTCGTTGAGCTGCTGACGGCAACGGGTAACGGTGCCGGTCAGGCTCTTGAGGTTCTCCTCCAGGTGCGTAAAGACCTGCTCTGCGTAGTCCTCGGCAGCATAACGCGTCTCCCGCTCGTACTGCTGGGCACGATCGCGGATGTCGTCGGCCTGCTGCTGCGCAAGGCGGACGATCTCCTGCTCACCGGCAATGGTGAGGGCCTGCTGCTGAGCGTCGGCGATGATGGAATCGGCCTGGGCGGCGGCGGAAGCCATAAGCTCCTCGCGCTCCTTAAGGATACGGCGGGACTTCTGCCACTCCTCAGGATAGCTCATGCGGATCTCGTCGAGGATGTTGAAGAACACGTCGGCGTCGATGACCTTGAACTGAGCGTTCTTGCCGAAAGGCGGCTTGGCTTCCTCGATCAGCCCTTCGAGCTCATCGACCAAGCTGACGATCCTATCGCCAGGAAAATTCTCGCCCGGCATCCGGTCTCCTTTCATAGGTAACATATCATCGTGCTAGTTTACCACATGCCACCAGGCAATAAGAAACGTCACGAAAAGCGATGTTTAAGCGCTTCGACCACGTTGGACGGGACAAACGTCGATACATCGCTGCCGAGCGAGGCGATCTGGCGAACGACCGAGCTCGAGATGTAACCGTACTGCGGAGCACTCATGACAAAGATGGACTCCAGCTCGCTATCCAAGCGATAGTTGAGGTCGGCCTGCTGCAGCTCGTACTCAAAGTCGGTCATGGCGCGCAGGCCCTTGACCACGGCCCCCGCCCCCTGCTCACGAGCGAAGTCGACCAAGAGACCGGTAAAGGGCAGGACCTCAACGCCGTCGATATCACCGAGCGCCTCGCGGGCCAGCGCCACGCGCTCATCGAGCATAAACGTGGTACCCACACCGTTTTTACCCTGCGACTCGGCAACAGCGACGATCACGCTGGGAAAGATGCGGCGGGCGCGGCGGATCACGTCGATATGGCCAAACGTGATGGGGTCGAAGGTGCCCGGGACGATCACGCGGTTGATGGTGTCATTCATGGGCGTCCTCCTGAAACGTCGTGGCATCGTTGTTGTCGGCATCGGTGACGGCACTATCGCCCTCACCGTCGTCATCGCCGACCCAACGGAGCAGGTCGACCGAGGTAATGCCGTAGCGCTTCTCACGTTCAGTCTCAAAGCCTGTCGGATGCGCGCCCGCATCGGCGGCGGCATGCTCAAACAGGGCATAAGCGCCAGGTGCAAGCAGACCCTGCTGAGCCAGGTTCTGCAGCAGTTCCTCGACCGGCTCGGCACCAAAAGCATAGGGCGGGTCGAGCAGGACCAGATCAAAGGGGCCGCCCGGTACACGACCGCGCGAGGCGCTCGCCAGCATGTCGCCCGTGACCACGCGCCAACGCGCACGGTCACGGCAGAGCGACTCGATATTCTTGGTAATGAGCCGCGCGGCATTCCGATCGATCTCGAACGTCGTGAGCGAGCGGGCACCACGTGAGAGCATCTCGATACCCAAAGCGCCGGAGCCGCCAAAGGCGTCCAGCACGCGGACCTCGTCAAGATCGAAGTCGAATGCCGACATGACCATAGATGCGCATGCCTCGCGCACACGATCGGTCGTGGGGCGGGTGACATCGCGACCACGGGGCTCCTCGATCTTACGACCGCGCCATTCGCCGCCGATGATTCTCATCCTCCGCTGACCTCCTTAAAAATGTGTCGATATCGCATGGCGACCGCATCGCGCAGGGGGCGCGTCGCCACGGAGTCAAGGGTGCAAGCATACCGCAAGAGCTCGACCGCGTCCAAATGGGCCCACTCGATCAGCTCCTCGTCGGCATCCAGGTCGACAAAGCGCAGGGTCACGCCGCCATGCTGGCGGTACCCCAGGATTTCGCCCTCGTGGCGCAGACGCAGGTCCATCTGGGCGAGCGTAAAGCCGTCCGAGGTTTTTTCGAGCGACTGGAGACGGTCTTGCGCCGCCGATGCGCCGCCGTTGCCCTTGGAGTGCGTCATGACCAGGCAGGTACCCGACTCGCTACCGCGGCCCACGCGACCGCGTAGCTGATGCAGCGCCGCCAAGCCAAAGCGCTCACCGTTCTCGATGACCATGACGGTGGCGTTGGGCACGTCGACGCCCACCTCGACCACCGTAGTCGAGACGAGCACGTCGATCTCGCCACGCTTAAAGGCATCGATAACCTGGTCCTTCTCCCCCGCTGGCATACGGCCGTGAAGGCGCTCGATGGCAAGACCCGGCAACGCCAGACGCAGGCGATCGAGCTCGGTCGTCGTATCGTGCAGCGGCACGGGAACGGTTACGCGGCCCTCATCGTCGCGGGCAATACCGGGCACGTCTTCCAGCTCATCGGCCGAGTCACTCGGCTCCACGAGCGGGCAAATCACGTAGGCCTGCTGACCCTTTTCATGCGCCTCGCGGATGGCTCCATAGGCGAGGTCACGGCTCGACTCGGTGAGTACGCGTGTCGTCACGCCAGCGCCAGGGACGGGCCGATGGCGGATGATGCTCGTGTCCAGATCGCCGTAGACCGAAAGCGCCAGCGTACGCGGGATGGGCGTTGCCGTCATAACGAGCAGATCGGCACCGGGGCCCTTCGCGCGTAGGGCGTTGCGTTGGCCGACGCCAAACCGGTGCTGCTCGTCGATGACAACAAGCGACAGATGCTTGAACGCAACGTCATCCGAAAGCACCGCATGGGTGCCAAAGAGCACGTCAAGCTCGCCCGATTCCAGCTGTGCATGGATGCGCTCGCGCTCTGCGGCCGGCGTGGCACCCGTCAGAAGCGCCCAGGACATGCCGGCCTGAGAGAGCAGAGGGCCGGTCTTATCGGCATATTGGCGCGCCAGCACGCCCGTGGGCGCCATAACACAGGCCTGCGTGCCGCTATCGGCAGCCACAGCCAGCGCGCAGGCGGCAACGGCGGTCTTACCGGTACCGACATCGCCCAGCAGCAGGCGGTTCATCACGCGCCCGCCATCGCACATATCGCGCAGGATATCTTGGAATGCGGCCTCCTGCTCGTCGCTCAGCGAAAACGGCAGGGCTTGCTTGAGTGCGGCCAGGTGCTCGCCCGCGGTGTGGGCATAGGGCACCACATCGACTAGGCCGCCATCGTTGCGCAGGCGCAGCGCCAGCTGAAGGTAAAGGCACTCCTCATAAGCAAGGCGACGTCGCGCGATATCCCGCTCAGCCATACTCGAGGGAAAGTGGATCGATCGAAGCGCGCGGGCATTGCTCATCAGGCGGCGCTTGACGCGCAAGCGTGCGGGAATCGGGTCGAAGGGATTGCCGACGACCTCGAGCGCGCCGCTTACGATGCGGCGCATCCACGCCTGGCTCACGCCGTCACTCACATAATGGACCGGCAGGATGGTACCTGCGGCACGCCCATCCTCGAGCTTTTCAAAGTGCGGCGAGGCCATCTGCTTAAAACCGTAGGCAAATTCAACCTTGCCCATCACGGCCAGGCGGTCGCCCTGCTTAAGCTGCTGGGCAATCCAGGGCTGGCGGAAAAAGGCGACCTGCAGCACGCCCGTCTCGTCAACGAGTGAGACCTCGGTCACCTGCATGCGCGGACGCGGCTGCTTTTGGACGATACGGTCGACCGTAGCGATGATGGTGCACACGGTACCGATGGGCGCCATCTCGATGGACCACGAACGGGTAAAGTCGAGGTATCGATGAGGAATATGGAGAAGGAGGTCCCCCACCGTCCGAATTCCCAGCCGGCGAAGGGCCTCCTCACGTTTACCCGAAACATATTTGAGTCGCGCGATATCCTCGTCGAGCGCATTGCTCTGGGCAAAGCGCTCCGAGACGCGCGGCACGGAGCACAGCTCGGACATGGGCAGTTGCCTACTCGATCGAGAAGATCACGGGATAGAGTGGCTGCTCGCCACGATGGGCGTCGATCTCCAGGTCGGGCTGAGCCTCCTCGATAGCGTCGACGATCTCCTGGAAGGCCTCATCGGACAGCTCCTCGCCGGCCAGAATCGTCAGCGCGTCACCCTCCTCTTCCTCCTGCATGCGGTTGATGCAGTCGAGCGTGACCTGCTTCACGTCGGAGCCGACCACGTCGATGGAGCCGGCAATGATACCCATGACGTCACCGGAGTGAATCGGCGAGCCGTCAGAGGCGCTGGAATCGCGCACGGCACGGGTGACCTCGCCATCGCGAACCTCACTGATGGCGTCGACCATGGCGGCGACGGCATCCTCAAGCTCGGAATCGGGCAGTACGGCGAACAGCGCGGAGAAGGCCTGGGGAACGGTCTTGGTGGGAACGACAGCGACCTTCTTGTCGGTACAGGCTGAGGCAGCGGCCTCGGCGGCCATGCGGATGTTACCGTTGTTGGGCAGAATGATGACCGAGGTCGCGTTAACCTGGTCTACCGCGCCCAGCAGGTCGGCGGTCGAGGGGTTCATGGTCTGGCCACCCGACACGATCACGTCGACGCCGAGGGACTTGAGGATGTCGGCCTCGCCGGAACCGGCGGCAACGGCGACAAACCCCAGCGCCTTGGCGGGCTCGGCCGCCTTTTCCTGATCCTCGTGGATCTTGGCGGTACGGTCGTGGGCCTCCATCTCCATGTTGTGGATAAAGACCTCATAGATCTGACCGAGCTGCAGCATGTGCTCGAGCACCAGGTTGGGGGTGTTGGAGTGCACATGGATCTTGTAGTCGGGATAGGCGCCCACGAGTAGCTCGCAGTCGCCCATGGAACCCAGGAACTTAAGGCACTCGTCCTCGTCAAACGGGGCGTCGGCCTTAAACAGGAACTCGTTGCAGTAGCGGAACTCCGAGCCCTCCCAATCGTCGTTGGCCTCGATCTCAACGCGACCAAGGGCCGCGTCGCGGGCAGAGCCAGCGGAATCAAACGTGGCGGAGAAATCCTCGACAACGGTGCTGCGGCCAAGCGCGGCGGCAACAAAGTTCTCAAGGAAAATAGCAAAGCCGAAGGCGCCGGAGTCAACCACGCCGTTCTCCTTCAGAACGGGCAGCAGGTCGGGCGTGCGAGCGACGGACTGATATGCCTCGACGACGATGGCGTCGAGCGCGTCCTCGGCCGAGAACTTCTTCTTCTCGCACTCGTCGGCCTTGGTCGAGACATCGCGCAGCACCGTGAGGATCGTGCCCTCGATGGGCTTGCGGACGGCCTGGAAGGCGACCTTGACGGCGCGACGAAAAGCGAAGGCGATGTTGGCAGCCGTAATAGGCTCATCGGCAGAGACGAGGCCCTCGGCCACGCCGCGCAGAATCTGTGACGTGATGACGCCGGAGTTACCGCGGGCGCCCATCAGGGAGCCGTGAGTGATGGCGCCGGCGATGGCTTCCATGTCGGCGTCGGCAGGAAGGGCGGAGAGCTCCTTGGTCACCGAGGCGAGCGTGAGCGACATGTTGGTGCCGGTATCGCCGTCGGGTACGGGGAAGACGTTGAGCTTGTTGATCTCCTCGGCCTTGTCGGAAACGGCAGCCGCAGCGATCGGAAAACAGGTGCGAATGGTCTTTGCAATCATGGGTATTTGAATCTCCGTTTTCGGATGCTAGTTCAGACGGCTCTTGAGCGCGTCGATATGGATGCCGATCTTAAGGCTGGCGGGATCGATCTGGGCGATCTCCTGCAGAGTGAAGGCAACGGAGCTCGAAAGATTGTGGCAGACGGATTTCATGTTGACGCCGTTCTCGAGCACGACGTGAAGATCGACCGTAAGGCCGTCCTCGTCGGCGGAGACAAGCACGCCCTTGCGGAGGCGCTGACCGGCAAGCAGGCGCACGCTCTCGGCGCCCTGGAGCTGCTCGGCCATACCGACGACGCCATAGCACGTCATCGCGGCATAACCGGCAATATCGGCAATAACGTCGTTCGAGACGCTCAGGCTGCCGTTAATGGTCTCAGACACAAGAATCTCCTTTTCTTGGTGCTCGCGGCACCATGTCGTGGGAGCAATCATTGCAATATTCTACAACGACCGCGCCATGTTGAGGTGGCGGGCCTCGGGATTACATCCTCGACACGAAATGTTGATACGGTAACGTTCGCGAACGGCGATCGCGGCATGAAAAAACCCGCCGCATAAGCGACGGGTTTTACAACCTGGCTCCCCGGGTAGGACTCGAACCTACAACAGCGCGGTTAACAGCCGCGCGCTCTACCATTGAGCTACCGAGGAATTTAAAGCCCAACGGAATGGGCTGGAAAATTCTGGCTCCCCGGGTAGGACTCGAACCTACAACAGCGCGGTTAACAGCCGCGTGCTCTACCATTGAGCTACCGAGGAATAGGTGCGTGCTCTCAAGCAACGAAGTTTATTATACGGACGAATCAGCTTAGGGCAAGAACTTTTTTAAGAAATTTTCCGACCCAGTCATTGGGGACGTTCTTAAACGACTAGTCATTCAAGAACGTCCCCAACGACAACATGAAAGCGCCCTCAAGCGGATGTGCTTGAGGGCGATTCTTGCTTGCGAGGTTAAGACTCGATGTAGTCCTTAAGCTTGCTCGAGCGGCTCGGGTGGCGGAGCTTGGCCAGGGTCTTGGACTCGATCTGGCGGATGCGCTCGCGCGTGACGCCAAACTCGCGGCCGACTTCCTCGAGCGTACGGGGATGTCCGTCGACAAGGCCAAAGCGCAGCTCGATAACCTTGCGCTCACGATCGGCAAGCGAGTCGAGCACCTGGGTGAGCTGCTCCTGCAGCATGGAGAAGCTGGCGGCATCGGGCGGAACGATGGCCTGGGAGTCCTCGATAAAGTCGCCCAGCTGGGAATCCTCTTCCTCGCCGATGGGGGTCTCGAGCGAAACGGGCTCCTGCGAAATCTTCTGGATCTCGCGGACGCGGTCGGCACTCATGTCCATCTCGGCACCGATCTCCTCGGGGGTCGGGTCGCGACCCAGGTCCTGAAGGAGCTGGCGCTGCACGCGGACGAGCTTGTTGATGGTCTCGACCATGTGCACGGGAATACGGATGGTACGGGCCTGGTCGGCGATAGCGCGCGTGATGGCCTGACGGATCCACCACGTGGCATACGTGGAGAACTTAAAGCCCTTCTGATAGTCGAACTTCTCGACGGCGCGGATCAGACCGAGGTTGCCCTCCTGGATCAGGTCCAGGAACAGCATGCCGCGACCGACATAGCGCTTGGCGATGGAGACGACCAGACGCAGGTTTGCGCTGATGAGTGCCTGCTTGGCTTCGAGGCCCACGTTCTCAATGCGCGTAAGACGACGCATCTCGGCACGCGTGAGCTCGAGCTCGCCTGCCTCGGCAGCCTCGAGCTTCTCGGTGGCCTCGAGACCGGCCTCGATCTTCATGGCCAGATCGACCTCTTCGGAGGCGGTCAGCAGGTCGACCTTGCCGATCTCCTTGAGGTACATACGGACCGGGTCGCCGGTCAGCATCACCGTGGAGGCATCGATGCCACGCACGCGGGAGCGTGAACGGGACGTGCGCACGGTGCGCTTCTTCTTGCTCTTGGAAGAACCCATCTCGGCGTCGGCCTGACGGGCCATCTTGAGCTCGTGATCGTCGAGCGAGCCGGAATCGTGCTCGTCGTCGTCATCGAAATCGTCAGTATCGGTATCGTTATCGTCATCGTCGACGTCCATGGGGGCGTCGTCGTTACCGCTCGCGGAGATAATCTGGATGCCGCTGTTGCGCAGCGCGGAATACACCGCGGTGAGCTGCTCTTCAGAAACATCGATATCCTTCAGGGCGACCTGAATCTCGTCCTCGGTTACCGAAGTCCTGTTTGAGCCGTTGCCCATAAGCTTTGCAACGTAGGATTCCAGCCCAGTACCCGTGCTCTCAGTCTTTTTTGGCACAGATTCTCCCTTCATAGTCCACAGGACTCAATACTTTAGCACACACATTGACGTCTATACCCAAAAAGAGGACTGGATATAGGCGAGAATACGCTGGTTGACCACAACATCTAGGCTTGTTCGGTGCCCGCGGCCTCCAGGCCGATCAAGCGGAACGGGTCCGCCACGCCGCCGATCGACTTTTGCAGTTCGCGTTGACGCTGCGAATCCTGCGCGGCCTGCACGGTCAGCGCGCGACGGCCCTCATCATCGAGCGAACGGTCCTGGCGCAGCTTGGCCTGTGCGGCACGCATGCGGCGCTTGATGGTGTAGAGCTCGAGCGTATCGAGCATAAACACGATGTTCGTCTCGGTGGGATGCTTGCTCGTCGCCGAGATGCGCCCGGCACTCACAAGCGTTGCCGCATCGGGACACACTGAGCGCGCCGCATCCATGCACGCCGTGGGGTCGGTGCCCGGCGGCGTCGCGAGCACGGCCCACGCGATGGACTCGTGGCGCGGATCCACCCACTCGATCGAGCAGATGCGGTCGGCATACGTGCGGAACAGGTCGGGGTAGCTCGTGAGCATCGTCAGCAGCTCGCGCTCCCCTGCCAAGGACTTGCGCTCTAGATCGGTAAGAACCATAGGGGCCGAGGCGTCTGTCGGGGCACCGGCGGGCGCAGCGCCCATACCATCAGGCACATCGATCGGCGGAAGATCGTCGACGACCTCCACGGGCGCGGCCCCATAGGCATCAAGCGGAACGTAGTCGTACGGGTCCTCCTCGACCGGTGCGGACACCGGCGGCGTCGCGCCCGATGCCCAAGCACCGCGACCGGCATCGCGAGAGCCCGACGCCCGACCGCCCGCATTTCCAAAGCGTTCGGCCTGCGCCCTCTGGCGCTCGTAGTTCTGCTCGCGACGACGCTCGGCGTCCTCGCGTTTGGCAACATCGCGAAACACACGGCCCGAGCTCGAGCGCACCGTCTCCAGATCCAAACCCAGCAGGTCGGCAATCTGGATAAAGTACGTATCGATCATGTAGCTATCGCGCAGCGGATAGATGAGCGTCAGCGCATCCTCGAGCGCCTTGGCACGACCCCCCGGCGTGGTAATGTCGCTTGACTCCTGCAGCGACCGGTATACAAAGTCCATGAGGGGCTCGGCGGCATCGATGCGCGCCTGCAACGCCTCGCCACCATGCGCGGTGATGAACTCCATGGGGTCGTTGCCGTCGGGAAGCACCACGCAGCGCAGATCCATCGAATCCTGCTCGATAAACTGAATCGCGCGACGGGCAGCCTTTTGACCGGCGGCGTCGCCATCGAACATATACACAATGCGCTTGGCAAAACGGGTGAGCATCTTGACGTGATGCTCCGTGAGCGCGGTGCCCAGCGTAGCGACAACGTTTTTAATCCCCGCCTCCCAGCAGGCAATGCAGTCGGTATAGCCCTCCACCACGATGGCGGTATCCTGCGCGACGATATACTCCTTGGCCCAATTAAAGCCGTAGAGGTTTCGCTTTTTATGGAACACGCTCGTCTCGGCGGTATTAAGGTACTTGGGTTGGCCGTCACCCATGATGCGACCGCCAAAGGCAATGTTGTGACCCTGCTCGTCAAAGATGGGAAACATCACGCGGTCGTAGAAGCGGTCGGCAAGCTGCCCTCGCCCGCGGCTCACGGCAACATTGGCGTCGATCATCTCCTGCGGGGTAAAGCCCGCCTGGGACAGGTGCGACACCAGCATATTGCGGCCCGGCGCAAAACCCAGGCAGTAGCGGCGGCAGACGTCACCACCCATGCCGCGGCTGGCAAAGTACTCGCGCGGACGGCCATCCTTACCGCGCATAAGCATGGTGTGGTAGAACTGGGCGGTCTCGGCGCACAGATCGTAGATGCGGGCACGCTTGGTACCGCGCTCGCGGCGATCTCCGGTGTCATGCAGCTCAATACCCGCGCGATCGGCCAAATAACGAATTGACTCGGGAAAGCTCAGGTTCTCGCGCTTCATGATATAGGTGAAGACGTCGCCACCCTCGCCGCAGCCAAAGCAATGCCACACCTGCGTGGCGGGAATAATGTGGAAAGACGGCGTCTTTTCGCCATGAAAAGGGCAGCAGCCCCAAAACTCACGGCCGCGGGGCTTGAGCTCAACCGTTTCCTGCACGATGGCGACTAGGTCGGACGCAGCGCGTACCTGGTCTTTTTCCTCATCGCTAATCACGGATGCTCACCCCCTGCTCGCCCAAGTTGTGACGAATATCTTCGATATTACCCTCGACGGTCGCGATCAACTCATCCAGCGAATCGAACACGCGCGACGGACGCAGCCAGCGCGTAAACGCCAGCGAAACGGAAGCGCCGTACAGGTCGCCCGTATAACCAATTAAATAAGCCTCGAGATGCGCCGAAGCGGCATCGTCGGCATACGTCGGCGGCAGGCCGACGTTCACGGCAGCGGGCCACACGGTGTCATCGACGAGCACCAGACCCTCATACACGCCGTCGGCTGGCACCTGAATACCATCGGGAACTTGCAGGTTTGCCGTGGGAAAGCCCATGCCAGACCCCTCGTGACGGCCGCGAATAACACCGCCACGCACCATATACGGGCGGCCGAGCAACTCAGCAGCAAGCTCCACATGGCCCTGTCCCAGCTCATGACGAATGCGGGTGGCACAAATAGCCTCACCGCCCTCGCAAAGCAGGTCGTGACCATACACGTCAACGCCGTGCTCGGAACCCCAGGCGCGCATCTCGGCAACACCAGAAGCACCGCCACGACCCAGTCTAAAGTCACTGCCAACGCGAATCGAACGAATGTCAACCACGCGCGACAGCAGCGCAAGAAAACCAACATGGTCGAGTGCCGCAACCTCTGGCGTAAAGGGAACGGCCACCACCGCATCAACCCCGGTTTGAGCCAAGGCATGCAGACGGTCGGCCGTCGTCATCAATTTTTGAGCGGGCGAAGGGCTCACCACAACATCCGGGTCGGGATCGAAGGTAACCACGACCGCCTTACAGCCATGGGCACGGGCATCACAGACAAGCGCTTCGATGAGTTCCTGGTGTCCACGGTGCACGCCGTCGAACACGCCGATGGCAATTGATGTGGCACCCAGGTGCTCGCACTCATCAAACGCATCGGCAGTAAAGATGCGAGCCTCGTCCGACTCGCCCGCGAAAAAGATACGCGCGAGCTCGCGAGCGGACAACATCATCGAACACCGCCGATTGCCTGCGGAAAAACGTGCTCCATGACAAAGCGGCCACCCTCAATGCGGGCGAGCGCCTTGAGTCCCCCATCGAGCACCAACGCAAACGGCGCCTTCGAGGCATCGAAATCGGCAAGCGCACGCTCAACGGGAATGCGTCGGCCGCAGAGCAGGTCGTCGGCAAGATTGCCCGGCAAGTCAACACGCGTGGCGCCCAGGGCCGCAATGGGATCAAGGGCAAAGCCAGCCGCGGACTCGGGAGAAAGCTCCTCAACCGCATGAAGGGCGCCAATGGAAACAACACCGGAGGCCGTGCGGCGCAGCGCGGAAATGTGCGCGGCGCTCTCGCAGGCGCGGCCCAGGTCGCGAGCGAGCGCACGGATATAGGTGCCCTTGCTCACCGAGAACGCCACGGTCCACACACACGAATCGCCCTCGCCGCCCACGGCGATCAGGTCGGCGGCATAGACCTCGACGGGGCGCGGAGGTAGGTCCACCGCATTGCCCTCGCGAGCAGACTTATAGGCGCGAACGCCATTGACCGAGATAGCCGAAAACGCCGGCGGCACCTGCATCTGCGGACCCAGCATGGCGGCCAAGTGCTCACGGGCATAGGCAGGATCGCGGAGCTCGTTGGCAACAGCCACCGTGCGGACCGCCTCGCCCTCCGCGTCATCGGTATTCGTCTCAGCGCCAAACGAAATATCGGCGACGTAGCTTTTGGTATCGAGCGTGAGCATGCCCAGCAGACGAGTGGCCTGGCCCACGCCCACCACCATGACACCCGATGCCATGGGGTCGAGCGTGCCGGCATGGCCGACGCGCCGCTCATGGAGGGCGCGCCGGCATTGCGAGACCACATCGTGGGACGTGCAGCCCACCGGCTTATCGACGGCGAGCAGCATATTCAGTTGTGAAGGCGTACGACGAGCCATGTACCATCCAAAAAGTTAAAGCTCGACGGTCACCGAAGCGGGATCCTCCCCTACCAGCTCGGCCAGCATGGGAAGTGCCACGGTGAGCGTCTCGAGAATCGTTCCGTTGTTGGAGAAACCGGCGGCAGCGGAATGTCCGCCTCCGCCAAAGGCAGCAGCAATCTCGGACACGTTGAGGTCGCCCTTTGAGCGCAGGTTGCCGCGCACCTTGGTATCGCCCTCAATGCCCTTCAGGAACAGGCAGACCTCGACGCCCATCACCGAGCGCACCACATCGACCAGGCCGTCGCACTCATCCGAGGTGACACCGCAAGCCTCAAGGTCACTCTGGTACGCGTAACTATACGCGACGCGCCCGTGGGCCACCGTCTTAATGCGGCCCATAACGATGGACTTGAGGTGCAAAAACTCGACGCGCATGCTCTGATAAACCTCGAGCGCGACGCGCGCCGGATCGGCACCGTGCGCCACCAGGCGCGAGGCCGCATGGAACGCAGCAGCATCGGCGTTCTGGTACTGAAAACGACCGGTGTCGGTCACCAAGCCGCACAGCAAGCAAGTCGCGACGCCATCACGTGCGACAATGCCGCAATTGTCCAAGAAACGGTCGATGATCATGGCGCAGGCTGCAGCTTCGACGCGTCTCAGACTGAGCTCGGCAAACTCCCCGCGCGCCGGATGGTGATCGAAGCACACCACATGCTTGGAGCGGCGAAGCACCTCGGCGGAGTTATTCAGGCGCTCGACGACCGGTACGTCCACCGAGATGAACAGGTCCGGATTGCCGGTGTACGCAGATGCCGGCACCAGGCGATCGGAGCCTTCCATAAAGCGGTAGATGCGCGGAACCGGGTCATCGTCTGCCAGCAGCAGCGCAATGTCCTTGTTGGGGAAAAACTTCATGAGCGAAAGGCCCAGACCCAACACGGAGCCCAAGGCGTCGCCATCGGGAGAAGTGTGTCCCGAAATCGCAATGGAGGACGCACCCTCGATGAGCTCGAGGATGCGTCGCTGAATATCTGCAGACTCGCACGAGGCGAGGTCGGCGGAATTAGTCATCTAAAGCTGCCTCCTGGACGGCGTCCGCTATCGGATAGCCGTCCTCGTCCTTTTCGATCGCAAGCGTGGCGGGAACGTTTTCCAGCGCACGCGTGATGCGCTCGGCCTCATCGGTCGAGCGATCGATGCGAAAATCGAGCTCGGGCGTGACACGCCAATCGAGCGAGCGAGCCAACAGGCTGCGAATACGGCCCTTGGCGCTAGCGAGCGCCTCCATGACCTCATCGTAGCGACTCGCATCGCACGACACGTACACGCGCGCGAACGAACGGTCCACCGCGACCTCGACCGCGGTTAAAGTAACCAGGTCGAGACGCGGATCGGAAACCTCAAAGAGCAGGATATAACCAAGCTTCTCGCGAAGCTGCTCGCCCAGACGGCGGGTTGCCTGCGTTTGCTTCATAGCGCTACCCCCCTACTCGGTACGGGCAACCTGGTCGATGCGGTAACCCTCGATCTGGTCGCCGGGCTTGATGTCCTGGAAGTTCTCCAGGCCAATGCCGCCCTCGGAACCGCTCTTGAGGCTCTTGGCCTCGTCCTTGTAGTGGCGCATCGAGGCGATCTTGCCGTTGAAGACCACGATACCGTCGCGCACCAGGCGCACGGAATCGGTCGCGGCGATCTCGCCCTCTTCGACGCGGACACCGGCGGCGATACCGACTTTGGGCACCTTGAAGGTGTCCAGGACAGTCGCGGTACCCGTGGCGACCTCGACCTCGGTGGGCTTGAGCATGCCGATACGGGCGGCGTCGAGCTCCTCGAGGCACTTATAGATAACGTCGTAGCAACGGATCTCGACGCCCTCGCGCTCGGCGGCGGAGCGGGCCTTACCGTCGGGACGGACGCCAAAGCCGATGATGATGGCGTTGGAGGCGTCGGCCAGGACGACGTCGGTCTCGTTGATGGCACCGACGGCGGAGTGGATCGTGTTGATGCGAACCTCGGACTGATCCATCTTGTCGAGCGAGTCCTGAAGGGCCTCGATGGAGCCCTGGACGTCGGCCTTGATGATCAGGTTGAGCTCCTTGACCTCGGCGTCGGCAATGGTCTCGAAGAGGTTCTCGAGCGTGACGTGCTTGACGCGGCTCTGCTCCTCGATACGGGCCTTGAGCGAACGCTCGTCGGCAAGGGCGCGAGCCTCGCGCTCATCCTCGAACACGCGGAACTCGTCGCCGGCGTTGGGCACGGACTGCAGGCCCAGGATCTCGACGGCGTCGGAGGGACCGGCCTCGGTGACGGCGCGACCCTTGGGGTCGAGCATGGCGCGGACGCGGCCGTAGGTGAGGCCAGCGACCAGCGTATCGCCCACGTGCAGGGTACCGCGGGTCACGAGCACGGTAGCGACCGAGCCGCGGCCCTTGTCGAGCTTGGCCTCGAGGACGTTGCCGGAGGCAAAGGTGTCCGGGTTGGCCTTGAGCTCGAGCACGTCTGCCTGGAGCAGCACGGTCTCCAGAAGGTCATCAATGCCGATCTTCTGCTTGGCCGAGATGTTGACGAACATGTTCTGTCCGCCCCACTCCTCGGGGATGACGCCGTACTCGGTGAGCTCCTGGCGCACGCGGTCGGGGTTGGCGCCCGGCTTATCGATCTTGTTGACGGCGACGACGATGGGAACGCCGGCGGCCTTGGCGTGGTTGATCGACTCGACCGTCTGGGGCATGACGCCGTCGTCGGCGGCCACGATCAGAATGACGATGTCGGTCACCTTGGCGCCACGGGCACGCATGGCCGTAAAGGTGGCGTGACCCGGGGTATCGATGAAGGTGATCTTGCGGCCGTTGATCTTAACCTGCGAAGCGCCGATGGCCTGCGTAATACCGCCCGCCTCGCCGGCAGCAACGCCAGTGTGACGGATGGCGTCGAGCAGCGACGTCTTGCCGTGGTCGACGTGGCCCATGACGGTGACGACCGGGGCGCGCGGCTTGAGGTCGGCGGGATCGTCGTAGAACGAGAAGGTGTTCTCCTCCTCGGGGGTGATGATCTTGATCTGACGGCCCAGGTCGTCGGCAACAAGCTCGACGAGGTCGTCGGACATGGACTGCGTCATGGTGAGCGGCGTACCCAGCAGGAACAGGCGCTTGATGATGTCGTTGGCCGGAACGTCGAGCGCCTCGGCAAGCTCCTGGACGGAAACGCCCTGGGAGACCTTGATGGCGTCGAGGTCCTCGGGGTTCACGCCCTGGGCCAGCGCCTCCTCTATCTTGCGCTCCTCCTGAGCCTTGGCAGCCTCGCGCTCGCGCTTCTCCTTGCGCTTCTTGCGGCGACCGGTGGACTCGCGAGAGGCCTCCTCGACGGCGGCGCGAGCCTCCTCGAGCACCTTCTCGCGGCTGTACTCCTCGGCCTCGCGAGCCATGCGGCTGTAGTGGTCCTCTTCGTTGTTGTGACCGCCCTTGCGTTTCTTGCCCTTGCCCTGCTTGTCGGGGTTGGGGAAGTCCATGCCGGCAGCGACGTTGTTGCTGGCGTTGGTGCGATGGCTGTGCGGACGGCTCTCGGAGGCGTTGCGCTCGGAGTTGTTGTCGGAGGCGTTGCGATCGTTACGACGGCCACCGCGGCGGTCGTTGTTGCCGCCACGACGGTTACCGCGCTCGGCGGCGCGCTCGGCCTTGGCCTTGTCCTCGGCGTCTTTCTTCTCCTTGAGCACGGTCTCCTGTGCGGCGATCTGGTCGAGCAGCGAACGGAAGCGCGAACCGGAGTCGGAAGCGGGAACGGCGCGGCGCTGGGCCTCGCGGGCAGCCTCCTCCTTCTCGCGGGCAAGGCGCTCCTGCTCGGCCTTCTTCTTGGCCTCGGCCTCGGCGCGGGCAGCCTCCTCGGCAGCCTGGGCTGCGGCAAACTGGCGGCGCTCCTCCTCGCGGGCCTTCTCGGCGGCGATGCGCTCGCGCTCGGCCTCAGCGGCGCGAGCGGCCTCCTCGGCGGCAGCTGCCTGCTCCTCGGCCTGCTTGGCGGCCTCGACTTCCTGGGCGCGGGCCTCGATCACCGAGGCGAGCTGCTTGCGGACCATGGCGACATAGGCGTCCTCCAAGGTGGAGGAAGCGGACTTAGCGGGAATCTTCATATCGGCGAGATGACCCATCAGTTCCTTGGAGGTCATGCCGAACTCTTTGGCCAGGGTGGACACACGGACTTTTGCCATATGACTTCACCTACCCTTTCTGGCACCTTAGGTGCCTAGAGACTGAACGAGCGTGGGAGATGCGCCGGGACCCGCCCGGCGCGACCGCGCGCTAGATCAGGTCCTCCGCATCATCGAAGGCGTCGGTGTCGTGGACACCGCAGAAACGGGAGCCGGGACGAGCCTGGTTGCGGCACTGGATGCCGTCCTCGGACACGTACTCGCAGCGGCGGACGTCCTCGTCCTCCTCGTCACCGATCAGGTCGGCGGCGGGCTCCTCGTGAACGGGAACGTTCTTGAGGATGTCGGCGGCAAGCGTCTCGGACTTGATGTCGATGTGCCAGCCGGTCAGGCGCGCGGCGAGGCGGGCGTTCTGGCCCTCCTTGCCGATGGCGAGGGACAGCTGGTCGTCGGGCACGATGACGCCAGCGTAGGCCTTCTCCTCGTCGATGAGGACGCGGGTGACCTTAGCGGGCGACAGGGCGTTGGCGACGTAGACGGCAGGATCGGCATCCCACAGGATGACGTCGACGCGCTCGCCACGGAGCTCGCCCACGACAGCGCGAACACGGCTGCCCTTGGGGCCAACGCAGGCGCCCACGGGATCCAGACGGTCGTCGAGCGAGTGGACGGCGACCTTGGAGCGCTGGCCGGGCTCGCGGGCGATCGACTTGATCTGGACGGTGCCCTCATAGATCTCGGGCACCTCCTGCTCAAACAGACGACGCATGAGCTCGGGGTGGGTACGGGAGATGACAATCGGCGGACGGCTGTGCTCGCCACGAACCGGCTGCAGGTTGGAGTTGGGGTCGCGAACGTCGATGATCACGGCCTTGATGTGCTGGTTGTGCAGGTAGCGCTCGCCCATCGGACGCTCGTTGCGCTCGTTCTCGTAACGACGCTGATCGAAGTGCGGCAGCTCGGCCTCGACGCCCTCGCGGATCTTGACGATCGTGAAGTCGGGCGTGGACTGCAGAACGGTACCGCTGATGAGATCACCGATGCGGCCGGAGAACTCCTCGTAGATCTGCTCGCGGGCGGAGTTGCGCACGATGGCGTTGATCTCGGCCTTGGCGTGCTGGGCAGCGATACGGCTCGTGTTCTTGGGGGTGACGTCGATCTCCTCGAACTCGGTGAAGTTGCCCTCCTCGTCCATGGAATCGTCGATCGGCTCCAGACGGTAGACGTAGATCTTGCCGGTGGTGCGGTCGATGGTCACCTTGGCGCCCCACTCAAGATGCAGGATCTCGGCATAGCTCTTGGCGAGCGACTGCTCCAGGCGGTCGATCAGGTAGAGCTGGTCGATGTGCTTCTCCTGGCAAAGCTCCATCAGGGCGGACATCATGTCGGATGCTGCCATCTTACTTTCCTTCCTTCGCGGGCTTGAAGTCGTAGGTGGGCTTCAACTTGCACTTTTTAACATCAGAAAAATCGAGGGTAACGGACTCGCCGTCCTCGAGCTCGAGGGTCACGTTCGTCTCGGTGGCGGCGGCAATCTTGCCGGCGTACTTGCGACGGCCCTCGGTGGCGGTGGAGGTGAGCTCGCAGTTTTCGCCCACAAAGCGGGCAAAGTCACTCGGGCGGCGCAGCGGGCGCGCCATACCCGGGCTCGACACCTCGAGCGTATAGCTCGAGGAGATGGGGTCGAGCTCCTCAATCACATCGCCGACCCACTTGGTGTTGGCCGTGACGTCGTTGAGCGACAGGCTCTGACCCTCGGCACCCTCGATACGCACGCGCACGCAGGGGGCCTTGGTGGCACCCACGAGCTCGACGTCGACGATGTCGACATCGTGCTGGGGAGCGACGGCCTCGAGCGCGTCGATGATCGCCTGCTCGGTCTTGGTCTTGACCATTGCGGCACCTCCATCCATACAAAAAAGAAGCGGGGCCGAAACCCCACTTCTTTCAATTACAACTTCATTTGCAAGCAAACTATACCAATAGCTGCGGAAACGTGCAAGCACAGTACGAATCTGCAGGTCAGCGTGCGCACAGCTTCTCCACAAGAATAGGACAATTGGACTAAAGACTCCATGAGGCGAGCGTCCGAGGATCCAAGAACGGGCCATGCGTCCCAATCCACAGGTCCGTTCGGACCCCAAGGGCATTCCTCACCGAGCCCCTATCGATCAGACTTACGTTAAGGGACATTCTGCAACAAGCCAGCCAGCAATTCGCGTAACGACGAACCTTTCCAAATCCTCTACGGCAAGGAGGCACCCATGAAACGACTAGGCACCCCCTGCATGACTGCACTCGCCATCGCAACGTGCTCGTTGGCCCTCTTGGGCTGCGGCAACGCGAATGGCAAAACCGAAACATTCGAACCGAACCCTGGCAGCACAAAAGCCATCGAGAAAACGACGCCATCGGAGAGCTTCGACAAAATTAACGAAGACATCGTCGATCCCCAGGGCCTGGGTCCCGATTCCCAAGAACAGTTCCCCATCGACCTTGAGGCAGACGAGAACGTCCATGTTACCTGCGTGGGCAAGGACACCGACGGCTACGGGGACGCCGCGCTCGTCTTTACGGCGTCCAACAACACCGGTGTCGACATGATGTTTGGCGATGTGGACTCCTATGCCTACGTCAACGGCGTGGTCCGCGACGTACGCATGCGCCAACCGGTCGCCGCTGGAGAGGAAACGCGCGCCATGCTCACCTTTGTGGGCACCTTCGACGATCCGGACTTTGATGTGAACAACGACCTCAACGACATCTACCTCAACATTTGGATGTTCGAAGAGGCAACGGGCAACGTTTACTTTAGGGACCTGGTACACATCCCATAGAAGACGGTGCGACGCACTGACTAGGCAGGACATACAACACAAAACGAGGGACGACCCAACCGGACCGTCCCTCGTTTATTGCATGTCAGCTTTACGCGCAGCGCTTACTTGACAACCAGGTTGACCAGCTTGCCGGGCACGCAGATGGCCTTGACGACCGTCTTGCCCTCGGTCCACTTGGCGACAGCGGCCTCGGCGGCAGCCTGCATTTCCTCGTTGGAGGCATCGCGGGCCACGTCAATGCGGCCACGGACCTTGCCGAGCACCTGTACGACGATCTGCGCCGTGTCCTCGATGGACTCGGCCAGGTCGAACTCGGGCCAGGCGGCGGTGTAGGCGTTGCCCTCGCAGCCGAGGGCCTCGTGCCACAGCTCGTCGGCCCAGAACGGGCAGATGGGGGCAAGGACGCTCACGATATCCTTGGCCACGCCGTAGCACAAAGCCTTGTCGCGGGCGGTACCCTCGGTGGCGTTGAGGTAGGCGCTCGCCGCGTTGACGAGCTCCATGACGGCCGAGATGGCGGTGTTGAACTGGCCGCGGTCGAAGTCCTCGGTGCACTTGGCGATGGTGCGGTGACGCTCGCGATAGAGCTTCATCGCAACCTCGTCGAGCGCGGACTTGTCGAAGGCCACGTTGGCGTCACCGGACTGGACGAGCTGCCACACGATACGCCAGGCGCGCTTGATGAAGCGGTTGGCGCCCTCAACGGCCTTGGGATCCCAGTCGAAGTCCTTCTCGGGCGGAGCGATAAACAGGATCGCCAGACGCATGGTGTCGGCACCGTAGGGTTCGATGACCGAGCTCGGGGGCACGACGTTGCCCTTGGACTTGGACATGGTGTCGCCGTTCTCGTCCTTGACCATGCCCTGGCACAGCAGGTTGGTGAAGGGCTCGTCCACACTCAGCAGGCCCAGGTCGCGCAGTGCCTTGGTAAAGAAGCGGCTGTAGAGCAGGTGCAGAATGGCGTGCTCGATGCCGCCGATGTAGTTATCGACGGGCATCCAACGATCGGCAGCCTCGCGGGAGAAGGGCAGCTCGGTGTTGTGCGGGTCGGTATAGCGCAGGTAATACCAGCTGGAGCAAGTGAAGGTGTCCATGGTATCGGTCTCGCGCTTGGCCGGGCGGCCGCAGACCGGGCAGGTGGTCTCGTAGAACTCCTTGCACTCGGCGAGGGTCTCGCCGGCGCCCAGGTCCAGGTTCTCGGGCAGCGTTACCGGCAGCTGGTCCTCGGGCACGGGCACGATGCCGCAGTGCTCGCAGTGGATGGCCGGGATGGGGTTGCCCCAATAGCGCTGGCGGGAAATGAGCCAGTCGCGCAGACGGAACTCGACCTTACGACGACCGCAGCCCATGGCCTCGAGGTCAGCCACGATTGCAGCCTCGCCCTCGGAGTGCTTGCCGCCGCGCATACCGGTGTACTTGCCGGACTGGACGAGCGTGCCCTCGGCAGCGTGGGCGCAATCCCAGTCGACGGTCTCGGCATGGAAGGTATCGATGGTCTCGCCGTTAGCCTCGACGGCTGCGCGGTCGTCATCGTCCAGGATGATCGGCACGATCGGCAGGTCGTACTTGCGGGCGAACTCAAAGTCACGCTGGTCGCCGCAGGGAACGGCCATGACGGCGCCGGTGCCGTAGTCGGCAACAACGTAGTCGGCAACCCACACGGGGACCTTCTCGCCATTGACCGGGTTCACCACGTAGCGGCCGGTAAAGGCACCGTGCTTCTCAAGGGTACCCTGGGCACGCTCGACGGCAGAGATATGCTTGGAGTCCTCGACAATCTTGGTCACGGCCTCCTCGTACTCCGTACCCTCGACGAGCTCGTGCAGACGCGCGTACTCGGGAGCCAGGACAAAGAAGGAGACACCGAAGAGCGTGTCGGCTCGCGTGGTGAAGACGGTGATCTTACCCTCGTCGCCCTCGATGGGCTCGCCATCCTGGTCGCACAGGGTAAAGTCGACCTCGGCGCCCTCGGAACGACCGATCCAGTTGGCCTGCATCTGCTTGACGCGCTCGGGCCAGCCGGGGAGCTTCTCCAGGTCGTCGAGCAGCTCCTGAGAGTACTCGGTAATCTTGAAGTACCACTGCTCCAGGTCGCGCTTCTCGGGCTCGGTGCCGCAGCGCCAGCACTTGCCCTCGGTGACCTGCTCGTTGGCCAGAACGGTCTTGCAGGTGGGGCACCAGTTGACCGGGTTCTTCTTGCGGTAGACCAGGCCCTTTTCCCACAGCTTCTCAAAGATCCACTGACCCCAGCGGTAGTAGTCGGGGCTGCAGGTCTTGACCATGCGATCCAGATCGTAGGAGAAGCCCATGCGCTTCATCGTGGCGAGTGCCTGGTCCATGTTCTTATACGTCCAGGCGGCAGCCTGCGTATTGTGCTTGATGGCGGCGTTCTCGGCGGGCAGGCCAAAGGCGTCAAAGCCGATGGGATGCAGCACGTCGTAGCCGCGCATGCGGGCCTGACGGGCCATGGCATCGCCGATGGTGTAGTTGCGCGCGTGGCCCATGTGCAGGTCGCCCGACGGATACGGGAACATCTCGAGCACGTACTTCTTGGGCTTACTTTCGTCGGTGTCGACGGCAAAGAGGTTGGAGTCCTCCCACGCCTTCATCCACTTGGACTCAATGGCCTGTGCGTCGTAGGCAGGGATCTCGTCCTTATGATCTGTGCAATCGCACATATCAACTCCTTTAATCTTTAATGGGGTCGGTCGGCTTAGCTTTATTCGCTACTGCGGACAGTCCTGCGCAAGACGAAGAGCACATTAAGTGCTCTTCTTTGCGTGCAGAACTTGTAGCGAACAAAGCTAAGCCGCCCGACCCTAAGGTTAACTCGCATGATGATAGCAAATACGACAAGCGAGATGCCTGCGACTTGCAGGCATCTCGCTTTATCTAAATAACGTGGTTGAAACTCAACCTTTATGTGCAACCCGTTCTAGAACGAACGGGTTTTCCAGATGCCGCAGGTTGCCGTGAAAGAGGAGCGCCGCGTACTTAGGTACGCAAGCGACGGTTTGAACGGCAAGATGCGGCGCCTGGGAAAGCCGCTTATCGATAAGACACAGACTGCTGGGAGTCCTTTACGACAACGTCGTGGGCGCCGCCTTCGACGATGGAGGTGGAGCTGACCAGGGTCAGGCGCGCCTTTTCCTGGAGCTCGGGGATCGAGAGGGCGCCGCAGTTGCACATCGTGGACTTAACCTTGTAGAGCGTGCCGCCCACGCCGTCCTTGAGGGAACCGGCATAGGGAACGTAGGAGTCGACGCCCTCGACGAAGCTGAGCTTCGCCGCGCCGCCCAGGTCGTAGCGCTGCCAGTTGCGGGCACGCGCAGAACCCTCGCCCCAGTACTCCTTCATGTACTGGCCGTTGACGTTGACTCGCTCGGTCGGGCTCTCGTCAAAGCGGGCGAAGTAACGGCCCAGCATCATAAAGTCGGCACCCATGGCAAGGGCGAGCGTCATGTGGTAGTCGTAGACGATACCGCCGTCGGAGCACACGGGCACGTAGACGCCGGTCTCCTCGTAGTACTCGTCGCGAGCGCGGCAGACGTCGATCAGCGCGGTGGCCTGGCCACGGCCGATGCCCTTGGTCTCGCGGGTAATGCAGATAGAACCGCCGCCGATACCGACCTTGATGAAGTCGGCACCGCAGTCGGCCAGGAAGCGGAAGCCCTCGGCGTCGACAACGTTACCGGCACCGACCTTGACGTCCTCGCCGTAGTTGGCGCGGATCCACTCGATGGTGCGCTTCTGCCACTCGCTGAAGCCCTCGGAGGAGTCGATGCACAGGACATCGGCACCGGCCTCGATGAGCAGCGGCACGCGCTCGGCATAGTCGCGGGTGTTGATACCAGCGCCGACCATATAGCGCTTGTCGTTATCGAGCAGCTCGTTGGGGTTGGTCTTGTGGCTGTCGTAGTCCTTGCGGAAGACGATGCCCATAAGGTGATCGTTGTCGTCGACGATAGGCAGAGCGTTGAGCTTGTTGTCCCAGATGACGTCGTTGGCAACCTTGAGGCTGATGTTCTTGTCGCCCACGATGAGCTGCTCACGCGGGGTCATGAACTCGGAGACCTTCTTCTGGTGGTCATCGCGGCTGGGGCGATAGTCACGGCTGGTGACGATACCTAGGAGCTTGCCCTTGGGAGTGCCGTCGTCGGTGACCGGCATGGTGGAGTGACCGGTCTTCTCCTTGAGCTCGATGACCTGCTCCATGGTCATGTCGGGGGTCAGCGTGGAATCAGACTGAACGAAGCCGGCCTTGTGATCCTTGACGGCCTTGACCATGGCGGCCTCGGACTCGGGGGTCTGGGAACCGTAAATGAAGGACAGGCCACCCTCGGTAGCGAGCGCGACACCCATGTCGACGCCCGAGACGGACTGCATGATGGCGGAAACCATGGGGATGTTCAGGGTGATTGCCGGCTTCTCACCGCGCTTAAAGCGGGTTAGCGGCGTCTTAAGAGAGACGTTGTTGGGGATGCACTGCGAGGACGAGTAACCAGGGACCAGCAGATACTCCGAAAACGTGTGGGACTCACCGGGAAAGAACGTAGCCATGTTTCTCCTTTTTCCATGCGACCGGTCGGCTGCAGGCCTCGTAGGACCCAGCCCAACCTTGGGCGCCCAATACTGGGGAAGTATCTTAGCGCACTTTGACTGCTACAATGCATGTTTTAAGAAGAGCACACGAGGGTTTGACGCAGGCTTTGCGTTTGCCCAGCAAACACTTTAGCGGGGAGACGTGGAGCACATGGAGTACAAGACAACGGCAAAGTTGGTCATTCAAGCGTGCGACAAGGATCTGCCGGGCGTCTTCGGCCACGGCTGCGTCTTGCTGCTGCAAGGTATCGCCCGCGAGCACTCGCTCAACCGTGCCGCCAAGAGCATGGGCATGGCGTATTCCAAGGCATGGCGCATTGTGAACGAAGCCGAAGGCCAGCTGGGCTGCAAGCTCATCGAGCGCGACGGCGCCCGCGGATCAACACTCACCCCCGCCGGCCAGCGAGCCATAGCGGTCTACGAGGAGCTGCAGGCCGACATCAACAACGTCATCGCCTCCAAAGCCAACGACCTCATCGCCAGCATCAAGGAGTAGTTAATAAGCCCCGTCCTAAATTAGCTAGTTGCGAAGGACGTTGTCTAGGGTGGACGCTACAACCAGGGGATTGTCGGTGCCGGCGAAAAGGCGAATGGTGCTCCCCTGCTTGCCGCGTGGAGCCGAAAGACGCGTCGTTGCGCCGCCGGCGGGCGATGTGCGAAGCTCCCCCGGCAAAGCGTCGAACAGCTCTCCCGCGCTACGCTCGATAAGATCGAACTCAACTGCCGGGCCAAAACCATGCTCGAGGATTCCCGTTGCAACCGCATGGTCGGGATGCGAGCAGAGTCCGGGATAGCGCACGTTGCGCACCATCTCGTTAGCCGCCAGATACTCGGCCAGCGCACGGGCGCGGTCGAAGTGTGCCTGCATGCGGACATTAAGCGAGGAAAGCCCGCGCTCCAGCACGTCGGCCTCCTCTGTAGAAAGCTCGAGCGTCAAAGCACCGCAGCCCGCAAACAACGCATACGCGCACTCGGCAGCAGCATCCACACGATGGCGCTTGAGCTGCGAGCGCGCCACCGAAGCGGCAACGAGCTTGCGCGGAGCTTTGCCGGCGCACACACGATCGAGCGCCTCGAGCGACAGCGCAGCACCCAGCCGCAGCGGATCGCAGCCAAATGCCGACGCCACGGTGTTATCTACCACAAGTAGCGCGCGGGCTTCGCGAGCCACGCGACCCAGAGCGCGAAGATCGGGGACGCGCAGACCAAACCCGCCGATAGAGTTGACGAACCACCACAGGTGCGGTCCCTCGGCATCAAACGAAGCATCAAAACCCTCGGACGCGGCGGCAAACGCCTCGACGGACGGCGAACCCACCAGCGCGACATCGCAGCAATCAAAGCCGTGCACAAACGCATCGGCAAAGTCATCGGCAAACGCAACCAGGCGGTCACCGGGACGCACAATCCCCAGCTGCGACAGCGCTGCCGGCACATGCGGGGCCGCAAGCAACCGCGCCTCACGCGCGCCTGTCCTCAAAGCCCAGGCCCCTTCTAGCTGTTGCACGTTCACACGGCACCGTCCCTTCATAAGCAAAAACCCACGATGCGGGTGTTCCCCGCATCGTGGGCAACGGCTGCAGTATAGCGCCGATATGCGACGAATCGCCTAGATGTTGAGCGTGTGATAGTTCACGCTCGCACCCGGAGCGTCAACGGTCACGCCATAGGCCTCGGGATAGATGCGCGTCGAAAACACGAGCGCGCCATCATTCACAAACACCTCGACCGACGAGACATCGCCAACAATGCGCACGTTGCGCACCTCGTCGACGGGCTCCCAGCGCACGGTACGACCGCAGCCGGCAGAAGCGCGACCCTCATCGGTAAATCGCATCTCAAAGCGCGCGGGCAGCTCGCCCTCGGCGGGCACAAACGCCAGCTTCAGCTCACCATCAACGGTCGCGGTAAACGCGTCGTCGACACCGTCGACAACAACGTCAAAGCAGGTATCGCCGGCAATCTCAAACGAGCCCGCCCCCACACGCACCGAGGCATAATGGCGCTCGATCTCGCGCGCCGGCTGCTGCAGCACCACGCCGCCGGCACCGGCCGTAAGCTCGCGCGGCACCGTCATGCAGTGCTGCCAGCCGCACGCCACGGTGGGTGCGTTGCCATAGGTCGGCTCATCGGGCATGCCCATCCAGCCGATCAGAATGTGGCGACCGTCCTCGGCCGTGAACTCCTGCGGAGCATAGAAGTCAAAACCGGCGTCCCACAGGCGGAACTCGCCCAGCTCATAGGCATCGTCACCACCGGTAATGTCGCCCGTTACAGGCATGTAGCCAGCAGCGTATACGTTGCCGCGGTCCCAACGACCGCCCTCGAGCCCCTGAGGAGAGAAGGAAAGGAACTTTGCCGGTACGCCGCAATCCGCCTTAAGCTCAAGATACCCCGGGCACTCCCACATAAAGCCGAAACGCTCGGGCGTAGACACACGGCTCTCGAGCTCCCAGTTCAGCATATCCGCCGAACCATACACCAGGATCTCGCCCACATCGCGCCCGGCACCCTCGCCGTGCATCGCGCAAAAACGGCTCTCGACATGAGGCCCGTCCACGCGACGACGCGCGCCCAGCACCATGTGGTAACGCCCATCATCATCGCGCCACACCTTGGGGTCACGCACGTGGCAGGTCAAATCCTCGGGATAATCCTCGGACGCCAGCACCACGCGCTTTTGGCTGAACTCCCGACCGGCAAGGCCATCAACGCTCTCGACGTAAACAGTATCGGCGCGGCGACCGGAATTGACGTAGTCGTACGTGCCTTCCGCATCGGAAAGCTTAACGTTGCCTGTGTACAGTACGCGAATGCGGCCGTCCACGGCAAGCGCGGAGCCCGAATACACACCGTGGCAATCGAACGGCTCGTCGGGCAGCAGCGGGGCGCCAACGTAGTCCCACGTCATAAGATCGCGACTCGTCGCATGACCCCAGGCCTTAACGCCACCCTCGACATCAAACGGCGCATACTGAAAATAAGCGTGGAACACGCCGCCCGCTTGGCAAAGACCGTTGGGGTCGTTAAGCCAACCCGCCGGCGGCATAATGTGGAAGCGCTGGCCATACGCGCCATGACCGCACTCAGAGGCGGCGGTGTCAACAGCGGCGACCAGCTTTGCAAGGTCGCGACCAAGGGCATTAGACATATCAAAGTCCTAACGGATCGAAAGTAACAAGGCGCCAGAGATCGGCACCAGATACGGGAAACGCCCGCGAGTATACAACCCGCGGGACCCCATCAATCAAAAGCTCTTAGGCCTGCTCGGAAGCCTTAGGCTCGTCCTTGTACAGGACAAACGAGACGCCAAAGGAAACCAGCGCGGCGACCGCAAACATGATCGCGTACTGCACGGGCTGGGCCAGGCACAGCAGGATACCGAAGATACCGGTAACGCCGGTGCCGGAAGCAGCAAGCGAGGTGAGCGCGCAGACCAGGGCACCGCAACCGCCGCCGATGCAGCCGGCGATGAAGGGCTTAAAGAAGCGCAGGTTCACACCAAAGATGGCCGGCTCGGTAATGCCCATGAAGGCGGACAGAGCCGAAGGAAGCGCCAAGCCCTTGATCTTGGCATCGCGGGTCTTAAAGGCAACGGCGAGCGCGGCGCCACCCTGAGCGATGTTGGCAGCGCTGGCGATGGGCAGCCAGTAGGTCACACCGTACTGGGCGAGCTGGCCCAGGTCGATGGCGGTGTACATCTGGTGGATACCGGTAACGACCGTGGGGGCATAGAACAGGCCGACGATAAAGGAACCGATGCCGAAAGGCAGGGTCAGCAGGGCCTGGATCAGACCGAGGATGGCATTCTCGGCCCAGACGAAGATGGGGCCGACGGCAACGAGCGTCACGAGCACGGTCACGAACACCGAGACAAGCGGGGTCACAAAGAGGTCGAACATCTCGGGAACGATCTTGTGAAGGCGCTTCTCGAGGAAGGCCAGAATGGCGCAGGCGATAACGATGGGGATCACATGGCCCTGATAGCCGACCCACTCAAAGCTGTACAAACCGGGGATGACGGTGACCATGGTCTGCACGCCCTCGGAGGCAACCGTGTAGGCGCTCTGCAACGAGGAGTTGATGAACGCACCACCGACGACGGCACCCAGATACGGGTTGGCGCCGAAGGCCTTAGCCGCGGAGTAGCCGATCAGGATCTGCAGAATGCCAAAGGACGTTCCCGAGACCAGGTCGGCAATCTTGTAGATAAAGTTATTGGTGTCGAGCGCGATAAAGCCGTTGGAGGCCATAAAGTTGAGGGCACTCATAATGCCCAGCAGCAGGCCCGAAGCCACGATGGCGGGGATGATGGGGACAAAGACATCGCCGAGCACCTTAATGGCACGCATAAAGATGTTCTGCTGCTGCGCCGCGGCCTCCTTGACCTCGGCCTTGGTGGCAGCCTCGACGCCGCTGAGCGCAATGAACTCGTCGTAGACCTTATTGACGGTGCCAGTGCCAAAGATAATCTGGAGCTGGCCCTGGGCTTCAAAGACGCCCTTAGCGCCGTCGATATTCTCGAGGGCCTCCTTGTCAACCTTGGCGTTATCGGCAATCACCAGGCGCAAACGCGAGGCGCAATGCGCGGCAGAGACGACGTTGTCGGCGCCACCGATGTTGTCGAGCACCTCTTGGGCTGATTTGCGGTAGTCCATGACTTCCCTTTCCTCCATCGGGCGCATGTGCACCCGGCCATCTTTGACACTTACACTGTAATCGTTTTCAGTTTCATATGTCTGTAATCGTTTTCACAGTAGGGTGAACGGTAGGAAAAAGCCGGCGAATGGTAGTTTTACGGCAAAAACAGACGGGTCAGGGACAGGCAGACGTGCCCAAAGCCTAGACATTCATAAGCTGATGGCCGAGCTTGAGCGTCTTGAGGCCGCTCTCCCCCTCCACGCCATCGAGCGTGTTGAGCAACATATTGGTCGCCTCGACGCCACTGGTCAGGTAGCCATAGTGCACGGTGGGAATGCCGCCCGTCAGCGCGCGTAAAAACGCGTTGTCGCCAAAACCGCTCACACGGTGTATGCCCTCGCCCATGCCGCGAACCTCATCGATGGCACGCAGCGCGCCCGCCGCCATGGTATCGGTCGCGCAGGCGATAAACGAAACATCGGGAGCGACGGAAAGCAGTTCACGCGCCGCACCATAGCCTGAGTCGAGCGTAAACGAGCCCAGGCGAATCAGGCTCGGATCAAGCGCCACACCCGCGGCGCGCAAGCCGGCCTCAAAACCGCGACGGCGGTCATAACCGGCCGCGCGGTCCTCCTCGGTAACTCCAATGTAGGCAATCTTGCCATCCACGCGACCCGCAAGCGCATGGCCCAGCTCAAAGGCAGCCTCGTAATCGTCGTGATAGACGCACGCCGCGCCCTCGACATGCTGACCGATCAACACGATGGGCACGCGGCACGACTCAATCGCCCGGCGATGCTCGTCGGTGATCATGGTTGCCACCAGCACAATGCCGTCAACCGGGTGGTTTTGGAATAAATCGAGGTATTCGAGCTCGCGATCGGCCGCGTTGTCGGTATTGGCAAGCAGCATCTGGTAGCCACGGCGACCGAGCACCTGGCCAATGCCGGCAGTAATGCGGCTCACGGACTCCGAGTTGATCTTGGGCACGATGACGCCGATGAGCTTGGTGGAACCGGTGCGCAGCGCGCGAGCCTGGCTGGACCGCACGTATCCGGTCAGCTCAATCGCCTGCTTAATGCGCTCGGCCTTGTCCGTCGATATGTAGCCACCGTTGAGGTAGCGCGAGACGGCGGCGCTCGAAACGCCGGCCAGCTCGGCCACATCTTTCATCTTTACCACGAGTACCCCTGTCATTGAAATCGCTTTCACCATGATACCCGTGAGGAGCAACCGCATGACGTAGCGATTACATGATAGAGAAACGCGTGGAGACTAATGAGTCACTTGAGACATGACTAGCGATAATCACTTCGCAGCCAGTTTTACCAAACGAGAATCACCCTAGCTACATAATCGAAGAATACGCCCATGTAGAGCTTGACCCAAGCAGTAGCCTCGCGGACTTTTCCTGGAGGGCCTCGGTGCCGAGCCTCGATGAGGCGCAGGACGGCCTCATGCCGGAGTTGCCGCATCAAGCATAGCCAACGAAGCGCGGGCGGGACGCCGCCAATGACCAACGCCCCAACAGTCAGTTACTCCTCCCCTCCCTAACATTCCCCAGAAAGTTCGCTATTGTTGACTGGGGTTCCCGTAAAAGAAACCCCAACAAAATAACTGCGGAGTGCTGACCTGGAGCTGCCTCCGGGCCCTATTGGCTACTCACCGAGAAGCTCCGCCATGAAATGGCCCCTTTACTACCCGCTCTGCGCGATTCGTGCACGTCCAACTTGTAGAGTAAATTCATCGCTCGCGTCGATTACGACCCCAGTATTTCCTTAGGAAACACACTCGATAAATCGTTAACACCCATAGCGAAAAGCACCTTTGTGCTGGCATCGTTACTGAGCTCGTCACTCAACTTGAGTGCATCAAGCAGTATATTTCGGCGTAACATCTTATAGTCATCCTCAGTCAGCACTAGCTCAAGATCGCTTAAAACCCCTACTAGATTGACATCACGAGACGGAGACACCCTTGCGCAGAACAGACGCTCGTCATGCGCACAGATATTTCGAAAATCTTTAATGTGATCGTATGCAAGTCTTAGCCTTCGTGGGCTGATGCGCTTATGGACTTCATGCGTCTCGGAATAAAGGTCAGAAAACGACTTGGCAATGGAATTTCTCATGCTTTCTGGTTGAAACTCGAAAAACTTGAATGCCTGGCCAAGCATTAAATAATTCATAAGAACCCATACCGGCGTATTGTCGTGATTATTTTCATAATGACGAATGTAGTCCCTTTTATAATCACTGTTCCATTTTTTAGACCTACATAGCGCCTTCTCGAAATCACCGATAAGCGTGTCGATCTTTTTTCGATAGCCGGCCTCAGCCCGATAGGAATCTCTATCAAGGTATGCTTCTGGGTTATCTTTATGAGCCATGGCAAACCGATAAGAGCAGACGGTCTTAAGAACTGCTTCCGCCTTGTTAAAATACTCAAACATCAGCAGGCGCAACGTTCGATCGAATTCGAATAAACGATAGATATCAGAAAACTTGGTCCCTTTTACGAAAACCTCTTGGCCAGAGTCTTCCCGTTGGTCAAGAAACAAATCCTTGTAGCCGTTAACAACCGGATAGTATCCCTCACGCTCCAGAACTAAACGAGTATTGTTATCGCATTCGAGCCCACGGCTTTCAAGAATAGCAATCTGCTCGGTAATAGATTTAAATGGCTTATCCATATGGGCCCCTTAAACGCGAAAACCGCCTTTCGGCGGTTCCCACGGACCAAGCCGGACGTACCGTCGCAAGGCCTCATCACAACGTTTACTTTAAGGGAGAACTCGGGGGCCGTCAATCCAATACCACGAATCCCCCAAATCAGCCCTTAGAAGAGACCAAACGACCAATTCATGTGAAATAACCCCAAGCTCGTATTTCGCCACAACGAAGAAGTCATTTAGCGACAGCGGGCACGCTATTACGAGCCGCTGTCGCTATGGAGCCGCACCCTTATCCCCTCGGTGGGAAGGGATCGTGGCCATGGGAATCCCTTTCGCGGATTCTTCCGTCGCTACGATGGACGATCAGCTCAGACTCTTGATTGGAGCAAATGCGTCGACCGAGCTTTATCGCCTCGCTCTGGGTCGTCGTAACGAAAGAAGCGCGACTTGCCCCTTCGCCCTTAACCTGCCAATTGCCATCCGAACGCTTCGTAACGTGCTGATTTCTGCCTTTCATACTCACCTCGCCTTCAACTCTGAACTCGCCGATATGTCTACAGCATGAGATATGCGACAGATACCTACGTGCCGTTTTTCAAAAGTGTAGCCACTGGCGCGGACATAAAATGAAGCGCACGCAACGAGCACGTTGATGTTTTTGTCTTCTGGCAGCCCTGCAAACCAAAGCGAAAGAGCAGAAAGGGTGCTGAAGTTCACATCCAAGGAGGTTCATATCGACAACCTGATGGACGGGCGCCTCTATATGAACGCGGCCGGGTACTACCATGGACTACCCGGCGAGCAGAGCGTTTCATTGGTAGCGTCTTTAGCGTACGGGATGGGCATCTACGCCAACTGGCTCTTACCGATCTACTGCATGTTCACGGTGCAAGAGAGCAAGATCGCAAACAATAGCGTCGTGATTATCGGGCGAATAAACGATGGGTACAGGAGCACCGACGCCAAATCGGTATCTTGCGAAATGACCACGTCGAGCGGCAGTTGAATCGCAAGATCAATTCTGGAAGTGACATTCCCCGCACGGATTCCCCCGCACGGCCTCGCGCAGCTATGTCAAGCATGCTGTAAAATAACGTCAAAAAAAGAGGGCCGACGCATCAACCCTCTTCAGGTGTCGCCCGAAGGCTTCCACCGCAATTGATTATATTTTAGTCGATATCCTATGTTTGTCTACGGGCCCAGCTCCAAAGAATGTCATCTCCATCTTTAGCATCCATCTTAGCTGCTGCTTCTTAAGAAGCAGCTATATAGCTACGAAGTGCATCCATCTTGCTCCTGGCCCCAGTCTTTACTATTTTATGAAAATCAGAGGAAGACAGAGAGCCGTGCAAGTCTTCCAGCACGCTAGAGTAGTTTCGAATTAACTGATAGCACTCAGTTTTGGAAACCATCATCTTTCTGAGCAGATAGACAATTAGGACGACATAATCAGTAATAGTTGAAAAGTCTATCGAAGGAACGCCAACCTCGGATGACAGCATCTGGCCAAGCTGATTTCCCACTTTTGCCCTCTTAAACCTAACGTCATAAACGGCACTGTTATGAGCAACCGCGTTACGGAGATCCTTGAGCACAAAGATAGTACGTTCGAGAAGCCCGGGACCGTCGTAATTGTTCGGAAGCTTTAGGTCATCGGATATGCTCTGTCTAACCGAGCCCTTTAAGCACGAATAGAAAACACCGAAGTTTCCTAGAGTCATGACCTCGAATAGCGCCCAAATAGGTAAGGGTTTATTACTGTCATAAAAATGCCTAACAACAGGGTTCTTGGAATAATTGTACTGAATCAATCTATTGATTTCCGCGCGCAGACCCAGGCGCTTTTTCATAGCAGCGCTATAGTCTTTACTTTTTCTAGGGTAATCACGGTACGCCACGAGCGTTCGAGAGAAAATATCCTCCAGCACGAACGAGTGAGAATCTTCAAGCACGGCTTCTAGCGTATAGTTCTTTAACGCAGTTTCAATAAACATTACGCTTGGATATAAGAGCGCCTTGACCGCCATATCAAACTCATTTAAGGCAATTACCTCGTCAAAGCTCGTTAAATCCAAGCAGTTGGAAGAATTGCCCACAAAACGATGACCCTTGTAGCCATGATAATAGCCGTAATTCTTCATCTTTCTTTTATGGACAGAGCCGTGCGTCTCTATCCCTTTATCCCTAAGATGTTTCATGAGGCCATTGAGAGTTTTCATTATGGGTCCTTAAGTGCGGAGCCGAAATTGAATTAATTATATCCGCTACCGGACACCACTAGAGCATTATCCCAATCGGTACCGTCCTCATTCCCCTAAAGCTGCAGCATATAACACGACTACGCCACCGGATCATTTGATGGCATCGCGAACGGATCGCTGCAGCTTATTCAACCGAAATTACGTCTCGCCTTGTTTTCGACTCCGTTCGATTTTCCACTTGCCCTTAGCCTCATCCCATGTTTCATGAATAGAATTGACCTCATCATGAACAACTTCCCTGACAAACTTCACCCAAACATCTAGTTCGCATCGATATAGACATTCCTGAGCGAATCGATCCGAGACCACCATGAAAGCAGCGGGTCTGGTATTGTCCCCAAAATCAAAACACGGAATAACAGCAGCATGAATCAGCTGATTTACAAACCGCCTGCCAGGAATACTCAGCTGGGAAGGCCGACCATAGTCGTACAAGTCATCGTCAGGAACGCGCCTAAGCAACGGCATCAGCTTATTTGTATTCCTGGGAGTTGCAGGATACGACACAATGCTCAGCTCATAGTCAGCCATCTCATCGCTTAACTTCCCCGCTTCAAACAAAGTGCGAACAATAAATGCAGAGAGAAGAAGGTCTCGCTCGACAATGTACTCCTTACGTTCAACAATTCGATTAAAGATAGAATGTTGATTAGAACGGTAAGCATGCTTTGCTAAAAATCGAAAGCAGGAGATCAGTTCATCCATCATGCAACTGAGCTCTTTGCGCCAATAATAAGATTCCAATATCATCGCAACGCCGTATCTTCTCTGGACAAACTGTGTATGTAGATACTCACGGATCTATCCTTCCTTATCTAAGTAGAAAGTTTCTCGCTCTATTTGATCAGAAGTGAGATGGCACGAAACACAAAGGACGCACGACTATCGTAGGAAGTTGGCCCGCACCAAAAATGCCCCTGCTAACATGAGGCGCACAAAGATGTCCAAAGCAGACGGGGCAAATCTTATCAATTTCGAACAATCCGAATAAGGCGATGAAATCAGAGTCGGTAAATCCAGACGGCAAATCGTAATCCTCGCGAAGCTCCGCTAAAGAAAGACCCAAGGTGTAATAGGCGTTCTGCATCTCTGAAATTGCAGTCGAGCCAAGAGAAGCCCGCAACACGTTGAATTTGGACGAATCCATTTAAAGCCCCTTGGACAAACGCTGCTGTCAACAGTTATCAATTCTAGGTGATACAGCCCTTCAGGAGGACGTGACTCACCTATGACTCGCGTAGAAACACCTGCACAGCAACAAAGGCGAAGACGTCGTCAATCGGAAGGTCTTGACGCATGAACGTCTAGGTCCGCAAACAACGACAAACGTATTTCCCTCTTCGTATGACAGCCCAACACCCTAGAATTATTCGTGACAGTCGACGGATTGTAAAGTCTCAGTCAACTCGTTCAGCACTGTCGTAAGTCGAGCAATGAGTCTTTTCGCATCTTCTCTATGGTCTTCGGTGACCACATCGCCGTAAAGCCTATCGTATTTTGAGCCCTTGCCGTGCGCCGCCCCCGCCGACCGAAGGTTCTGAAGGTCACGGAGAGGCTTTAGATCAGCCACGATGTCATTCGCGCTAAGAAAGACCTCCAGCTTGTTAATACTACCCTTCGCATCAGCGCCCTCTAGAGCACTTTCATCGATGTAGTCGACGAGGGCTCTCGTGAGGGCCATAGTCACGGCCTCAAATTCAGACTCGCCGTTGCCAGATGGAATGTGGATTTGTTCAAGAATGCCCTCGTCTGCACGGTGGAAAGGCCTGTACAGCGCCAAGCCAAATCGTTTCCTCCATGCTTTATCAAGTTCCATTCGCGCTCGCATAAGCATGGAAACAGGACCCGACGGATCTTTAACCCACATATTAAGCAAATCTGTCTTGAACACCTCATCAGAAATGTGCTGGTCAACGGGCGACATCTCGAAAGAGAGGAAATGGGTGCGCTCGCTCTCGGGAAGATCGCGCCCCAGATCGCCAAGATACACCATAACTCTGTCCGGATCGACATTGTCAATCTCGCACCTCCACTGGCTCCCACATGAAATGTGACGCTCGCTGACATCGAAGTAAGGGCTACTCCTGTACTTATCGAGTACAGCGGGCTTAAAGAAGACGGGGGTTAAGTAATGTGGGGCGCGAGGCTCCTTATCAAAGTAGGTGCCAAGCTTATTCGGGTCACATGTGTATCGAACGAGCGAGCCGTCAGGCCGTTCGCCGATGATGAACTCAGGGTACTGTTCTATTTTCTCATCGTACGGCCATACGCCACAAGTCTCGACGTCGCCGGGCTCGATAAAGCTTCGAGCGTAGAGCATCGACAGCAGATAGCCTTCATCAATATCGCTCGTGTACCACTGTCCGATATGGTAGTTTCCTCCGACTTCATCACTCTCTGCAATACACTCAGTGCTCCCCAAAGGAAAGCTGGACGAAGATGCCAGCCGCGCGTCCACAAAGTAGACGAAGAGGCATTGCTTAGCTGCAATAAAACGCAGTATATATTTGGTCCTGACACGCACCTCGTCTCCAGCAAAGTCGACGACTTTTTCTCTCTCGCCACACTTGTCGACGCTATAGTAGCAACCGTCTTCGCCGCGGTAGAGCTCAAACAGCATGACAAATTCCTGGTTGACCAGAATCTGCGCTTGGTCGAGCGGATAGAAATACTGCTCGGCAACAATAAAGTCATAGCCCTCATCGCGTCCGTCATGATAAGTGACGCCATCTGCACATACGCAGAAGCCTGGTGAGAAACTGGAGGCATGCTTCAACCAATCATCACCTGCAAGAATCTCCTGCTTTCGTGTAAGGTCGGCAAAACAGCCAAAAACGGAAGGCCTTTCATCAGCAGCGTCATGGTGCGAATAGACGGTAGTCCATGCTCCGGAAAGGGGGTTCTTGACCAGCTCGATTACTTTCTCCTGCTCGAATGGTTTAGCGTCGAGCCCTAGCTTGGCTAAAACCCTTAAAACCGCTTCGTTCATATGCACCTCTTACCATTTGGCACCATCACCATAAATTGAAGCGAAAATGAACCGTGAGAAACTATCACGGACCAAAATCGTTTAAGGAAATTGTCCACCAATGCGGGGAAAAGAAAAACCGCCAGGACGACGGTCGGAAGCTTTAAAAGACTAAGCGACAAGAAATAGAAGGTATTCCCATCGGATCTGGCCAATGCATTCACCCATTAGCAAACGGCCTTGAATCGAATCGTACCAGCACTGCCGAGAAGACTAAACACAACACTTGATGAATAGCTTCCCGAACGGTGTCAGCCTAAAAATATGATGTACGCAATCAAACCGCCATCCATCAGAAGGCGTATTATCCTTCTTTATATTTCGAATTCTGTCAGAATCCTCAATCCCGAGATAATCGTCTTCTCCCTCGTAACGGTACGTTTCTCCGCTTAGCAGCTTCAGTCTCTCCAAGTTATTCAAATACAAAGACACATTCTCAGGACATTGAACGATAACATCGAATACGTTCGTATAATTTTCGCAAAGCACTCGCCACCGAGCTTTAATTGGCATGTCATCGTCTTCAACAACGCGCAAGTCAATAACCGGAATATGATCTTTACCGAGCCCTTTAGAGAGCCACGACATCATTTTGGCTTCATCGGGGGTTAGTTGCCCGATTATGCTAACAAAACTTGGATGGACGAGAGAAGAAACCCTTTTATCCATGGAGGACGCGAGTAAATTAACGTACAGGCCCCTTAAGTCCTGACTGTCATACGAATATGAAAGCTGCTGAATAGCCGGGACCACGACATTTGACGCAGGCTCACAGAAGCAATCCTCCGGGACGTCTTCCATCTTTTCTTCGATTTGCCGAATCGCCTCCTCAATATTGTTCTCACCGTTAACCACCCATTTCTTCCAGGGGCCAAGCAATACGCCAACGGTTCTGGGAACTAAACTCAGAGTGTCTCCGACCGATGAGAACACAGGATGCACAGCATCATCGTATGCTTTACTCAATACACCAGATGGCAGAGATGCAATTTCTTTGGAAAGCTCGCCCACTTTGTCTCTCCCTATTCATACCGACATCAAATCCATGATATACAACGCCCACATTGAGACAGTCAACAACGGGGTGATCGCAGCACCTAACGGCCTGATATTCTGAGCATCTCGCCTTCACTCACCTTCTTCTTGCACGACACATGTATCGCGTGTTCGCCCAAGATTGCAGTGCACGGCTTCAGCGCCGCACCCTTAACGGCGTTGAAGAAGTTCTCAAGAAACGGGGCGTTCATGTCGTAGTAGTTCATGTTCCTAAACAGCTCATAGATTGCCAGAAACGTTTGAGCAATGACCGCTACAACACTCATTGCAAGAGCGTTGTAGGGCGACTGGGAAATCCAGATCAAGGACCTTAAGCCCAGTTGGGCAAACCAATCTCCAACGACCAACAATCCGTCTCGGGAAGCCTTAATAACCCATAGGGAAAGTAGTTGCGCATAAGGAGGTGACACATAATTTCTTTCACAAATTGACAAACACATAGAGGAACACGGTTCACGCGTCGTCATATGAGTTCAGGCGACCAAACAACAAATCATCGACGTAAGGGGCACGAGCCCCGTCTGCGAACATCGTATCGATCGACGATGGGTCGCTCGACGCGCTGCCCAAAGAGGAGGCGTCCGAGCTTGTCGGGGCCGAGCGCTATGAGAGGACGGCGGGCCGGGAGGCCTACCGCAGCAGCCACTACGCGAGAAATCTCGTCACCGGGGCCGAGTAAGTCGAGTTCAGCGTGCCGAAGCTCCGCGGGGCGGCCACAAGGACGGTGCGCGACGGGTTCGCCGAGACGCTGCCTACACGGAATTCCCGCCGGAGCACTGGCGCCGGATCAGGACGAACAACGGGATCGAGCGCATTAACCGCGAGATCAGGAGGAGGACGAGAGTCGTCGGGACCTTCCCGGACGGCAACTCGCCCCTCATGCTGGTGACGGCGAGGCTGAAGTACACAGTGGATCACGAGTGGGGCAAGAGAAGGGGCTGGACATGTCCAAACTAGAGGAGATGGACGAGCTGAAGGGAAAGGCGGAAGGCTAGAAGAGGACGGTACCGAGGACGGCTAAATCAATTTGCGAAAGAATCTTGACGGTGCCTCAATGCTCTATCAGGAACAAGGCCGCTGAGATTACCGAGCACAATTGGCTCTGCTCCGAGACAGACTAAAAGAGTACTATTTTTTCAGTCGTTTAGCCGTTTCTTTTCATAGGGTGTGATGTGAATGCTGTTTAATTTGATTATCCGTGCTGATGAAACCCTGCCCATGTTGACTTCTAGAATGTTTGAGCGAACTCCCGATGAGCTGGCGGACCGCTATAGAACTTCCACCAGCTTTGATTTTAATGCCCTCGCTCAGCTTCCTACTGTTATGGCGCGTGAATTTGAGTCGGACGATATGGGCGCCATGGCCAGGCTGGGCTATATGGACTCTCCGTCGATAAACCCAGTAATTTCTTCACCCGTTCTGCAGTTTCCATCGCATGCCTTATTGGATCTCGGCTTGCTCGATGAAAACTATTGGGAAAATAAACGTACTCATTGGAGGCTTTGCGAAGGGGACCCTTTTCGCCTGTTTTCAAAGTTTCTTGATGACCGTCCCTTGCCGGTCGAACCTGAAGCGTCTTCTGCGTGTGATCCAAATTTAATTGCCGTCATGATGCCATTCACCGAAGACCCTTCTATCGACCCTGTATATTTAGCGTTGGTCAAAGGCTCTAAGAGGGCGGGTAAGAAATGCATGCGCGTAGACGAGATGTTGACTCCCGTAGATATTACGGAAGACATATTTAATTTGATTGCGTCTAGCTCTTTGGTAATTGCTGATATTACCAATCTGAATCCAAACGTCATGTTCGAAGTGGGCTATGCGATCGGAAGGGGCAAGCAGGCCATTTTGATATGCAAAGATGATGTTCCCCAGCTGCCTTTTGATATCAGCCACAGGAGGGTATTTACCTATAAGCGAGATAAAGACGGATTAGCGATACTTTCAGACAGGGTTATGAAAATCTTGACGAATGATCAGTGATTGCTTGCTCGCGTGGTCCGGCATGAGCCCCGGTACCCCCTATCGATAGTTTCCGGCCTCATGGAGCTGGCGCGTGTTGTCCTCGCCTATGCCGTACAGTTCTGCGGTCCCACTCGCCTGAAGGACAGGTGTTGATGTTAACCATGAAGTGGTCCGAGTGATTACCAGGAAATAAGCGCCATGGGCACGAAAAATTGAGCAAATAAATCAATAGGGTCGCGCCCCGGGAACCGGGGCGCGACCCTCGCTGTACAGCTTCCCGTGCTGGCTACTATGGCTAGCCACCACGGGAAGAAAGAACAGATGGCCGCGCCCCTGGCCCCAGCGAAAGATATACGGTTCATTGAAGCAGCCGAACGCTCGAGGTCCGAAATCTGCATGTACACGGTCCGCGAGAACGATATCGTCGACAACGCCGTGAAAATCCCGATGCGAATGATCCAGGAGTTCGGGTGCGCGGACGGGTGGATCGGCATTGTACAGTACGACAGCTTCGCGTACCTCGCCGACAGACACACCGCCGACGGCGGAAGCATCTACGCCCACGGTTCCATCTCCTACGGCATCCCCGGGCCAAAACTAATCCGCGAGATCTTTGAGGGCATCCCGCACAATCTCGTTATCAAAACGCCCAAGTACGCATATCAGAAGGAGTATCGAATCATCGGGTCGCAACCGGTCGAATGCCTTCTTATACCCGACGAGAACCACCCTGGCTGCAAAAATGAAGAATACGACCATGTAGAGCTTGATCTAGGCAGCAGCATCGCAAACTTTTCCTGGAAGGCCTCGGTGCCGAGCCTCGAAGATGCACAAGGCGGTCTCATGCTGGAGTTGCCGCATCGAGCATAGTCAACCAGACGCGATCCACAACGTCACCGGGCAATCAGCCATCCCTCCCCTCCCCAACATTCCCCAGAAAGTTCGCTGATGTTGACTGGTGTTCCCGTAAAATAAACCCCAAAAAATATGTGCGGAGTGCTGGCCTGGAGCTGCCTTCGGACCCTATTGGCTGCTCACCGAGAGGCTCCGCTATGAAACGACCCCTTTACTACCTGCTCTGCGCGATCGCGTGCACGTCCATGGTCGGCGCGACGATGCCCATGGCGGCCATTGCGGAAGCCATCCAGCCTCCAGCAACAGCCGAGCAGCAGACGCAAGCCGACGCCACGAACAGCGACACAGACAAGGCGGAAACCGGCACCAACACAAATGCGACAGCAGATACCGTAGAAGACAGCACCGCAACATCCACCGGCACCAGCGCAGTCAACACGGAAAGCGCTGGCGGCACCACCGCCGCTAACGCCGCAGACGCCGCCACCCCCGACACCACCGCCGCAACCGGCGCGGCCGCCACAGCCCCCGCCCCATCCCTCCGAGCCCAAGCCAACCCCGCGCCCGAGGCAATCTCCGCCACGTCACAAACCACCTACGCCCACTCCGCCACGGCAACCCAAAACGGCGTCACCTTCACCGTCTCGTGGAACGACGCCCCCGCGGGCACCCCGACGACCTTCCACGTAACCCAAGCCAACGGCTCGTCCCAGGCCAAGGCGCGCATGGACGTGCCCACCTATTGGGACGGCGGCAGCCATGAAAGCGTCTGCGACCCGTCGCGCCCGGTATGGGCCAGCTACTGCAACCTGGGCACCGCGGGCCACGACTTTACCTTTGACTTCACGGCATCGGGCACGTACCGCATCTACTTCTACTTTATGGACAACGACAGAAACGACCCCCAAAACGACAAGGGGATCTACTACCTGCACACCACGGCAGAGGTGACCGTAAACGATGCCGCCCGCCCAAGCGTCACGCAGATCGTCAACGACGCCGTGGACCTATGCAGGCAAGAGACAGACGGCTCGGAATACGATATGGCGCTGTGGCTCCACGACTGGACGCTCGACCAGCTGGAGTACGACCACAACCTCAACTGGTGCTCGGCCGAGAGCGGCCTCACGCGCCACCAGGGCACCTGCGAGAGCTACCAGCGCATCTACTCCAAGCTCCTTGACGCCGCGGGCATCGCCAACGGCCGCGTCACCGGCAACGGCCACACCTGGAACGCCGTAAAGATCGACGGCAAATGGTGCCAGATGGACCTAACCTGGGACGACACCAGCGACAACTGGTACGGAGACCTGGAGCAACGCCTTGCCGTTGCGCGTGCGGTCTACTCCGGCTCCCCCGTGCTTCTGCTCGATGAACGCACATCGGCCCTCGACCCCAAGACCGAGCGAGAAATGCTGGATCGTATGCGAAATCTCGGCCATACCGTCATCATCGTCACGCATCGATCTGCTGCGTTGGAGGTTTGTGATCGGGTTGTAAGCCTTTAACCTAAATGAAGAGTGGGCGCTGTAGTCGTTTTCAACAGCGCTCTCGCCATACTCATTGATTTGAGGGACACAAGGTGGCTCAATCCCGCACGATGGTATTTGGCAGATAGCCAAATATATGGGTTGTAAATCGAGCCCCGAAAGGAGGTAAAGATATGGACGAGGCGACTCAGCACTATTTGAACTCGCTGCGTGCAATTGCGTTTCCAAATGGCCAGACCTTTGTTGGGCCGCAGGGGACATACCATTGGCAAAAAGACTCATAGACCTTGGATTGGCCAAAAATCGAATCGAGCATGCTGACTGCAGCGGAAACTGCTGGATTTGGATTAACATGTCGGCAAGAAGGCCCTAAGTCGAGATGCAAAATGCTAAAGATTAATTAAATAGCGGCTCGCCAGCTTTCCCGACGAGCCGCTAATCTGCTAGAGCGTCTTGAGGTACTCCCCCAGCTCTTCCTCCCAGTCGGGCATGCGGAAGCCCACGGCTTCGAGCCTGGAAAGGTCGAGCGCGGAGTGGACCGGGCGCGGGGCGACGGGGCCGGCGGCGCCGGCGTAGTAGTCGGCGGTGCTGACCGGCACGACCTTCTCCCCGTTGCCGTTGGCGGCCTCGAAGACGGCGCGCGCGATGTCCGCCCAGGACCTGACCGCACCCGAGCCGGTGCAGTCGTAGGTGCCGTAGGGGGCGCGGCTCCCCAGCACGTGGAAGATTGCCTGCGCCATGTCGCGCGTGAAGGTCAGGCGTCCCAGCTGGTCGTCCACGACGGTGACCTGCTCCAACTTGTCCTCCGGGTCGGCGACGCGGTCGGAGAGCGCCCTCATGGTCTTGACGAAGTTGTGCCCCTCGCCGATGACCCAGGAGCTGCGCATGATGTAGTGGCGCGGGCACCCGGCCACGGCGATGTCGCCGGCGGCCTTGGTCTGGCCGTAGACGGACAGCGGGCTGAGGGGCTCCTCCTCGTCGTGCACCTCGGCGGTGCCGTCGAAGACGTAGTCGGAGGACACGTGGACGAGCGTGATCCCGTGCTCGGCGCAGGTGCGCGCGAGCAGGGCGGGGCCGGTCGCGTTGGCCTTCCAGGCGGCCGCGCGGCCCTCGGGGGTCTCGGCTTTATCCACGGCGGTGTAGGCGCCGCAGTTGATCACGGTGCCGTAGAGCGACCAGTCGTACTTGGAGTAGGCCGCCGGGTCGGACATGTCGAAGGTGTCGATGTCGCAGAAGTCGAAGTCCTTGGCGAC
>CAUGGC010000013.1 GCA_959599095.1 uncultured Collinsella sp. | reverse complement strand
GGCCCGATTTTGCCTCTTGACAATGTCCTGCTCATATTAAAAGGAACGTCCCTAACTGCCGGCCTTCAAGGCCTTACAGCTGATACAGCGTGGTGAACTTGTCCTGCAGGTAGCTGCAGTAGTAGCGGGCGTCAAAGGCCATGCCGCACGCGCCCTTGATGAGCTCCGGCGCGTCCTTGGCGCGGCCCCACTGCCAAATGTGCCCGCCGAGCCAGGCGCGGACGGGTGCCAAGTCGCCGCTCGCGCAGGCGCCGTTGAGGTCGACACCGTCGCGGCACATGGCCGGCACAAACATGGCATCGTAGGCGCTGCCCAGCGCATAGGTGGGGAAGTAGCCAAACGAGCCGCCGCTCCAGTGCGTATCCTGCAGGCAGCCGTGCGTGTCGTCGGGAACGGGAATGCCCAGGTACTCGTTCATAAAGCGGTTCCAAAGCGCGGGGATGTCCTTGGCCGTGGCCTCGCCGGCAAACAGCATGCGCTCGATCTGGTAGCGCACCATAATATGCAGCGGGTAGGTGAGCTCGTCGGCCTCGGTGCGGATCAGCGACGGCTGAGCGATGTTCACGGCGTGGTAGAGCGTGTCCTCGTCGACGTCGCCGTAGACCTCGGGTGCGTGGCGGCGCAGCACCTCGAGCAGCGGTCCCATAAAGGCGCGGCTGCGACCCACGGTGTTCTCGAAGAAGCGGCTCTGGCTCTCGTGGATGCCCATGGAGGTGCCACCCTCAAGACAGGTGCGCGCATAGGCAGGATTGACGCCCAGCTCATACATGGCGTGTCCCGCCTCGTGGATGATGCTGTAGACGTTGGAGATGCAGTCGTCCTCGTAGATGTGCGTGGCGATGCGCGCGTCGCCCACCGAGAAGCCCTCGCTAAACGGGTGCTCGGTAAAGGCAAGCGTGGTGTCGTCCAGGTTCAGGCCGACAAGCTTCATCAAGTCGAAGCTCATGGCGCGCTGGGCAGCCTCGGGCACGTGGGCGTGCAAAAAGTCGGCAGCCGGCTGCTGGCCGCGCTCGCCGATGGCGTGCACGAGCGGCACGACGGTGGCCTTGACCTCGTCGCAAAACGCGTCGAAGCTCTGGGCGGAAAGGCCGCGCTCGTACTGGTCGAGCCAGACATCGTACGGGTCGCGCTTGGGGTCCATGAGCTCGGCCTGATGTTTAAGCTGGCCGACGATCTTGTCCACATAGGGCTCAAAGCTCGCCCAGTCGTTGGCTGCCTTGGCCTTGTGCCACACGGCGTCGGCCTCGCAGGTGAGCCTGGTCCAGGCCTCGGCCTCCTCGGTGGGGATAACGCTCGCCTCGCGCTGGTCGCGGCCGAGCACGCGGATCTCGTCGAGCAGCTGCGGGTCGTCGATCTTGCCGCCGGCGACGGTCTCGCGCGCCAGCGAACGCACGAGCTCGATAGACTTTTCGCTGGTCAGGAGCTTATGATGCTCGCCGGCGAGGGTACCCATGGCGTCGGCGCGCGCTGCGGCGCCGTTGGCGGGAGCAATGGTCGCGCCGTCAAACTCGGCAATCTTGAGCAGGTACTCGCGGGTCCACAGCTTGCCCTCGAGCTTGCGGAACTTCTTGACGGCCTTATCGACCTTCATGCCCTTGGGTGCCTTGCCCTCCGCGGCCTTGGCCTTCTTATCGAGTTTCTTTCCCATACCATATCCTTAATCTCGCAGACCGGACGCCACGGGTGGGCGTGCGGTCAGTTTGCACAGCTACCTGCTTTGTACCCAGCGCGAACAAAACGGAACGCGGCGATGCGCACGCAGAATGTGTTATCCTATAGCCCAATGCGTTGACGGAGAGGGTTTTGCCCGCCGCGTCGCCGGCAAGAGAGGGAAGGTCATGGGCTGCAAGCCTTCCTGCGGTGACAAGGGCCAAGCGTTCACTCCCGAGCAGCAACCTCAACGGGCGCGCGGCTACGCGGCGGCAAAGCCCCAGTAGGGAAGCCGTGAGCCTCGCGAAAAGGGGCAAAGAGTGGGCGCGGCGGGCCAGACATCCGCCGGGTCAAACAAGGTGGTACCGCGGAATTCAACCGTCCTTGGGCAATGTACATGCCCGAGGACGGTTTTTTGTTACCGAACCGGGCCGCGCATCCGTAAGCGTCGGGTAGCGCCAGCTGCCTCGGCAAGCGGATGCGCGAGAGACGAAAGGGAAGACATGAGTCTGATTGATGATCTGGTCAAACTCGAGGAAGAGGCCAAGGAGCTCGTCGCAGGCGCCGACGACGCCGAGAAGCTCGAGGCCGCGCGCGTCGCGCTGCTCGGCCGCAAGGGCCGCATCACCGGCCTGATGCGCATGATGGGCAAGCTCGCCCCCGAGGATCGCCCCGTCATGGGCAAGCGCGCCAATGAGATGCGTCAGCTGATCGAGGGCATGCTCGACGAGCGCACCACCGAGATGAAGGCCGCCGCCCTCAAGCGCGCACTGGAGCACGACGCCGTCGACATCACGCTGCCGGGCGTCCGTCCGCAGATCGGCCATCAGCACCTGATCAAGCAGATCATCGAGGAGGCCGAGGACATCTTCTGCGGCATCGGCTACACCGTCGAGTCCGGCCCCATGGTCGACACCTCCTACTACAACTTCACCGCACTCAACGCCCCCATGGATCACCCGAGCCGCTCGGCCCGCGACACGTTCTACGTGGTCGACAACAATCCCGGCAGCGTCGCGCACCCCGAGGCTCACGCCCACGGCGAGTCCGACGTGCTGCTGCGCACCCAGACCTCGGGCGTGCAGATCCACACCATGGAGTCGCAAAAGCCGCCCATCTACATGATCTGCCCGGGCACCGTCTACCGCCCCGACACGGCCGACGCCTGCCACCTGCCGCAGTTCAACCAGATCGAGGGCCTGGTCGTCGACGAGGGCATCACCTTTGGCGATCTTAAGGGCACGCTCGACTACTTTGTTAAGTGCATGTTTGGCGAGGACCGCAAGACGCGCTACCGCCCGCACTTCTTCCCCTTCACCGAGCCCAGCTGCGAGGTGGACGTGAGCTGCCACGTGTGCGGCGGCAAGGGCTGCAACTTCTGCAAGCACAGCGGCTGGATCGAAATCCTGGGCTGCGGCATGGTCGACCCCAACGTCCTCATCAACTGCGGCATCGACCCCGAGAAGTACACCGGCTTCGCCTTTGGCATTGGCGCCGAGCGCGTCGCGGCCCTGCGCTACGACCTGCCCGACCTCAGAACGCTTATGACGGGCGATATGCGTTTCTTGAATCAGTTCTAGGCTGCGGCTTGCCCAAGCACGGCACCTCGGCGCTCATTCGTCGCTTGCGTACCAAAGTACGCGGCACTCCTCTTTCGGGCCGATCTGCCGCACTTGGACAACCCTCGCTTTGTAAGGAATGTTCACAAAGTTGAAGTTTCCACCTGCATCTCTTCGCAGGCTTTCAGTATGAAAGGAGAGCTAGATGCGTGTTTCTTACGACTGGCTCAAGACCATGATCGATATTCCGGAGGATCCCAAGACCCTTTCGGACGAATATATCCGTACCGGCACCGAGGTCGAGGCGATCGACACCGTGGGCGAGTCCTTCGACCATGTGGTGACCGCCAAGGTGCTCACCAAGACCCCGCACCCCGATAGCGACCATATGTATGTGTGCTCGGTCGACGTGGGCGACAAGAACCTCGACGCCGACGGCAACCCCGCTCCGCTGCAGATTGTCTGCGGCGCGCAGAACTTTGAGGCCGGCGACCACATCGTCACGGCCATGATCGGTGCCGAGCTGCCCGGCGACATCAAGATCAAGAAGAGCAAGCTGCGCGGCGTCGTGTCCATGGGCATGAACTGCTCCGCGCGCGAGCTCGGTCTGGGCGGCGACCACTCCGGCATCATGATCCTGCCCGAGGATACGCCCTGCGGCATGCCGTTTGCCGAGTATGTGGGCTCGAGCGACACCGTGCTCGACTGCGAGATCACGCCCAACCGTCCCGATTGCCTGTCCATGATCGGCATGGCCCGCGAGACCGGCGCCATCTTCGACCGCGATTTCCACGTTGAGCTGCCCGCCATCAAGGCCGAGACCGGCCGCGCGACCGACGACGAGCTTTCCGTCGAGATTGCCGACGAGGGCCTGTGCGACCGCTACGTCGCCCGCATCGTACGTAACGTGAAGGTCGGCCCCTCGCCCGACTGGATGGTCAAGCGCCTTAACGCCCTGGGCGTGCGTCCGCACAACAACATCGTCGACATCACCAACTACGTGATGATGCTCACCGGTCAGCCGCTGCACGCCTTTGACCTGGACACCTTTGCCGAGCGCGATGGCCACCGTCGCGTGGTGGTTCGCGCCGCCCAGCAGGATGAGAAATTCACGACGCTCGATGGCGAAGAGCGCGTGCTCGACGCCGGCATGGGCCTTATCACCGACGGCGAGCGCCCCGCGGCGTTGGCCGGCGTTATGGGCGGCATGGATTCCGAGATCGAGGACGACACCGTCGACGTGATGGTCGAGAGCGCTTGCTTCAACGCCGGTCGCACCTCGCACACCAGCCGCGATCTGTCGCTGATCTCCGACGCCTCCATTCGCTTTGAGCGCCAGGTTGACGAGACTGGCTGCGTGGATGTCGCCAACGTTACCTGCGCGCTCATCGAGGAGATCGCCGGCGGCGAGGTTGCTCCCGGCTATGTCGATGTTTTCCCCGCGCCCAAGACCATCGACAGCATCAAGCTGCGCCTGGCCCGCGTGCATGCCATCTGCGGTGCCGACATCGAGCCCGATTTTATCGAGCGCTCGCTTACCCGTCTGGGCTGCACCGTCGAGCGCGACGGCGAGGACTTTATGGTTACCCCGCCGAGCTTCCGTCCCGACCTGCCGCGCGAGATTGACCTGATCGAGGAGGTCCTGCGCCTGTGGGGCATGGGCCGTGTGACGGCGACCATCCCGGCTGCCAAGAACCACATCGGCGGCCTGACCCGCGAGCAGAAGCTCACCCGCAAGGTCGGCGAGATCCTGCGCGCCTGCGGCCTCAACGAGACCACGACCTTTGGCTTTGCCGCCCCGGGCGACCTGGAGAAGATTGGCATGTCCACCGAAGGCCGCGGCTGCCCCGTGGTGCTCATGAACCCGCTGGTGGCCGAGCAGACCGAGATGCGTCGTTCGCTGCTGCCGGGCCTGCTGCAGTCCGTGGCCTACAACGAGGCGCACGGTACGCCCAACGTGCACCTGTACGAGGTCGGCAGCCTGTTCCACGGTCGCGAGAACGCCAGCCTGCCCAAGGAGACCAAGTCCGTCGCGGGTGTGCTCTCGGGCCAGTGGAGCGAGCAGTCTTGGAACATGAAGTACCGTAAACTGCGTTTCTTCTTTGGCAAGGGTATCGTCGAGGAGCTGCTCGCCCAGCTGCGCATCGAGAAGGTTCGCTTCCGTCCCGTCGAGGGCGAGGGCTATGCCTTTTTGCAGCCGGGTCGTGCGGCCGAGGTTCTGTCCGGCGGCACCGTGCTGGGTTGGGTCGGCGAGATCCACCCCGAGGCGCGCGAGGCCTGCGGCATCGACGAGGTTGTCGTTGCCTTTGAGCTTGACCTGGACAAGCTGATCAAGGGCGCCCGCAACCAGGAGAACTACCGCGAGTTCTCGCAGTACCCGGCCGTTGAGCACGACCTTGCCATTGTGGTCGACAATGCCGTGACCTGCGAGGATCTTGAGCGCCGTATTACCAGCGCCGGCGGCAAGCTGCTCGAGGGCGTGCGCCTGTTCGATGTCTACCGCGATCCGGTTCGTATCGGCAAGGGCAAGAAGTCCATGGCCTTTGCGCTCACGTATCGCTCGGACGACCACACGCTTACTAGCGAAGAGGTCGAGAAGGCGCACCAGAAGATCGTCACCAAGGTGTGCAAGGGCGTAAACGGCGAAGTCCGCTCGTAATCTTTGCTGTTCGGAACCCGCCCCCTGCGGGGTTTTCACGGCAACGTCCTCGCCACTTCGCGGCTGCGGGATGTTGCCTTAGAAAACCCCTCTCGGGGGCGGGTTCCTGCGTTCACCTTGTTGCGAGCGGACCGCACCTTCTTCCGGGTGACCGGAAAGTTGGGAGTGCATGGGCCCTTTATTGGGCGGTGCGTGGACCTGGGCTAATAACGTACGTATTGCAAGGGCGTGCTGCGTTGTGGGCGGTGCGCCTTTTTGTTAGTATGCAGAGTCGGTGTTACGGATTGTTGGAAACGTAACACACAACGTTCTGATTGAGAGGGCTCATGCATATTCCCGATAATTATCTGTCCCCGCAGACCGATGCCGTTATGGCGGTGGCGATGGTGCCCGTATGGGTTCACTGCATCAAAAAGGTGCGCGCCACGCTCGATCGCGAGCATATGGCGTTCCTGGGCATCTGCGCCGCATTCTCCTTCTTGCTCATGATGTTCAACGTTCCGCTGCCCGGCGGTACCACTGGTCACGCCGTCGGCGGCGCACTCATCGCGCTGCTGCTGGGCCCCGAGGCCGCGGCTATCGCTGTCTCGGTCGCTCTGGCGCTGCAGGCGCTGCTGTTTGGCGACGGCGGCGTTCTGTCGTTTGGCGCCAACTGCTTTAACATGGCCTTTGTGCTGCCGTTTGTCGCTGCTATCGTGTTCCGTGCGCTCAACAGCCGTCTGCACGACAAGAGCTGGGGCACCTCGGTTTCTGCCATCGTGAGCGGTTGGGTCGGCCTGTGCCTGGCGGCCCTGTGCGCGGCAATCGAGTTTGGTATTCAGCCGATGCTCTTCACCAACGCTTCGGGCGCCCCTCTGTACTGCCCCTTCCCGCTGTCCGTGGCTATTCCGGCCATGTTGATCCCGCATATGCTGGTTGCCGGCGTGATCGAGGGCGTGGCGACGGCCGCCATCTACGGCTTCATTAAGAAGACGGCGCCGAGCATTATCGTCGGCCCCGAAGCCGCCGATGGCCAGCTTGCCGCCGATGGTACCGCCAAGAAGACTTCCCTGATTCCCACGCTCATTCTGGTCGCCGTGCTTGTCGTGGCTACGCCGCTCGGCTTGCTCGCCACCGGTGACGCCTGGGGTGAGTGGGACGCCGAGGGCGCCGCGACCGCCGTTCAGGAGGCTGGCGACGACAGCCTGCAGGCTTCGGTCGGCCTCGACACCCCGACCTTTGCCGACGCCCTGCCCACGGGCGATTATCTGCAGGCCTATTCCGAGGAGCAGGGCCTTGGCTTTGCCGGCCAGGCTGCGATGTATATTCTTTCGGGCGTGATTGGCGTGGCGGTGCTCACCATCACATTCCGCCTGGTCTCGCTGACGGTCAAGGAAAGCGGTGCTCATGGCAATAGCCGAGCTGCCTAGTTGGCTTGCGGCCGAGGAGCGTTACGAGCCCGCGGGGGCTCGGCATCGTGTGATGCAAAAGAATGTCCTGCACCTGGCGAGCCTGCTTGAGCGGGTTCGCCTGGGTGGAGGCGCGCACGAGGGCGGGTCGATGGTCGACCGCGCCCTTTCTTGCGTTTCGGCTCCGGTGCGCCTGGTGGGGATGTTCGTTTGCGTCCTGTGCGTGTGTCTGACGCAGAGCCCGCTGTACCTCATGTTGATGGCGGCCATCGCGCTGGTGCTCGTTGCCGTGCGCCCCGTACGCGGGCTGCGTGCGACCTTTGTACCGGCGCTCGGCGCCACGGGGCTTGCGGTGGTTCTGGCACTGCCTGCCCTGCTGCTGGGCGCTTCTGCCGCGGGCGCCATGCTCAAGATCGCGCTCAAGACGTTCATTAACGTGTCGTTCGTGCTGGGCGTTTCGTGGACGCTCACCTGGAGCCGCATGTCGGCGGCGCTTAAGATGCTGCACCTGCCCGACGAGGTCATCTTTACTTTCGATATGGCGCTCAAGCATATCGAGGTGCTGGGACGCACAGCGCACGATCTGTGCGAATCGGTCATGCTGCGCAGCGTCGGTTCCGCGCCTGCGGGTTTTTCGCGCACCGACTCGCTGGCGGGTATCATGGGCATGACGTTTATCAAGGCGATGGAGTGCAGCCGCGCGATGGACGAGGCTATGCTTTGCCGCGGCTTTGCCGGCGTGTACCCGGCGCCTGCACGCGCCGGGTTTGGCTGGCGCGATGCGGTCTATGCGGCCGGCGTGGTTCTGCTCGCCGTGTTGTGCGCGGTGCTGTAGGCGCTGCTGGTTCCGGCTGGGGATGCAACTAGGGAAGGGCGACGTTTTGACGATCGATATGAATAGTGCGGCGGGCACGAACGGTGCGGGCGGCGCCGAGGCCACGCCGCTCATCGAGCTGCGCGACGTGGTGTTCTCCTATGCGGGCCATACGGTTGTCGATGGTGTGTCGCTGCAGGTCGATCGTGGTGAACTCGTTGCCCTGCTCGGTCCCAACGGCTGCGGTAAGACGACGATTATGCGCCTTATTAACGGCCTTGAACTCGCGGACGCAGGGGCATACCTGTTTGACGGGCACGCGATCGACGCGGCGTTTCTAAAGGATTCCGCGGCCGCTCAGCGTTTTCATCAGCGCGTAGGTTTTGTGTTTCAAAATGCCGACGCCCAGCTGTTCTGCGCTACGGTGGGCGAGGAAGTTGCTTTTGGTCCCGCGCAGATGGGGCTGCCGGCAGACGAGCTCGAGCGCCGCGTGCGCGATGCCATGGAGCTGTTCCAGGTTGCCGATCTGGTCGATGCCTCGCCCTATCAGCTTTCGGGCGGGCAAAAGAAGCGCGTGGCGCTGGCTGCCGTCGTGTCGATGAACCCCGATATCCTGGTGCTCGACGAGCCTACCAACGGACTTGACGAGGACTCGTGCGACATCGTGGTCAACTTTCTACTGGCCTATGTTGCTGCCGGTAAGACGGTCTTGATGAGCACGCACCATCAGGATTTGGTACGACGCCTGGGTGCCCGCGCCATCTATATCGATCGATATCACCATGTGGTCGAGGCGCCGGTGTCTTCGTATGGAACCGAGAGCGGCGCTGCGGAATAGTTGCTGCGTAGAGCGTGCGTAGCGGCCCGCGCGGCTTTGCCGTGATGGTATAGTTATCCAGGTTTTTATGGGGGTGGCTATGCCAAGCTGGAACATTCATATCGCTCAGACGGAGCGTTTGCTGGAGTGCACCGGCGCGCTTGCCAATAGCGTGCGCGACCGCAATGCCTTTTTGTTTGGCTGCGTGGTTCCGGATATCTTCGTGGGCTATATGGTCCCTGGTATCGCTGATCCCATTCCGTATCGCATTACGCACTTTGCAAACCCCGAGCCTATCCCTAAGCCGCGCGAGCACGAGTTCTGGGATACCTATGTGGCGCCGCTGCTCAAAGGGGCGTCTGTTGGTACGCCGGCTGCCGCGACCTCGATCGCCGAGGAGCGCGAGCGACTCAATCGGGTGCATTATCCCCAACGCTACAAGGACGCCGAGCCGGTTGCTGGTCCCGGTGCTAGCGAGCTTTCGCTCGCGCCCGGTGACGTGGCGCAGTCGCTGCTCGATTTGACGCTGGGCGTCTGGTCGCATCTGGTGGCGGATACCGTATGGAATACGCGCGTGAATCAGTACCTGGAGGCGCACGGCGGCAAGCCGTGCGAGGAATTCCGCATTAAAAAGCAAGGCGACTTTGACTGGTTTGGCAAGACGCTGGGCATCGTTTCCATTCCGCGTGCGACCGATCGCCTCTATACCGCTGCGACGCGTTTTGGGCAGTATCCCATCCATAAAGAATATGTGCTCAAGACTATCGGCGTCATGCACGAGATTGTACGCGAAAACCCCGGCCAGCCCGATCATCCGCCGTATCGCTTGCTAACTGAGGAGTTTTTCGATACAACGTTTACCGAGGTCATCGAGCTGACCGAGGCGGGATTTGCGGCTCGCGTTGCTGCTTCTGACGTTCCCGCAGTCCCCCTGATCGCTAGCTGCTAGCCGGCCGGCTTAACGGTGAACAGTTCATTCCAATTGACCAACGGCTCCCGTCGCAGGGCGTCTTCGGTGGTGCGCTCGGCATCGGAGAGGCTTGCGACTGAACACAAATCGATGATGCGGCATACGAAGAAGGTCTAAAAAGGGCCCGGAAGGCAAAGCCTTCCGGGCCCTTTTGCAATGCAAGCGTGCTTGCAAGTGCGATTTAGCGCACCTGAGCGACGTAAGCGACGTTGGTCGAGGAGACCTTGTCCTCGAGCTGAACACTCATGCGGGGATCGCCGGCGGTAGCGACGGTCAGATCGCCGGCCTCGACGTAGCCGAGCTCCTTAGCGGTCTCGATCGCCTTGACGATCGTGCCGTTGACGGTACCCTGGGTAATCTCGGCCTGGTGCGGGATAACGCCCCAGTACATGATCATCTGCTGGACGGCCCACTCGTGGCGGGAGAACGCGCAGATCGGCATGTTGGGACGGAAGTGCGAGATCAGGCGAGCGGTACGACCGGTGGTCGTCGGCACGGTGATGCACTTGGCGCCAACGGTGGTGGCCATGTTCACAGCGGACATACCCACAACGTTGTTGACGACGCGGGTGCCGTGAGCATCGGCCGGAACCTCGAGCGGAGCGTGGGCCGGGAGGTACTTCTCGGTCTCGAGAGCAATGCTGGCCTGCATCTTGACGGCCTCGACCGGGTACTTACCGGCAGCGGACTCGCCAGAGAGCATAACGGCGTCGGTGCCGTCGTAGATGGCGTTAGCAACGTCGGCAACCTCGGCGCGCGTCGGGCGCGGGTTCTGCTGCATGGAGTCGAGCATCTGCGTAGCGGTGATAACGGGCTTGTAGGCCGCGTTGCACTTGGCGATGATCTCCTTCTGGATGTGCGGAACGAGCTCGGGCTTGATCTCGATACCCAGGTCGCCACGGGCGACCATGATGCCGTCGGAAGCCTCGAGGATCTCGTCGAAGTTCTCGACGCCCAGGGCGCACTCGATCTTCGGGAAGATCGTCACGTGCTCGCCACCGTTCTCGCGGCAAAGCTTGCGGATGCCGCGGACGGACTCGCCGTCACGGATGAAGGAAGCGGCGATGTAGTCGATGTTCTCGGTCAGGCCAAAGAGGATGTCCTGACGATCGCGCTCGGTGATGGCGGGCAGCGAGATGTTGACGTTGGGCATGTTGACGCCCTTGCGCTCGCCGATCAGGCCGTCGTTCTTAACGACGCAGGTCATGTCCTGGCCGCTGACGGACTCGACCTCGAGGGCAACCAGGCCGTCATCGATCAGGATGAGGGAGCCCTTCTCGACCTCGGAAGGCAGAGCCAGGTAGTCGAGGGAGATGTGCTCAGCGGTGCCGTGGAAATCCTCGGACGTGGGCTGAGCGGTGACGACGATCTTATCGCCGGTCTTGACGGCAACCTTCTTGCCGTCGACCAGAAGGCCGGTGCGGACCTCGGGGCCCTTGGTGTCGAGCAGGATGCCGACAGGCAGACCGAGCTCCTTGGAAATACGGCGGACGCGCTCGATGCGACCGTGGTGCTCGTCGTAGGAGCCGTGCGAGAAGTTAAAACGGGCGACGTTCATGCCCGCCTTGATCATCTCGCGGATGGTCTCGTCGCTATCGCAGGCGGGACCCATGGTGCATACAATCTTAGTGCGCTTGTACATTCAGACCTCCATCTGACATCGTCTTGCGCTGATAGATAAACCATAAGAAATAAAACCGAGATGATTATAACGAAATGCCGACCGAATACCCCAAAAAATCGACCGTATGCCGAAATGGAAGTTCATTTTTTGCGGGAAAAACGGTATATGAAAAATCTTTACCAACCACTCCAACCGCTGCTATCTGGGAGATATGTCAGTTCGGCGATGTGCCGAAGAAAAAACGTTTTACCAATGTTGAGCATCACACGGTCTGCACCGTTGCGTGCGGACCATATTTCCAAACCGATTGTTTTGGCTAGACGCGTCGCTTTGGGGTACCATAGCTCCACTATCAACTGCCGCTCAGCACGGCAGCCTTGATGAGCCCTTGCCCTTCTCCTGGGAATTATGATCGGGCATCAATCTGCTGAGTGGCCCGAATCCCAGGAGGGGACTCTATATGCAAAAGGAATACCTGTCCGCCGCGGCGGAGGTGCTCAGCGACCAAGGTGTCGATGAGAACCTCGGCCTGAGCAACGACGAGGCGTCTTCGCGCCTCGCCAAGACAGGCCCTAACAAGCTCGAGGAAGCCGAGAAGACGCCGCTGTGGAAGCGTTTCTTTGAGCAGATGGCCGACCCCATGGTCATCATGCTGATCGTTGCCGCCGTCATCAGTGCGCTCACGGGCATGGTCAAGGGCGAGCCCGACTTTGCCGATGTCGCCATCATCATGTTCGTCGTTATCGTCAACTCGGTGCTGGGCGTGGTCCAGGAAGCCAAGAGCGAGGAGGCCCTCGAGGCCCTGCAGGAGATGAGTGCGGCGCAGTCCAAGGTGCTGCGCGACGGCAAGCTCGTGCACCTGCCGAGCGCCGAGCTCGTGCCCGGCGACGTGATCATGCTCGAGGCGGGCGACTCCGTCCCGGCCGACTGCCGCGTGCTCGAGAGCGCCACGATGAAGATCGAAGAGGCCGCGCTCACCGGCGAGTCCGTGCCCGTAGAGAAGCACGCCAACGTGATCGAGCTCGCCGCGGGCACCGATGACGTGCCGCTCGGCGACCGTAAGAACATGTGCTATATGGGCTCCACCGTCGTGTACGGCCGTGGTCGCGCCGTCGTGGTCGGCACCGGCATGAACACCGAGATGGGCAAGATCGCCGGCGCCCTGGCCGAGGCCAAGGAAGAGCTCACGCCGCTGCAGGTGAAGCTCGCCGAGCTCAGCCGCATCCTCACCATCATGGTGATCGTCATCTGCGTCGTCATCTTTGGCGTTGATATCATCCGCCACGGCGTGGGCAACGTTCTTACCGACCCGACCGCCCTGCTCGACACCTTTATGGTCGCCGTCTCGCTTGCCGTCGCCGCCATCCCCGAGGGCCTGGTCGCCGTCGTGACCATCGTGCTTTCGCTCGGCGTGACCAAGATGGCCAAGCGCCAGGCGATTATTCGTAAGCTTTCCGCCGTCGAGACCCTTGGCTGCACACAGACCATCTGCTCCGACAAGACCGGTACCCTTACCCAGAACAAGATGACCGTCGTCAAGCACGAGCTCGCTGCGCCCAAGGAGAAGTTCCTGGCCGGCATGGCGCTGTGCTCCGATGCCCAGTGGGATGAGGAGCTGGGCGAGGCCGTGGGCGAGCCGACCGAGTGCGCGCTCGTCAACGATGCCGGCAAGGCGGGCCTCACTGGCCTGACTGCCGAGCACCCGCGCGTGGGCGAGGCCCCGTTCGACTCGGGTCGCAAGATGATGTCCGTGATCGTCGAGACCCTGGACGGCGAGTACGAGCAGTACACCAAGGGCGCGCCCGACGTGGTGATCGGCCTGTGCACCCATATCTACGAGGGCGATAAGGTCGTCCCCCTGACCGAGGAGCGCCGTGCTGAGCTCGTGGCCGCCAACAAGGCCATGGCCGACGAGGCCCTGCGCGTGCTGGCGCTGGCAAGCCGCACCTACACCGAGGTCCCGAGCGACTGCAGCCCCGCTGCGCTCGAGCACGACCTGGTCTTCTGCGGCCTGTCCGGCATGATTGACCCGGTCCGTCCCGAGGTGGCCGACGCTATCCGCGAGGCGCACGACGCCGGTATCCGCACCGTCATGATCACGGGTGACCATATCGACACCGCCGTGGCCATTGCCAAGCAGCTGGGAATCGTCACCGATCGCAGCCATGCCATCACCGGTGCCGACCTCGATCGCATGAGCGACGAGGAGCTCGACGCGCACATCGAAGACTACGGCGTGTACGCCCGTGTCCAGCCCGAGCACAAGACCCGTATCGTCGAGGCTTGGAAGTCGCGCGACCAGATCGTGGCCATGACAGGCGATGGCGTCAACGACGCCCCGTCCATCAAGCGCGCCGACATCGGCGTTGGTATGGGCATCACCGGTACCGACGTCACCAAGAACGTCGCCGACATGGTACTTGCCGATGACAACTTCGCTACCATCATCGGCGCCTGCGAAGAAGGTCGTCGCATCTACGACAACATCCGCAAGGTCATCCAGTTCCTGCTTTCGGCTAACCTTGCCGAGGTCTTCTCGGTGTTTATCGCCACGCTCATCGGCTTTACCATCTTCCAGCCGGTGCAGCTGCTGTGGGTGAACCTGGTCACCGACTGCTTCCCCGCGCTCGCGTTGGGCATGGAGGACGCCGAGGGCGACATCATGAAGCGCAAGCCGCGCAACGCCAAGGACGGTGTCTTTGCCGGACATATGGGCCTGGACTGTGTGGTCCAGGGCCTTATCATCACCGTGCTGGTGCTGGCGAGCTTCTTTGTGGGCGTGTACTTTGACATGGGCTACATCCACATCGCCGATATGATCGCCGGCAATGCCGACGAGGAAGGCGTGATGATGGCGTTCATCACGCTCAACATGGTCGAGATTTTCCACTGCTTCAATATGCGCAGCCGTCGTGCGTCGCTGTTCACCATGAAGAAGCAGAACAAGTGGCTGTGGGCTTCCGCCGCGCTGGCACTGGTGCTGACGGTGATCGTAACCGTGCAGCCGACGCTTGCCGAGATGTTCTTTGGCCCCGTGACGCTTGAGCTCAAGGGCGTTGTCGCTGCCCTGGGCCTGGCCTTCCTGATCATCCCGCTGATGGAGATCTACAAGGCGATCATGCGCGCGGTCGAGAAGGAGTAGGTCGAAAGGCCATCCTTCCCACCGGCCCGACCGCCTGCGGGGTTTCTTCCTCGCTGGTCCTCGCGCTTCGCGCTGCGGGATCGCTCGGAAGAAACCCCTCCCGGCGGGCGGGCCTTCGGATAACCTCTCGGGACCATTGGCTGAGGGAAAGTTTGTGAGCTGGTCGGGCTTTGCCCGGCCAGCTCTTTTTGATTTAAAATACCTGCTCAGTTGTGTGGTTTTGTGCTGGGAGGCGCTTGTGGGCAAGGCTAAGGCTAAAGCGAAGAAAAAGACGACGGGGGCGCGGGCTAAGCGCGATCGTCGTCGGAAGCTCGCGACCGAGGCTCCCGCATCTGCTGAGGAGTTGCTGGCGAGTGTACCGGGGCTTGACGCGCTGCGGGACGTTCCGGCGTTTGATGACCTGCCGGTCGATGAAGCCCAGCAGGCTGCCTTTGATGATTTCTGCGCGCATGTCGAGGAGCCCGAGCAGATGCAGCTTGGCGCCGTGGTGCGCTTGGATCGCGGGTTTCCACTGGTGGCGACTGCCGACGATACCTTCCGCGCCGAGCATGCCGTGGGATTTGCCAAGTCGCGCGGTGGGGACGAGGTCCTGCTGCCTGCCGTGGGCGATCGTGTGGCGGTGCGCCGCGCTCCCGGGCACGATATGGGCGTGATTGAATGCGTGCTGCCGCGCCGTACGAGCTTTGAGCGTTGGCGCGGCCGTGCCCGCGGAGAGCGCCAGGTGCTCTGCTCCAACGTGGATAGCGTGCTAATCGTGCAGGCGCTCGGTGCCGGCGAGGTGCTGCTCGACCGTGTGGCGCGTTCGCTGGTATTGGCGCTCGACTGCGATGCCGAGCCGGTGGTGGTACTCACCAAAGCTGACCGCTGCGATGCCGAGGAACTCGAGCGCGATCTGGACCGCGTGCGCCGCCTGGTGGGTCCGGACGTGCGCGTGATCGTGACGTCCTCTGCCGAGGGCCGCGGCCTGGACGAGGTCCGTGCCTGCGTGCCTGCCGGGAGCTGCGCCATGATTCTGGGCGAGTCGGGTGCCGGCAAGTCGACGCTGCTCAATGCGCTGCTGGGCCACGATACGTTGGCGACCGGCGGTGTGCGCGAACGCGACGACCAGGGCCGTCACACTACCGTCGCGCGCGTGATGGTGACGCTGCCGGGCGACGCCGGCGTGATCGCCGATGCCCCGGGCCTGCGCAGCCTACCGCTCGTGGGTCACGAGCGGGGACTGGCCCGCGCCTTCCCCGAGATTGTCGAGGCATCGCGCGCGTGCCGGTTTGGCGATTGCACGCATACCCATGAGCCGGGTTGCGCCGTTCGCGAGGCCGAGGACGCCGGGCAGATCGATAGCCTGCGTCTGGAAACGTTCCAAAACCTGGCGTCATCCATGCGCGTGAGTGCTCAAATGCTCGATCCCGATGTCCATCTGTAATTGATTTTTCCTATGACAGCCGTTTCCCAACTGTTCGGGAGACGGCTTTTTGCTGCGGAAAAGCCTCGAAACATGCAGTTTGCTGACGTGCTGACCAAAACCTTGCCACGAGCTTGACGGGCTGGTCAGCTTTTGGTCAGCGATTGGTTTGACATCGAAAACCAAGATTGCGATTGCGCCGCTTTGCACTCTGACCGCCCAGACAATGGTGGTACGGGCATTCGCCCGGCACTGCCATGAGAGGAGCGGCCGTGAACAAGAGCAAGCGCATCGCCATCAGTCTGGTCGCGGGCGTGCTCGCTGCTCTGCTCTGCATGGTTTATGGCTCATCGATCCGCTCACAAGCCGAACAGGTCCAGGCTGAGACCTTGGCCAAGTACGGTGGCGATCGCGTCGAGGTATGCGTCGCGGCGCGCGATATCGATGTGGGCGAGACCCTCGATGAGACCAATGTCATAACCCAGGAGTGGCTGACGAGTCTGCTGCCGCGTGACGCGGCGACCGAGCTGCGCCAGGTGCGCGGCGACGTGACGACTTCGCGTATTCCCAAAAACGCCGTGATCTGCAATGTCTACACCAAGGTCGAGAGCCGCAAGCTCGAGGTGCCTAAGGGCAAGGTCGCCGTTTCGGTGGCGGTCGATGCCGAGCACTCGGTCGGCGGTGCTACGGGCGTGGGCAGCTACGTGGATGTGTATGTGCAAAAAGACGGCGTGACCGATCGGCTGTGCGGCGCGTACGTGATCGATACCAGTGAGGATTCCGGTGCCACGCGCGAGGGCAAGATCGAATGGGTGACGCTGGCGGCTGACCCCGAAGACGTCAAGGAACTGCTGGGAGCCTCGGGCAAGGGAACGGTCAGCTTGACGATTCCCGCCACGGCGCGCGGCAAAAAGAGCGGAGGCGACGAGTGATGAAGGCGATCTGGCTTGCGTGCTGCGCGTGCGGCGATTACGGGCTGTTGCAGCGGGAAGTCGAGGGCCGTGATGCGGGTGCACAGGTGCTTCGCGTGGGTGACCTGGATGGGCTGGTTTCCATGGCGCGGGCGTTTCCGTCGCGCCGCGGGGCTGCCATCATCGCGGCGTCTCTGTTTGATACCGAAGATGTGCGCAAGACTGTTGCGCGCCTGACGGCCGAAGGCCGCGTGAGTCGCGTGGTCGTGTTGATGGAAGCGCTCGATCCGTCGGATATCGAGGGGCTGTTTCGCGCGGGGGCGACCGAGGTCATCGCTGCACACAGTATATGCGGCAACGGGCGCGCGGGCGAGGGAGCGGTTGATTCCGATCGGCGCATGACGATTGAGCCCGATGCTTTTGTTGATAGGGAACCCGGGGCGCCTCGCGCTACAAGAGGCCCGCGTGTTGATGATTATGGAAAAGCGGAAGCCGAGCATGGTCGGCGCCCCCGGAACCCCCTTGTATACGATGACGCTGGAGGGCCGGCGCAGCATGCTGGCGACTCCCCGGCAGTAGATATGGGATACGTGCACGGCGTGAATCTGGCGGATGAACTCGACGAAGTTGAGGGCCTTGCCGGGTGCGGCGAGTTGTCGCTGATGCAGCATGAGCAGATTGCGCAGAACGAGCCTGCCTCGCAGACCGAACAAGCAGCCATGCCGGCTTGGACGCAGCACGTGGTTGCGGCGGGGGAGACGGGGACGCTGTCACCGACGCCCGCCCCGCCGCCTCCGATGCCGCCGGCAGACGCTACCGCTCCGCCGCATCGAGCTCCAGTCATCTGCGCTATTTCGGGTTCGGGCGGTTGCGGCAAGTCGACGATCGTTGCCACCATGGCACACACATCGTCGCTGTTGGGCTTGCGTGCCGCCGTGCTCGACCTGGACCTGATGTTTGGAAACCTTTACGACTTGTTAGGCGTCGATGCTCCGCGCGATATGGCGGCACTTATCGAGCCGTCGGCGGCGGGCATGCTCACCGAGCCGGATATCGTAGCCGCTTCGATGCGCGTGGCGCCGGGCGTTACGCTCTGGGGTCCCGTCGCGGCGCCCGAGCAAGCCGAGCTCATGGCACGTCCGGTGGAGCTACTGCTTGATGTTCTGCGTCGCGAATCCGACGTGGTCTTTATCGATACCTCGGTCTTTTGGGGCGACGCCGTGGCGGCTGCGGTGGCGGCGAGCGACCGTTGCCTGGTCGTTGGCGATGCGGCGGTGTCGTCCGCGGCATCGGCATCGCGCGTCATTGAACTGGCAGGTCGAGTAGGTGTGCCGCGCACGCGCATGAGCGCCGTGTTCAACCGGTTCGGTGCGCGCGGGGCAGACGAGGACGTCGCCATGCGCTTTGAGATTGCCTGTGCGTTAAGCTCCAAGATTCGTATCGCCGATGGCGGGCAGGATCTCGCCGCGCTCATGGCGTTTGGGCGCGCTGACGAGGCAGTGGGGCAGACCAGCGCTTTTGCGACTAGCGTGCGCGAGGCCACGCGCGAGATGCTCGTGGAACTGGGGTGCGCCGTCGGCCCTTGGAGCGATATGGTCGCCGACCGTGCAACGCGCACCGAACGCCCGCGTATCCGCCTTCCCTGGTCGCGCGAGGGTGATCAGCGATGAGCCTGCAAACGAGGATTAAGGCTGCCGGCGCTGCGGCGGCGGCAGCGCTTGTAGATGTGGGGCGTCGCCGCGCCGTGAAACGACGCACCAAGCGCGCCGTGATGGACCGCATGGGTTACGACGAAGTGGCGCGTATCAGCGCCTATATCGACCCGGCACTTGCCCGCTCGGAATTGCGTCCTGCGGTGGAGGCGGCGCTCAATGTTGAGGAGCCGACCGATCTCGCGACGCCCGAGCGCGAGACCATCATCGACGAGATTTTGGATGACGTGGTGGGCTTGGGGCCGTTGCAGCCGCTCATCGAGGACGACACCGTTACCGAGATCATGATCAACGGCTGCCGCTCGGCTTTCTTTGAACGCGGCGGCGTCTTGTACCCCATCGAGCATGCGTTTGAGGATGATGAGCAGATCCGTGTGCTTATCGACCGCATTATCTCGCCACTTGGCCGCCGTATCGACGAGCGTAGCCCCATCGTCAACGCCCGCCTCAAAACGGGCTATCGCGTCAACGCGGTGATTCCGCCTGTGGCGATTGACGGACCGATTCTCACCATCCGAAAGTTCTCGGACCGTATCTGCTCGCTGGACGAGCTCGTGGGGTTGGGATCGCTGCCGCTTTGGTATGCGCAGCTGCTGTCGTGTGCGGTGTCGCTGCGACAGGACCTGGCGGTTGCGGGAGGCACGGGATCTGGTAAGACCACCCTGCTCAACGCGTTGTCATGTGAGATTTCCACCGGCGAGCGCATCGTGACGATCGAGGACTCTGCCGAGCTCAAGTTTGCGCATCATCCGCACGTGGTGCGCCTAGAGGCGCGCGAGGCTTCAATTGAGGGCGAGGGCGCGGTGACGATCCGCGACCTGGTGACTAATGCCCTGCGCATGCGCCCCGACCGCATCGTGGTGGGCGAGGTGCGCGGTGCCGAGTGCTGCGACATGTTGCAGGCCATGAACACGGGCCACGACGGGTCGCTCACCACGCTTCATGCGGGTTCAGAACAGGAGACCGTGGTGCGTCTGACGTTGCTTGCACGTTATGGCATCGATCTGCCGAGCGAGCTCATCGAGGAGCAGATTGCCATGGCACTCGACGGTATCGTGATGTCCGAGCGCCACGCCGATGGCAGGCGCTTCGTCTCCTCGTATTCGGGGGTGCGACGCGCCGCATCGGGCGGCGTAGAGCTCGAGCGCTATGTGACGTTCGATGCCGCCGAGCGCACCTGGACGCTTGACCGCGAGCCGCCGTTTATCGCAGAAGGCCTGCGGTCGGGGACGCTCACACAAGAGGAGGTGGACGAATGGAGATCACTGTGCCCCTCGTCGTAGGGGGCTTGGCAGGGCTTTCTGTCGCGACGGCGTGCGGGGCGGAACCTCGTGTGCCGCAGGTACCGCCGGCGGAGCTGGCACGTCAGGCGCTCGAGACGGTGGCAGAGAAGCTGCCGCGTGAGCTGGTGGAAAACGATCTGCTGAAAAAGATCGCCCGTTCGTGGGCATCGCTGGCTCCGGCGCATCGCCTTGGCCTCGTGATCGAAGATGCTTCGGGACGTTTGGCGTTTCTGCTGCTATCGAGCGGTGTCTGCTGCGTTTTACTGACGATGGTGTCGTTATCGCCCCTCGGATTTGCCTTGGGACTTGTTGCTCCGATTGCCGCTGGCGCCGCTCGGGATGGTTTTGAGAGCCGGCGCGAGCAACACGATGCAGAAGAGGCCATGCCCGAGGCGTTTACCGCACTTTCCATGTCGCTTGCCTCGGGACATTCGCTGGCCCAGGGCATGCGCTTTGTGGGCGCTCATGCGCAAGAGCCGGTGCATACCGAGTTTTTGCGGGTGGCGGCGGCGATCGATTGCGGCATCTCGGCGACCGACGCGCTCGATGACTTGCTCGCGCGCATCGACGCCCCCGGTCTTTCGCTTGTGACCTTGGCGCTTAAGGTGTCTCAGCGCACCGGCGCTCCGCTTGCCGACTTACTGTCCGAGGCGTCGAGCATGGTGGGGGAGCGCATTGAGCTCAAGCGCCGCCTGGATGTTAAGACGTCTCAGGCTCGCATGTCTGCGCATATGGTCGCGGCGATGCCGGCGGGCATGTGCGCGGTGTTGGCGCTGCTTTCGGCAGATTTTCGTCGCGGTCTTGCGACGCCTGCCGGCGCGGGCGCTGTGGTGCTGGGTCTTGCCCTCAACGCCGTTGCCCTGGTGGTTATCCGGCGCATTATGCGGGTGGAGCTATGAGCGCCCCGGTTGCAGTTGCGGCTTGCCTGGGCGCCCTGAGCGTATTTGTCGCGACGGGGTTGGATCGGGCGGATGCACGCAAGGTCGCAGGGGCCTGCAAGCGCGAGGCGGTGCTGGTCGCTGCCGCGGGTCGCTCGGTGGTCGATGCTCTGACCGCGCGAGTGAAGGGCGCGGTTGGAGCGGGCGGCCCGGCGCGAGTGTCGCTCGGCGAAGTGTCCGAGATGATCGATGTTGTGCGCTTGGGTCTTTCGGCCGGTCTTTCGTTTGATGCGGCGCTTGAGATTTTCTGCGCCAACCGCCGGTCAGTGCTGGCTCTTCGCCTTGAGCGCGCCTGCATGGCGTGGCAGGTGGGCGTGGGCACGCGTGAGGACGAGTTGTTGGCCGCCGCGCGCGACCTGGACGTGCGAGCGCTCGAGACCTTTGCCATCACGGTGGGGCAGGCGCTCGCCCTGGGTGCCCCACTTGCCGAGACGCTGGCCGCTCAAAGTCGCGAGATCCGTGCGGCTCATCGCGCCGCGGTCGAGCGCGAGATCGAGCGTGCGCCCGTCAAGCTGCTGATTCCCACCGGCACGCTCATCTTGCCGGCGTTGCTTCTGTCCATATTGGGCCCGCTGCTGGGAGCAGGCGGGATGATGTAGGGAGGAATACATGAACACGATGACTGACGCTGCTGGCAAGGTCCAGGGCTGGGCGTTTTGCCGGGCGGCACATGTTCGTCAGCGCGCCAAGGAACTATTGCAGGAGGAGAGTGCACAGGGTACCACCGAGTATGCCATCTTGGTCGGCGTGCTCGTGGTGATCGCGATTATCGCCATCGTCGCATTTAAGGGCAAGGTCCAAGATCTATGGAACGCTATCAGCGAGGGCATCAACAGCCTGTAGAGGGCGAGCGTCCCATCGGGGTGCTGCTGGTGTTTGCTTGCCTGACCGTGGCGATAGCGGCGGTGCTTTGGGGGCTTAACGCCGCGCGGCAGCAGCGTCCTGGGACCGCCTCCGATTTGGGCTCAGATTCGGCGGTGGCGTCTCAAAAAGATGAGATGCGAGATGCGGACGATTCGGATGTCGCTGTCACGGCGCAAACCTTTCTGCGGACGCTCGACAAGCGGTCTGGCACTGCGACGGATTCGCCTGAGGGCAACGCGATTGCGGTCCGGCTTGCATGGTCCGAGGACCGACCGATGACCGAAGCGGCGGCGGATATGCTGCGTGCCTATCGCGAGGTACCCACGGCGCAACTTGCTCTGAGCGGCTATCTCGACATCAAGGGAAACGTGTGGGGCGCCATCGTGCGCGACGGACGCGGCTGGGTCGATATGGTGACAATTGCCGCGGATGCTGGCGATGCTTCGTGTCGTCTGCGCGCCGTGCGCCTGAGCCCGCAGGCAACGGACTCAAAGGAGGGATCGTGAAATGCATGATGTCCTGCGTGAGGAATCTGCCCAGGCGACGGTCGAATACGCCACCGTCACGGTGGCGCTGTTATCGATCGTGCTGGCGATCGCGGGACTTTGGCGTGCCGGCACCGATGGGCGCTTGGCGGCGCTGGTTGAGCGGGCGGCATCCCATGGCGTTACCTCGACGTCGGTTATCGACGCCGCTGCGGCCGCTAAGGACATCGCGTTGTATTGATGCCGCGCGCGAGGACCGGGCGCAGTCTACGGTCGAGGCCGCTTTTTTGCTGCCGACGTTTCTGACACTCATCCTTCTCGCGCTGCAACCGGTGTGCCTGCTCTATACGCGCGCGGTCATGGAGTCTGCCGCCGCCGAGACCGCGCGGCTCATGACCACGACGACGGCGGAGGACGACGATCTTAAGGAGTTCACCCGCCGCCGACTTGCCGCAGTGCCCAACGTTTCGATCTTTCATGCCGGCGGGCCGTTGTCGTGGGATATCGAGCTTGGCCGGGCCGGTGCGGGTGGCGTCTCGTCCGTGTCCGTTTCCGGCGAGGTCAAGCCGTTGCCTGTGATCGGTGCGTTTGCGCAGGCTATGGGTGGTACCGCCGAGGGCGGCTACGTTGAGCTCAAGGTCGATGTCTCGTATCAATCGCGTCCCGAATGGCTGGAGGGAGATTATGATTCGTGGATTGCTGCATGGGATTAAGCGTTTCTGGTCTAGACGCGTTTTGACGCACCGTCCGAGCCGCCATCGCAAGCGAGGCGGCTTTATGGGTCGAGCCGGTGTCGATCTGTTTATCGAAGACGGCGCCTATACCACGCTTTCTTCTGCCGTGGTCATCCTAGTGGTGCTCACATTGTTGTTTTCGTCGACCGCGGCGATATGGAGCATGTCGCGTGCCGGGGATACCCAGGTGGCGGCTGATAGCGGCGCGCTGGCGGGTGCCAACGTAGTGTCGTCCTATCACACGGCTGCCACGGTGGTTGATGCGAGCATCTTGAGTCTGGGGCTGGCGGGGTTTGCCACGATCGGGACGGGCCTGGTCGCCATCCTCATCCCGGGTGCCGAGCCGGTTGCCGGCAATATGGTCGACACCGGGATTGAGATCATTAAAACGCGCAACAAGTTTGCCAAAAGCGCATCGGAAGGCTTACAGAAAATCGAGACGGCTCTGCCGTATCTGATCGCCGCGCGTGCCACGCAGGCGGTGTCGGCGCAGGATACCGATAGTGTGACCTATACCGGTACGGCGCTTGCCGTGCCCAGGACATCCGAGTCTGACTTCGCTGCGCTCAAAGGATCAGAGATCTCGACCGATACCATTAAAGACACATCAGATGATTTAGAGTGTGCGGCCGAGGAGCTGCGGAAGGCTTCTGAGGACACGGCGAAGGCTAAAGAGCGTGCTTGGCTGGCGGATTGTGGTGGGTCTGACAAGGGCTCGGTCGGCAGCTGTTCTTGCATGTGGGAGCGTGCGAAAAGCCTAACGGATCTCTCCGGTGTTCAAAATCCGCATTACTCATCGAGCGTTACGTGGGAGCCCCAAGTTGCCCTTGATCGCGCGAAGGACTACTACCATTGGCGTCTGACAAATGAGAAGCCCCACAGCTCGAGTGTCGAGATGAAGGCAGAGTCTGCGGCGCGTAAGGCGTTTTATACCTATGCGAGCGCGGAGGTCGATCGGGCACATATAACCGAGAACGGAGACAGGGTTTCCTCCTATATTCCGCTGCTGCCGCGCAACTCTGGTGAGGTTCGGGCGACGGAGCTCTATACCGATGCGGTGTGGCCGACGAGCGTGAACGATGACAAGGCGTATCTGCATTACGGGACGACCTGCCCTAACTATAAGAAAGGGACGCCGAGCGGATTTGCTTCGGTTGCCGATTACGATGGACAGGATAAATGCAGCAAATGCCATTTTGGCGTTTTGTCGCTTGGTGCTGTTGCGGCGCCTTCAACCTCTATCGAAAACGGCTTCGAATATCACTTCGACGAGTTCAAAAAGGCCTTGGAGGAATACGTCAAATGTCGGAACAAAGAGCTTGAGCTCATGCGTCAGACCGAGGATGAGGCCGACCGTGCGAGCAATGCGTTTGACCAGGCCATTAAAGCGCTTTCGGGCGAGCGTCCGCGTATCGCTCCGCCCGGTCGCAACGGCGTGGTTGCCTTTGCGGTTTCGGGTGCCATCTCGAGCCCCGATGAGCTCAGCTCTTCGTTTAACACGGCAGTCAGGCTTGGCGATCGCGGTGCCATCTCTGCCGCGGTGCTGGCGCCCGATGAGGCGACGGCGCAAAACAACGTGCTTTCGCGATTTTTCTCGACATTGAAGGAACGCTCGGGTGGCGTTGCCGGCGTACTCGATGGCGTCATGGATGTCTGGGGACGGCTGCTTGTGGGATACGGAGACATCCAAGGTTCGGCCGACGAACTTATGGACGAGATGATTAAAGGCCTAGGAGGAGGCAGCGGCGCGTTGGGCTCCATCGCATCGTGGCTCGGCGATACCGTTTCGGCGTCCGTGGCGGCGTTGGGTCTGGAGCCGTGCGACTTGCGCCTGCGAAAGCCGGTGCTGACTGATTCCGCCAACGTCATTAAGAGTCCGGGGTCTGACATTGCTGGTCTCTCTCAAGCGCAAGACAAGCTGCGAAGCATTCCGTTGGGCGTGACCGATCCCAAGGCGCTTTGCGAGGCGTTGGAATATCAAGTCGAACGCACCATCAGCGGTACGGTGCTCACACTTGCGGAGATTCCTCTGCCCGGCGGCGGCTCCATCCCGCTTACCGTCGATGTCGCCACGCTGGTTGGCGCTCTGGGCGGTGGGTCGTAATGAGTATCCGCATGCGTCTGCGCGAGGAGCGCGCCCAAGCGACGGTGGAGATGGCAGTGGTTACGCCCGTTTTGCTGGTGCTGGCACTCATCGTATACAACGTCATGATCTTTGCCAGCGCTGTCGCGCGCTTCGACCGCGTGGTGCCCGACATCGTGTTGGCGCACGCCGTGGCGTCGGAGGGGGAGGGCGACGAAAGCTCTGCCGATGCCTCGGCGACGGTTCAGACTCAAATTCTGAATGCCATGGAAGGCTATGACTTGCAGATCGAAGTGTCGAGCGAGCAAGGCGCGGAGGCATCGGATGGTAGCCTGCTCTCCCTATCCGGTACGTTTAGGACCTACACCTGCACCATGCACTATGAGCCGTGGCCGACTTCTCTCAGCATCGCTGGCGTTCCGCTGGGGGCGCCGACAACGTTGTCGCACGAGCGCGCGGTGACGGTCGATCCATGGCGTCCGGGGGTGGTCATGTGACCGCGGTCTCGTCCTACATCGCCTACGCGCGGGCACTCCATAGGCTGGGTTGGACGCCGGCCGAGTTTGCGGTGGCGGAGTCGTTTGTCGTGCGCCTGCGCGGCATGCTGGGACGGCGTCCGGTTGCCGCCAACGGCTTGCCGCTCGTCATGGCGTTTCCACGCTGCTCTTCGGTCCATACGTGTTTTATGGCCTATCCCATCGACATCGCCTTCATCGATCGCGACGGCAATATCCTCGCGCGCTACGAAAACGTACGTCCCTGGCGTATGTGCTCCTGCCCCGGCGCCTGGGCCGCACTAGAGCGCCCTTCAATCATTGTTTCGACCCCTGCTCTCCAACGCGTGCCGGCTTAAGAATTGGCGACAGCGGACTTTCGTCATACGAAATTGGGTAAGATGGAGGAGAAGATGCATGGATGTTGAGATCCATCCCAACGCTAAAAAGCACCTGACGGAAAAGCAGGTGCTTAGCGCTTGGCTTGCGGTTACTGAGTGCATTCGTCGCGAGTCGAAGGACGAGCCGCCGAGATGGCTTGCGATTGGATGGCCCCAGACGGACGAAGCGTGGAGCTTGTCGCGGTCGAGCTTGTCCGTGGGTGGCTTATCATTCATGCCTTGTCTCCAGTCCAGAAGAAATTTTGGCAGGAGATTGAACGGGCTCGGCAAAGGGGTCGATGATGGGCAAGACGTATACGGCCGCTAATGGTCAGGTTGTAACGGATGAAATGATTGACGCGTGGTGCGAGTCGTACGAGCGCGGAGAGTTTCCGGATGGCGAACATACCGTTGGTGGGATCGTGCATGGACGGCCCCCGCTCTCAGGTGAGGGGACGGCAACGTTGTCGGTCAAGATTCCTCTGGGAATGAAGGAGGCCATTCGTCGACGGGCGGCTGCCGAGGGGATGACGCCAAGTGAGTTTGCCCGTGCGGCTCTGAGCGAAAAACTTCTTGCTGCCGGCTGATGTCTCTGACGTGCCGATTTATAGAACCGAGGCTGTGCTCAAAAACTTTTTTAAAATTCTCGGTTGACCGGAACGCGTCCTTGGTTATACTAATCAAGCCTTGAAACAAGGCACACCTCAAATGGCTGGGTAGCTCAGTTGGTAGAGCAGAGGACTGAAAATCCTCGTGTCAGGGGTTCGATTCCCTTCCCCGCCACCTTGAATTGACTAGGACCTCTGCAAAGGGGTCCTTTTCTTTTATGCAGCCCCCACATGGAATCGAACCCCGTGAGGGCGCGGAGCTGAGTAAACGCGTAAGCGTTTGCCAGCGCAGCTCGCAAGGCGCGTAAGCGCCGCAGCGGTCCGTCCGCGCAGCGCGCGGACGCGATTCCCTTCCCCGCCACCTTGAATTGACTAGGACCTCTGCAAAGGGGTCCTTTTCTTTTATGTAGGGTTCTGCGGAAACTGCGTCCCAGAATAAGGGCTCAGAACGGGACGCGCTTTCCGGTGCCTGCCTCCGGCGCGCGTACGCACCTTGTCGCACCATTCCGAGCCCGTCTGCTCCCAGACATTCCTCCCACTTTCGCGTCACTTTGCAGACCGTTCGGTCGCCTGTCCGCACACGCGGGTATACTCAAAACGATACTTATCCTACGCAATACGATGCGGGTTCGACCTGCATGATCCGAAGGGGGCAGTGATGGAGAGGATACTCGGCGTTAATCTCTCTGGCTGGTTTATTCCCGAGCCTTGGGTGACCCCGTCGCTGTACGCGGCGACCGGTGCATCCAACGCAGCCGAGCTGCAGGAGGCCATGGGTACCGCCGCTTACAACGAGCGCATGCGCCGCCATTACGAGACGTTTGTGAGCGAGGATGATTTTCGCCGCATGGCGCAGATTGGCCTCAATGCCGTGCGTCTGCCGGTGCCCTGGTATGCCTTTGGCTCACAGGGGTCCGATGCGTCCTACATCTCGGTTGTCGACTACATTGACCGTGCAATTGAGTGGGCTGCCAAGTACGACATCCGCGTGCTGCTCGATCTGGCAACCGTGCCCGGTGGCCAGGGCGATTCCAACGATTCGCCCACCACGCCGGAGGCTGTCGCCGAGTGGCATTCGTCCACCAACGGCCGTCACGTCGCACTCGACGTGCTCGAGCGCTTGGCCGATCGCTATGGCGAGGCCGAGAGCCTGCTGGGCATTGAGCTGCTGGACACGCCGCAGATGAGCGTTCGCAAGAGCCTCTTCACCATGACGGATGGCATTCCGGCCCACTACCTGCGCAATTTCTATCGCGATGCCTACGAGCTCGTTCGTTCGTATATGCCCGAGGATAAGATCGTCGTCTTCTCGTCGTCGGGGCATCCCAGCGAGTGGAAGCATTTTATGCGCGGCGCCAAGTACAAGAACGTCTACATGGACCTTCACCTGTACCATTACCGTGACGAATATGCGCTCGACATCACGAGCCCCCGCGGGCTGACGACGGCGATTTCGCGCAACAAGCGCGAGCTCAAAGAGGCGATTTCGACTGGGTTCCCCGTGCTGGTGGGCGAATGGTCGGGTGCGGCGATATTTGCCAACTCGTCGGTTACGCCCGAGGGCCGCAATGCCTACGAGCGCGTGTTTATCGCCAACCAGCTGGCTTCGTTTGCGCCGGCTGCCGGTTGGTTCTTCCAAACGTGGAAGACCGAGAAGCGCATTGCAGCATGGGACGCCCGCGCGGCGCTCGGTACGCTCGAGCGCGGCATGATTGAATAGGTTGATATGACGCAAAACAGCGCCCATACGGGCAAACTCTATGTGGTCGGCACGCCCATCGGCAACCTAGGCGACCTGTCCCCGCGCGTTGGCGAGGCTTTTGCCGCCGCCGATGCCATTTGCTGCGAAGACACGCGTGTGACGTCAAAGCTGCTGATGCACCTGGGCATTTCCAAGCCGCTTGTCCGTTGCGACGAGAATGTGATCGCTAGCCGCGCTGCCGGCCTGGTCGACCGTCTGCTGGCGGGGGAGACCCTCGCCTTTGCCTCGGACGCCGGCATGCCGAGCGTGTCCGATCCCGGCCAGGCGCTGGTCGAGGCGGCGCGTGAGGCCGATGTGCCCGTCGAAGTTATTCCCGGGCCCTCTGCTTGCGTCACGGCGCTTGTTTCGTCCGGCATTCCCTGCGAGCATTTTTTCTTCGAGGGCTTTTTGGGCCGAAAGCACGGCGACCGTGTGCGCCGTTTGCAGCGCCTTGCCGTGGTGCCTGGCGCACTCATCTTCTACGAGTCTCCACATCGTATCGTGGCGACGCTCGAGGCCGTGGCGGAGGTCTTTCCCCAGCGTGAGGTCGCCGTCTGCCGCGAACTCACCAAGCTGCACGAGGAGGTCTTGCGCGGGCCCGCTGACCAGCTTGCCGAGGAGCTGCGTGCTCGCGGCGAGGTAAAGGGCGAGATTGCGCTGGTCATCGCGCCGCCGAGCGAGGACGAGGAGGCCGGCATCGCGCCGGTTGGCGCTGCGGTAGCGGATCCCGACGATGCCCTGCGCGAGGATATCCGCACCGCGCTCGAGGAGGGGGAGCCCGCCTCTGCGGTGGCCAAGCGCCTGTCTCAGAAGTATTCGCGCCGCAAGCGCGATGTCTATGCCATGGTGCTCGATATGCAATAGATGGAGGATATCCAGCCCTTGCGCTAGAATCATCCCCTGTATGCAACGTTTTTCTGGAGGACAAACCCCATGGATCAAAGCAAGCCTTCGTTCTTTATCACGACGCCCATCTACTACGTCAACGCCGATCCGCACCTGGGCACGGCTTATTCCACCATCATCGCCGACGTTCAGGCTCGCTATCGCCGCTCCGCCGGCTATAACGTCAAGTTCCTGACCGGCATGGACGAGCACGGCGAGAAGGTCGCCGAGGCCGCAGCCAAGCATGGCATGACGCCGCAGGAGTGGACCGATAGCCAGGCCCCGCACTTCAAGGAGCTTTGGAGCAAGCTCGAGATTTCCAACGACGACTTCATCCGCACCACCGAGCCGCGCCAGCATCATGCCGTGCAGTACCTGTGGGAGCGCATGAAGGAGTCCGGTTACCTGTATAAGGGCAGCTACGACGGTTGGTATTGCGTGCCTGACGAGACCTACTTCACTGATACGCAGGTCCAGAAGGGCGACGAGGAGTACGGCAGCGTCGGCCAGCATCTATGCCCCGACTGCCACCGTCCGCTTGAGCGCGTGCAGGAGGAGTCCTACTTCTTTAAGCTTTCCGCCTTCCAGGACAAGCTTCTCAAGCTCTATGACGAGCACCCCGACTTTGTCGAGCCTGCGTTCCGCATGAACGAGGTACGTAGCTTTGTCGAGGGCGGCCTTAACGACCTTTCCGTGAGCCGTACGAGCTTTGACTGGGGCATTCAGGTCCCGTTTGACGAGGGTCACGTGACCTACGTGTGGTTCGATGCGTTGCTCAACTATATGACGGCCGTCGGCTACGGTGTCGACACCGACGAGGCCCGTGCCGAGCTGGCCTATCGCTGGCCCGCGCAGTTCCACATCGTGGGTAAGGACATCATCCGCTTCCACTGCGTCATTTGGCCCGCGATGCTCATGGCCATCGGCGAGGCCCTGCCCGAGCACGTCTTTGCCCACGGCTTCCTGACCGTGCGCAATGCCGAGACCGGTAAGGCCGAGAAGATGTCCAAGAGCCGCGGCAACGCCATCGCTCCGCAGGATGTTATCGACATGCTGGGCGTCGAGGGCTACCGCTATTACTTTATGACCGACGTGGTCCCCGGCACCGACGGCGCCATCAGCTTCGATCGCATGGAGCAGGTCTACAACGCCGACCTGGCCAACAGCTGGGGCAACCTTATCTCGCGTTCGCTCAACATGAGCGGCAAGTACTTTGACGGTTGCGCGCCCGCCAAGCCCGCATCGTTCGATGCGTTCGACAACCCGCTGGCAAAGATCGCCGATGGCCTGGTCGACCGCTACATGGCCAAGATGGACGTGCTCGATTACGGCGGAGCCAAGGATGAGGTCATGGAGCTCATCCACGCCGCCAACCACTACATCGAGGACTCCGAGCCCTGGGCACTTGCCAAGGACGAGGCCAAGGCTGACGAGCTGGCGTTTGTGATCTACAACCTGCTCGAGGCCATCCGCATTGCCGCTCACCTGCTGATGCCGCTCATGCCTCAGACCTCTGTCGAGGCCCTGCGCCGCCTGTCCTGCGAGAACGAGGCCGCGACCGACGACCTCAAGGGCATTTGCGCTTGGGGCCTGCTTGCTGGTGGTCAGCCCGTCGAGAAGGGCGATCCGCTGTTCCCGCGTCTGGCGTAGAGACCGCGCGAGCGCCATATCGGCAATTTGCTGTTTAGATGTAAGGGCATGGCCGCAACGGTCCATGCCCTTTCGTTTCAAGACGCCGCCATCATGCTAAGGAGGCAACTATGACAACTTCGCCTTTGGCAAACCCCACGGCAACAAGGGAGCTGCTGGAGGAGTTTGGCCTTGCGACCAAGCATCGCCTGGGCCAGAACTTTCTAATCGACAATCATGTGATCGAGCGTATCTGCGAGCTTGCCGAGCTTGCAGGTGACGAGCGCGTACTCGAGGTGGGTCCGGGTTGCGGTACGTTGACACTTGCGTTGCTGCAGGAAGCGGCGTGCGTTACGTCCATTGAGGCCGATCCTGAGCTCGAACCGGTGCTCGATGCCCATGCCGCCGACTATGCCAACTTCCGCTTTATCATGGGCGACGCGCTCAAGGTGACGCCGGGGCAGATTGAACAGGCTGCAGGCGGTGAGCCGACGGTATTTGTCGCGAACCTGCCCTATAACGTGGCGGCGACGATCATCCTGCAGTTCTTCCAGACGATGCCCGCGCTCAAGCGTGCCGTGGTCATGGTTCAAAAGGAGGTTGCCGATCGCATTGCCGCAGTGCCGGGCAACAAGACCTATGGCGGCTATACGGCAAAGCTTGGCCTGTATGCGCAGGTGACGGGTCGCTTTGAGGTGCCGCCGCGTTGCTTTATGCCGGCGCCACACGTGGACTCGGCCGTCGTGCGTATCGACCGTGTTGACGGTGTGGTGCCCGAAGGACTCGATCGCGAATTTGTGGCCCGTGTGATTGACGCTGCATTTGCTCAGCGTCGCAAGACCATCCGCAATTCCATGAGCGCCAACGGCTTTGCCAAGGACGTGCTCGATGCCGCCTTTGAGGCTTGCGGTATCGCACCCACCACGCGCGCCGAGACGCTCGGCGTCGCCGACTTTGTGTACCTGGCTCGGGAGCTTTCCCATGACGCTTAATGCCGAACGCGTGACGTTTACCAAGAAAAAGAAGACGGTTGCTTGTCCCGTGCCCTTGGCACCGCTTGCCGACACACATGCGCATCTGCTTTCGTTCTGGGGCAAGGATGTGCCCGAGACACTCGTGCGTGCCAAGGCGGCAGGCATCGACCTGTTGGTGACGGTCTTCGACCCCATCGCCGACAAGCGCAGCGTGACGGACTATAGCGACTGGCTCGTGCGCGAAATTCTGCCGATGCAGGATATCCCGCAGATCAAGTATCTTGCCGGCGTGCATCCGTATGGCGCGCCGGACTATACCGACGACATTCACGCGCAGGTTGTTGCTGCGCTTGATGACCCTTTGTGTGCCGGTATTGGCGAAATAGGTCTGGACTACCACATGGATTACGACGACGACATCACGCCGGCGCCCCACAGCGTGCAGATTGACTGCATGGCGCGCCAGCTCGAGCTTGCCGTGTGTCGTAACGTGCCGGTGGAACTGCATCTGCGTCACGAGGACATGGACCAGGAGCGTACCTCGCACGTGGACGCCTACAACGTGCTTCGTGAGGTGGGCGTGCCCCAGGCCGGTTGTGTGCTGCACTGTTTTGGCGAGGACCGCGCCACGATGGAGCGCTTTGTGGAGCTGGGCTGCTATATCGCCTATGGTGGTGCGGCCACCTTTAAGCGCAACGACGACGTGCGCGAGGCATTTGCGGCAACCCCACTCGATCGAATTTTGTTCGAGACGGATTGCCCGTATATGGCTCCGGAGCCCATCCGCGGTCTTGAATGCGAGCCCGCAATGATCTCCATTACGGCAAACGCGCTGGTTAACGACCGTGTCGATCGCACTGGTGAGGACGCCGAAACAATCGCGCATGCCGCTTGGGAAAATGCCTGCAAACTTTTTCAAAAATAGTTCTTGCGTTCGCGGTGGCGCTCCGTTATTCTAATTCCTGCACGCGGGCGTGGCGGAATTGGCAGACGCGTACGGTTCAGGTCCGTATGGGGGCAACCCCATGAAGGTTCAAGTCCTTTCGCCCGCACCATTGATTGAAAGAGCTCCCAGCAATGGGGGCTTTTTTGTTATGGGCCCACCGCGGGGACTTGAACCTGCGAAGGAGCGAGCGTAAAGAAAACGCGGAGCGTTTTTAGCGAGCTGGCGAGTCCGCCGGCAGGCGGGCGAAGCCGGTGCGGATCCGCGAAGCGGATACGCGGACGTCCTTTCGCCCGCACCATGGATTGAAAGAGCTCCCAGCAATGGGAGCTTTTTTGTTATGCACGATCTCCTTGGACGGGTATCCTAATGCCAACGTGTGCCTATCAGAGGAGAGACCATGCTGTTTTCCGGTATCATCGCCGCCCTTACCAGCCTTTTGATTCCCATCATCATCCTGTTGTTGCTGCTCCCCAACGCCTGCTACGTCGTTGAGCAGCAGCACGCTGTGATCATCGAGCGCTTGGGTAAGTTCAATCGTATCGTCAACGCGGGCTTCCACGTGAAGGTGCCCGTGATTGACCGCAAGGCCGCCACGGTGAGTCTGCGCACCATGAAAAATGGTTTTGGCATCGACGTTAAGACCCAGGACAACGTGACCATTGGCCTTGAGGTCTCCGCTCAGTACCACGTGAGCTACGACATGGGCGCCGGCCCGGCAGATTCGGGCATCTACAAGAGCTACTACATGCTGCAGGAGCCCGTCGACCAGATGCGCGACTTCATCACCGACGCCCTGCGCTCCTCCATCCCCGTCTACACACTCGATGAGGTCTTTGCCAAGAAGGATGACATCGCCAAGGATGTCAACGCTACCGTTTCCGAGCAGATGGCCGCCTACGGCTTCACCCTCGTGTCGACGCTCATCACCAAAATCGCACTGCCGACCGAGGTCGAGAACTCCATGAACGACATCAATGCCGCCCAGCGCAAGCGCGCTGCCGCGCAGGAGCTCGCCGAGGCCGACCGCATCAAGCGCGTCACCGAGGCGACCGCCGAGGCCGAGGCTATGGAAAAGGCGGGCGAGGGCATCGCCAACCAGCGCAAGGCCATCGCGCTGGGTATCAAAGATTCGCTCGAGATCATCCAGGAGACGGGTGTCGGCAATGACGAGGCCAACCAACTGTTCATGTTTACGCAGTGGTCCGAGATGATGACGGAGTTCGCTCGCACGGGTAAAACCTCGACGGTCGTGCTGCCGAGCGACTTTTCGCAGTCGGCCTCGATGTTCGAGCAGATGCTGGCCGCCGGCAAAGTTCAAAACGATTCGAAGGAGTAGACGCGCGTGAAATACACCGTCGTTTGCGTCGGTAAGCTCAAGGAGCGCTTTTGGAAGGACGCGTGCGCTGAGTACACCAAGCGCCTAGGTGCCTATGCCAAGGTGGATATCCGCGAGGTGGCCGATATCGACCCGGCTAAGGCGGGCGGCGTGGATGCCGCGCGCGACAAGGAGGGGGCGGCGATTCTTGCCGCCTTGCCATCTCGAGCGCATGTGATCCTGCTGGCTATCGAGGGCAAGGAGCGCTCGAGCGAGGGGTTTTCGGCGAGGCTCGACGATCTTATGCTGCGAGGCAGCAGCGACATTGCCTTTGTAATCGGCGGTTCGGACGGCGTGAGCGATGACGTGCGCGCACGAGCCGACGAGATGCTCAGCTTTGGACGCATTACCTTGCCGCATAACCTGGCGCGTGTGGTGCTGCTGGAGCAGATTTACCGTGCCTGCAAGATCAGTCGTGGCGAGCCGTATCACAAATAGGTCGGCAATACGAAACAATGGCGTGGGACAATACCTTTCGTTTTGAGGAATGTGTCTGAAAGGACTATGTGATATGAAGATTGGATTTGTCGGTTTTGGCAATATGGCGAGCGCTATGGCCGATGGCTGGATCGCTGCCGGTGTAGCTGCGAGCGACATGTGCGCCTGTGCGGGTCGCTACGACGCACTGGTTGAGCGCTGTGAGGCGCGCGGGATGGCCGCTTGCCACGATGCCGCCGAGGTTGTCGCCGCATCCGATATCGTGGTCGCTGCGGTCAAGCCGTACATGATCGAGAAGGTATTCGCCCCGCTCAAGGATGCTCTTGCCAAAAAGGTCGTTCTGTCGGTTGCCTGGACCTGGGACAGTGCCAAGTGGGAGCAGGTCCTGCCGGGCGTCGCGCATATCTCGACGGTGCCCAACACGCCGGTTTCGGTGGGCGAGGGTGTCATCGCCTGCGAGAAGGCTTCCACGCTTAGTGATGAACAGCGTGCCACGGTGCTCGGTCTGCTCGGAAAGCTTGGCGCTGTCGTCGAGCTCGATACGAACCTGCTGTTTGTGGGCGGCACGGTGGGTGGTTGCGCTCCGGCGTTTGTCGCCATGGCGATCGAGGCCCTGGGCGATGCGGCCGTCAAACACGGTATCCCGCGTGCGGATGCTTATCGCATTGTGAGCCAGATGGTGCTGGGTACGGCAAAGCTGCAGCTTGCAACTGGCCAGCATCCTGCGGCGATGAAGGATGCCGTGTGCTCGCCCGGCGGTGCCACCATCAAGGGCGTCGTCGCGCTCGAGGACGCCGGCATGCGCAGCGCCCTGGTCAAGGCAATCGACGCAACCCTCCAGTAAAACCGACCAAAAAAGACAGTTTATTTTGGCAGGTTTTTCCTGCGGTTTTGTCCTTTTAGCGAAAAGTGCCCCGCAACTGGCTCAATTCCAGTTGCGGGGCACTTGCGTTTGCCCAGATAAAACCGACCAAAATAAACCTGTCCCTTTTCGGCAGGTTAGTCCCAGAAGCTGTCTTCTTCGTCCTCGGACTTGGGGCCGCGGTCGACATACATCTTATGGGTGCGCTTCTCCATTACAAAGGCAAGAATCGCAAACAGCAGGATGCCGCCGGCGAAAAGGATGGCAAAACCGGTGCGGGTGCCAAACAAAAAGGAAAAAACTGCGTCCATTGGGTGCCTTCTTGCGTAGTTGAGTTGGGTCGTAAACGCTCATAAGTATATACTTGCCCATACATGTACAAGGTTGCAACCTAAATGGAATGTATATCGCCGGAGGATCTAATGCTTGATATCAAGTTTGTTCGCGAGAACCCCGATGCCATCGATGTCGCCATGGCTAACCGCCAGACGTCTTGGGATCGCGAGAAGTTCTTTGAGCTCGACGACGAGCGTCGTGCCGTCATCACCGAGGTCGAGGAGCTTCAAGCCACGCGCAACGCCGAGTCCAAGAAGATCGGCGCCCTGATGAAGGAGGGCAAGAAGGACGAGGCCGAGGCCGCCAAGGAGGCCGTGCGCGCCGTCAACGAGAAGATCGACGGTCTGGCCGAGCGCCGTACCGCTCTTGAGCAGGAGCAGTACGACTTCATGGCTCACCTGCCCAACATTCCGTGCGATGCCACCCCGTACGGTAAGGACGAGGACGAGAACATCGAGCGTCGCCGCTGGGGCACCCCGCGCGAGTTCGACTTCGACTTTAAGCCGCACTGGGACCTGGGCACCGATCTGGACATCCTCGACTTCGAGCGCGGCAACAAGCTCTCCGGCAGCCGCTTCACCGTTCTCGGTGGCGCCGGTGCCCGCCTGGAGCGCGCCCTTATCAACTTCTTCCTGGACACGCACACGAGCCGTGGCTTCAAGGAGTGGTGGCCGCCCATCGTCGTCAAGCGTCAGACCATGTTTGGCACGGGTCAGCTGCCCAAGTTCGAGGACGACGCCTATCACGTCTCGGGCGACAACTTCCTGATCCCCACCGCCGAGGTCGTGCTCACCAACCTGCACGCCGGCGAGGTCCTCGACGCCGACACCCTGCCGCGCCGCTACACCGCCTTCACCCCTTGCTTCCGCGAGGAGGCCGGTTCCGCCGGTCGCGACACCCGCGGCATCATCCGTCAGCACGAGTTCGACAAGGTCGAGATGGTCAAGTTCGCTAAGCCGGAGGAGTCCGACGGGGAGCTCGAAAGCATGACCGCCGAGGCCGAGTACCTGCTGCAGCAGCTGGGCCTTCCGTATCGCGTGATTAGCCTGTGCACCGGCGACTTGGGCTTCTCTGCCCGTCAGACCTACGACATCGAGGTCTGGCTGCCGAGCTACAACGCCTACAAGGAGATCAGCTCCTGCTCCAACTGCGGTGACTTCCAGGCCCGTCGCGCCAACATCAAGTATCGCGACCCCGAGAACTTCAAGGGTTCGCGCTACCTGCACACCCTTAACGGTTCCGGCCTGCCGGCTGGCCGTACCATGGCTGCCATTCTGGAGAACTACCAGAACGCCGACGGCACCATCACGATCCCCGAGGTCCTGCGTCCCTACATGGGCGGCCTCGAGAAGATCGAGCCGGTCGCGTAACTTGGCTGCATAGGCGATATGCAAGGGCGCTCCTTCGGGGGCGCCCTATTTCGTGCGCAGGTCCATACCATGCCGTGCGGATAGCTCAATAGAAAACACACGAACAACTGTTCTGTATACAGCCATCTACCTGCTATGCTTTTGCTAAATAAGAGCGAGAGAAAGGGGACGCGATGGAGCTGTTTGATGATCGGGTGGTTTTGTTTGAGAGCGACGAGGGCGGAGAGTACCTGCTTGTGACGTGTGAGCCGTCTGGCATGGGTGGCCTGGTGGTTCGACAGACGAGTGAGGGTCCGTTGACCCAATGGTGCTACGAGGAGTCGCCGCATGTGGTTGAGACGTTTGTGGCGCACGAGGGGCTTGTGGCCCTGGAGCATTTCTATGGGGTTCGGACATCTAGCCAGGTTGCTCGCATGTTGAGTATCTCGTTTGCCGATTATGATTGTGCCCAGCGGGTGAGATCGCTCCTGAGGGAACTTGATGCTAAGTTTGACGTGATCGAAAAGCCAATCGATCGTACGGGGAATGGCGGTATATGCGGAGCAGCATGACAAGACTGCGTTCCACAAAAAAGTTTGAAATTGTGCTTGACTCCAATAAGCTAAAGTGGTTTTATATGTCTTGCGCTGCGGCGTTACCTCAGCTGGATAGAGGGTCTGACTACGAATCAGAACGTCATAGGTTCGAATCCTATACGCCGCACCAATTGAAATTGAAAGCCTCCGGCAACGGGGGCTTTTCTTTTATGGCAACACCGCATGGATTCGAACCTCGGTCGAGGCGCGGGCGTCAAGAAAACGCGGAGCGTTTTTAGCCCGCGGGCGAGCGCGCCGGCAGGCGGGCGAAGCCGGTGCGGATCCGCGCAGCGGATGCGCGGAATCCTATACGCCGCACCAATTGAAATTGAAAGCCTCCGGCAACGGGGGCTTTTCTTTTATGGCAACACCGCATGGATTCGAACCTCGGTCGAGGCACGAACAACTTAATTATCACTCCGTAAAATTTTTTCTAATTGTCGCTTGACCCATCGGGGGCTCGCGTGCATAATAATCCGTGCGTTGCGGCGTTACCTCAGCTGGATAGAGGGTCTGACTACGAATCAGAACGTCATAGGTTCGAATCCTATACGCCGCACCAACTGAACTTTAAAGCCTTCGGTAACGGAGGCTTTTCTTATATGTCGACATACTTGAGGAGTTGCTTTCGCCGTGTTTGAAAGTATCGAGTCGATCGACTGCATCAAATGAGTAAAAATCAAATTCGATAACTTTTTTGAAAAAATGCTTGACCATTATTCAGTCTCTGTGCATAATAATCAACAAGTCGCGGCGTTACCTCAGCTGGATAGAGGGTCTGACTACGAATCAGAACGTCATAGGTTCGAATCCTATACGCCGCACCAATTGAAATTGAAAGCCTCCGGCAACGGGGGCTTTTCTTTTATGGCAACACCGCATGGATTCGAACCTCGGTCGAGGCGCGGGCGTCAAGAAAACGCGGAGCGTTTTTAGCCCGCGGGCGAGCGCGCCGGCAGGCGGGCGAAGCCGGTGCGGATCCGCGCAGCGGATGCGCGGAATCCTATACGCCGCACCAATTGAAATTGAAAGCCTCCGGCAACGGGGGCTTTTCTTTTATGGCAACACCGCATGGATTCGAACCTCGGTCGAGGCGCGGGCGTCAAGAAAACGCGGAGCGTTTTTAGCCCGCGGGCGAGCGCGCCGGCAGGCGGGCGAAGCCGGTGCGGATCCGCGCAGCGGATGCGCGGAATCCTATACGCCGCACCATTTGAGATTAAAGCTCCCGGCAACGGGGGCTTTTCTTTTGCGCCAGCTTGAGTGCTTTCGTCCAAAGGGACGATTTCCTGTCGACTCGTGTAAGATTCCGAGTAGGTGTCGCGGCCCATCCGCGGCCACTCCTTCTCTCAACGACCGATCAGGGTGATACTTCGTGGCAGAGCGTCCGACATACAAGCTCAGGTTTCTCGATCCCAAGAAGCGCTTTCCGGCGATGCCCGAGCAGCCAGCGGGACGCTCGTATGGCGTGGTCTGGAAACTCTTTGGCGAGGATCAGCATGAATCTTGTTATGTCGTCGAATTCGTTGGCAAAAGTCATGTGTCGCTTTTGGGCTACGTAAGCGTTTCGGGTGAGGTGTACAAGGTGGACCGCCCCGTTAGCGAGGCTCCGCTGCCCAACGATCCCGATATGGAACTCGTCCTTGACGAGTCGGACTCCGGTATTGGTGAGATTGTGGTTCGGGGAGCCAACGGCACAATGCGCGCGTGCGCGCGAACCGTCGGCTCTCCCGAAGGTCCCATGCGCGAACAGTCCGAACACGAGACATGGAATTCGGCCCGCTCCCTTCCTTACGGCGAGTTCATGGCATCGATGTTCCTGCGCTACGTGATATTCACTGACTCCGAAAATACCATTGCGAGCACGGCGGACGCCGACGGACTCGACGAGGGTATGCAAAACGTTGTCGACAAGATCAAGCTCGTAAAGTTGCCCGAGCCGGTCGAGGTGTTTTTGGGCTTTAACACGGCACCGCTCCCCGATGCTATCGAGACGCTGCTCTACCGCGTTGACCATGCCGAGAATCCGAGCGGTATCGAGCGTTATGCCGCCGCCCTTATGAGTGAAATTGACTTGCCCCGCTTGCGCACCATCGCCGCTAAGTCCGAGATGAGCCTGGCTCGCATTGATCGCTCAAAGCTTTTCTATCTCAATTTTGATCGTAGTCTGCTGGACCAGGACGAGATTGACACGCTGCTCGCCATCGAGTGCCGTCTCAACCGCCTCTCCGGCATCCTTGAGCGCATCGGGGCCGGATTGGTCCCTGCGGCATCCTCGCCGAGCCTTGAGGGCTGCGCGCTCTTTGATGCGTGGCATATCGCCAAGACGACCAACGATGTTCCCCGACTGCTCGATACGGCCTCGAGCGATAACCTGTGGGCCAAACCGGGAACGGTTTCGTGCCAGCCGGGCGGTGAGTGGGATGTGCGTACCCGCTTCGCGCGTATTGTCGAGGCGCTTAACGTGGTCACAAGGCTCGACTATACCTATCGGACAAACGTTGCCGAGGGGATCATGCTCGTTCGGTTTGGGCAGTCTGTCGTTGATACCATGCCGCAACGTGAATACGACGCTCAAGATGACGCCTGGCGCGAGTTGGACGAGGACGCGCGTGCGATCTGGGCCGCGGAGCACGATGCGCGCGTGGCACTCACGCTTGCAGCAGCGTGTTTTGCCGCGGGCACCTGCATCACGCGCTGCTATGTGCAGATTGCTGCTCCCGACAGTGAGCAGGGCGAGCGCGTTGTCGCAACGTATTTCTTTGGGCGCGCGGCCTATTTGGCCGATTGCGTGCCTGTCGCCAAGGATCTTGAGAGCATGGACATGGACGATATGCCGTGCAAGCGTGTGCTTGAGGCGTATGAGTCAACCGCTCCGGAGACGATTGAGCCGGCGGAGGTTCATGCTCGTCCGCGTGATGACCATCGCACGCTGCCGCCGGCGCTGCGCGATCTGCTGCTTGCCGATACGGCTGACGAGTTGGAGGTCATGGAAGAGGACGACGACCCATACGTGGCCCGTGTTGTTGAATTGCGCGAGCAGGCAAAAGTCGACCGTACAGGTGCTTTTGAAGGCTTTTCCCGTCTTGTTGAGGAGTTGGAGGCTAAGTGCGCCGTCGCCGAGCTTTTGGCGACAGGTCCGGTTCAAACGCAGTTTTGCGATAACCAGCTGGTGCGCATGGTGCTACCGGTGTTGGAAGAAGACCGCTCTGTGCGAATCCTTCGTGCGCCCGATGCGCTGTACTTTGCCCAGCACGAGATCTGCAGCTTTTACGCCGAGCAAGAGGACTTTGAACGAGCACTGCCCGAGGTGCGCCATCTTTACGATCTGGCGCGCTCGTCCATGCAGTCGCACTTTGCGCTCATCAACGTGCTTGCGCGTCTGGAGCGCTTTGACGAGATTATCGAGGTGGCGCGCCACGGCCTACGTATTGCCAGCGATCGTTCTGCAATCGGCTACCTGTTCTATCGCTTGGCGTTTGCCTATTGGAATTGCGATCAGCTCGACCTGGCGCTGGCTTGTTACCGTCTGGTGCCGCGCGGCGAGGAGTCGGGCAGCAGCGCGCTGGAAGAAATGCAGGGCCTTATGAACGAGATGGGCGTCAGCGAGCCTCCGACGTTCGAGGAAGCGGTCGAGACTATCCGCAAGGCTGGACTTGAGTTGCCGCCAGTGTCCGCCGTGACGAATCAGCTTGCAGATGCCGCTGTGCAACTGGTCGACAACGGCTTCTTTTTCTTGGCACGCGGTTGCATCTTCCAAATGTGGCGCACCATGGGCAACGACGAGCTCGGCTCCCTCAACCGCTCGCTGGGGTAGGCGAAGCTTCCAAGGAGGAAAGGATGCTAGGCAATTAGAAAATTTCCTCTTGCCCATCCTTGGCTGTTTGGTTACTATAGAACGGCTGTTACGGAGAGCTGACCGAGAGGCCGAAGGTGCTCGCCTGCTAAGCGAGTATGCCCCAAAAGGGCATCTGGGGTTCGAATCCCCAGCTCTCCGCCAGTACGAATTTGAAGAAGGGTCCCATTTGGGGCCCTTCTTATTATCAAGAATGGCGGCTGGGGATTCGAACCCGAGAGGGCACGGGCGTTAAGCAAACGCGAAAGCGTTTGTAGCCCGTGGGCGAAAAGCCGCCAGGCTTTGAAGCCGGAGGGCATGCGCAGCATGCCCGGACATCCCCAGCTCTCCGCCAGTACGAATTGAAAGAAGGGTCCCATCTGGGGCCCTTTTTTGGTACGGAGAAAGGAGGCTGGGGATTCGAACCCTCAAAAAAAGGGGGCATCCTTTCGGACGCCTCCTTTCAGTGGACTTATTATTCTTGCGCCCTACACCTTAGGAGCCTTGGCGACGGTCTCGCTTTCTGCTGTGAGTGGGCGGTTGTCGATGCGACGGCCCAAGCGATCGAGCTTCACGAGTAGCCATTCAATGGGATTCGGCCCTGCGCCTTCCTCGTCGGCAACCAGGTCCATGACGGCGATCTTGGTGCCGTCCTGCTTGAGCGTAACGCTACCCACCTTGTCGCCCACATGCACCGTGCCCGAAAGATCGTCGTAGCTAACCTTTTCGGTCACCTCGCCGGCAAGGGAAAACACGGTCGCTTGCGCCGTGGGATCGGCGAGTGTGGCGTCGATCGTCTTATCCGTCCAGTCGGTTTGGCCAATGCGCGCCATAAGCGGGTTGCCGTTGGCGGTCTTTTCCTGTGTGTTGGCGATTGCGACCGTCACCTTGTGGCCGTAGTACCAGTTGGCAAGGGTGGCGGTATCGGTAAAGCGCTGGTCGGTGGTGGTGGAGTTCAAAACGACGGTGTAGATCTCGTCGCCGTCGCGGTTGTAGGCGCTCGTGAAGCAGTAGCCCGCGTCGTCGGTGGTGCCGGTCTTGCCGCCAATGTTGCCATCTTGGCCCAGCAAATAGTTATGCGTGTCCATGGAATGCGAATGGTCGGTGCCGTCGGCGCCCGTGACCTCGATCCAGGAATCCTCGCTCGCTACGACCTCGCGGATCGTGTCGTTTTTCATGGCCTCCTGCATCATCAGCGCTACGTCGTGTGCGGTTGAGTGCATATCGCCAGCCCACTCATCAAAGTCCAGACCATGCGGGTTTTCAAAAAGCGTACCGGTGCAGCCGAGCTTCTTAGCGCGCTCGTTCATGGCCTTCACAAAGGTCGCCTCGGCGTCTTTGGTCTTAGGGTCGATCTTCTTGCCCACATATTCGGCGAGCACGACGGCGGCGTCGTTGCCCGAGGGAATCATCAGGCCGCGCAGTGCCTGCTCCACGGTAAGCTCGTCACCTTCGAGCAAGCCGGCGGTCGAATTACCCACGGTGGCTGCGTCGTTGCTCACCGTGACCTTCTCGTCCATCTTGCAATTCTCGACGGTTAGGATTGCGGTCATGACCTTGGTGATCGAGGCGATTTTAACCTGCTCATCGGCGCCGCGCCCATAGTAGACGGTGCCGTCTTTGCCCATGACGAGCGCATTGGTCGCATCGATATCGGGCAGATTTTCGGCCGTGATGCCGCGCGCATCGGCGGTTTTGCCGCAAACATTGTCGGTCGTGAGTACTTGGGCGCCGGCGACGGTGGGCACGCCAGCGGCAAGGGCGATAGCGCAGACAAAGCCGGCGGCAAGCTGAGCTGAGCGCTTTGCAAAAGAGGTGAGGGACTTCACAGATTTCGCTTTCGACGGGATGGTCTCTTCTGGAACTAGAGTATATCGTTTGCCGGTGTCGGCGATCATCGCGTGCGTGCGTGGCCCACATCCGCGCCTGAACGGGCACAAGGGTGCTTAAGGCCGACTTAATCACCCACGCTTGTTGTGTGTGGCGTGCGTCGCCTCGGGCATAATGGAGCGCGAGAGGAGCACGCATGAACGAGCGCATTTTGGTAGTTGATGACGAGAAGGCCATCGCCGACTTGGTTGGTATCTACCTTACAAAAGAGGGCTTTGATGTCCAGATTGCCTATAGCGGGGCCGATGCTGCCAAGGCAATCCTGGAGCAGGAGTTCGATCTGGCACTGTTGGATGTCATGCTGCCCGATATCGATGGATTTGAGCTGCTGCGTACGATCCGTTCCAGCCATACCTATCCTGTGATCATGCTGACGGCGCGCGATGCCCAGCAAGACAAGATCGAGGGCCTTTCGCTTGGCGCGGACGATTACGTGGTTAAGCCGTTCCGTCCGCTGGAGCTCATCGCGCGCGTGCACGCTCAGCTTCGCCGCTACACCAGCTACGGTAGCCGCTCGCAGGCGGCCGAGTCGCCGACCATCCAGCTCGACGGACTGGAGATCAACCGCGATGCTCGTTCCGTAATGGTGGACGGTGCACCGGTGCGCCTCACGCCCATCGAGTATTCCATCTTGCTGTATCTGGTCGAGCATCGCGGCAGCGTGGTAGCCGTGGAGGACCTGTTCCGCGCGGTGTGGAACGAGGATTTTATGCCCGGCTCCAACAATACGGTGATGGTGCACATTCGCCACCTGCGCGAAAAGATTGGCGACGACGCTCAAAAGCCGCGCTTTATCAAAAACGTCTGGGGCGTCGGCTACATAATTGAATAGCGCCTTTGATGGTGGGGAAGTGGATATGACAAAAGACGATAGGCAGGCATTCGAGGTGCCCGATCGACTCTTTGAATACGTACGGGCAGTCGTCGACAACCGTGCACTTGCGACGGTGCTGCTCTTTTTGCTGAGCCTGCTGCTGATTGGCATCGACAACATCGCCGGAATCTTAGCGGTGCTGCTTGTCGGCTTTTTGCTAATCGATCGATTCGAAATCGTGCGCCGTTGCGTGGTGATTGGCGGTGCCGCGTGGGCCATGACGTTGGCGATTGGCGCCATGGCGCTCGGTGGCATCGAAGGGCCGGTGCTGTTCGATGCCGGCTTTGTATTCAACATGCTTGGCTTTGTGCTGGCGCTTGCCGTGTGCGTGCTGTTCTTTTGCGGCCGCGCCCTGTACTACCAGGGCTACGAGCAGGGCGAGCAGCATGCCGATTGTGTGCTGGCCGCTCGTATTCAAGATCGCCTGATCGATTACCCCGACACCTGGGATAACATCGACGGCGACTTCTTGGAGGTCGAGGGCGCCCTTAACCGCGTGCGTGACCGTGAGCGCAAGGTGCAGCAAGCTCTGCGTGACGAGTCTCATCGCAAGGACGATTTGGTCACGTACTTGGCACATGACCTACGCACCCCGCTTGCCAGTGTGGTGGGCTATCTTTCGCTGCTGCAAGAGGCTCCTGAGTTGCCGGTTGAGCAACGTGCGCACTTTACGGGCGTGGCGCTCGACAAGGCGCACCGGCTCGATGCGCTCATCGAAGAGTTTTTCGATATCACGCGCTTTGACTTCCACGATATCGTGCTCACGCGCGGCTATGTTGATCTGGGGTTGTTGCTGGCTCAGGTGGCTGACGAGTTCTATCCCATCCTCAACGAGCAGCATAAGGAAGCCCAAGTTGATATTCGCGAGGACCTGACGGTGCTCGTGGATGGCGACAAGATGGCCCGCGTGTTCAACAACATCATGAAAAACGCCGTCGCCTATAGCTATGAGGGCTCGACTATCACGATTGAGGCCAGGCGCCAAGACGATGGCGGCGTGCGCGTGCGCTTTATCAATCAGGGCGATCCTATCCCTGCGGCTAAGCTCAAGGTGATCTTTGAGAAGTTCTATCGCCTGGATGCGGCGCGTGCGACCAATCGCGGTGGTGCCGGTTTGGGCCTTGCTATTGCCAAGGAGATCATCGCGGCACACGGCGGTACCGTTGCATGTGAATCGACGCCCGAACACACGATATTCACCATCGAGCTGCCCGCCGCATAGCTAGCGTGCCCTTACAAACACTTGACAATGTGCTCACGTGCGTATGAGCCGCGATTCCTACTATCGATACTGCTGAATTGATATCGATATGGAGGTGTGCGGTATGACGGCTGCTGCGGCTGTGGAGCCCACGGAGCTTGAAGAACTCATGGAAGCGCAGGCCGAGGCCGCGCATGAGCGCGAGGTTGGGGATGCGACTCGCCCCACGGCAGGGGATCTTGCCGCCTCGCCGACGCGCATCGATGTCGAGGGCCTCGACCTGTTCTATGGCGACCACCATGCGCTCAAGGACGTGAATATCAAGATTCGCGACAAGCAGATCACCTCGTTCATCGGGCCTTCGGGCTGCGGAAAGTCCACGTTGCTGCGCTGCTTTAACCGCATGAACGACGGCATCAAGGATTGCCGCATCGAGGGCAAAATCGCGCTCGATGGTCAAGATATCCTGGGCGATTACGACATCTGCCGTTTGCGCCAGCGCGTGGGCATGGTGTTCCAGCGCCCCAACCCGTTTCCCATGAGCATCTACGACAACGTCGCCTACGGTCCTCGCGGTATGGGTGTGCGCGACCGCGCCGTGCTCGATGAGCTGGTCGAGGACTCCCTTCGTCGCGCTGCGCTATGGGATGAGGTCAAGGACAAGCTCAAGGAGTCGGGCCTGGGTCTTTCGGGCGGTCAGCAGCAACGCCTGTGCATCGCCCGCGCACTTGCCGTGCAGCCCGACATTCTGCTGATGGACGAGCCGACCTCGGCGCTCGACCCTGTGTCGACGCTCGTGGTGGAGCAGCTTGCCTGCGAGCTCAAGGAGACTTGCACGCTGGTGGTTGTGACGCACAACATGCAGCAGGCCGCGCGTATTTCCGATTCGGTCGCATTCTTTTTGCTGGGTGAGCTGGTGGAGCACGCGCCTGCCGCGCAACTCTTCAAGAATCCGTCCGATCCGCGTACGGCGGATTATTTGACGGGGCGTTTTGGCTGATACCATCTAGTAAAGGTACCTTTAGGGTTAAGATGCGGTCATGCCGGCCGCAAAGGGGTTCAACATGATCTATTACGTCGAGGACGATGACAACATCAGGGATTTGACGGTCTACGCGCTGCGCAAGCAGGGAATCGAGGCCGAGGGCTTTTCGTGCGATGGCGAGTTTAAAGCTGCCGTGGCGCGACGGGTGCCCGATGCTGTGCTGCTCGATATCATGTTGCCCGACACCGATGGCCTGGCGATTATGCGTCGCCTGCGTGCCGATCGCCTGACGGCGACGGTGCCCATCATGATGCTTACCGCCAAGGACACTGAGCTCGACAAGGTGATGGCGCTCGATGGCGGTGCCGACGATTACCTGACTAAGCCGTTTTCGCTCATGGAGCTTGCGAGCCGCTGCCGCGCACTGCTGCGTCGCGGCGGCATGGTCAAGCAGGCGAGCGATGTGCTCAGCGTGGGCGACATCGTGCTTTCGCCCAGCCATCGCGAGGTGACCGTTGCCGGCGAGCCGCTTAAGCTCACCCTGCGCGAGTTCGACCTGCTCGAGTACCTCATGCGCAAGCCCGGCGTGGTCTTTACCCGCGAGTCGTTGCTGCAGAGCGTGTGGGGCTGGGACTTCGACGGCGGTTCGCGCACCGTTGACGTGCACGTGCAGACGCTTCGCCAAAAACTGGCCGAGCATGCCAGCGCCATCGAGACCGTGCGCGGCGTGGGTTATCGCCTGGCCGAGCCTTCTGCCGGTGATGGTGCCGAAGGCGACGACACCGCGGCCACTGCATCGGAGGAGTAACCCGTGGTCTTCGCCCCCCAGGGAAAACATACGCTGTCGCACCGCGTTTTTGTGACGATCTTTGTCTGCGCCATGGCGGTTATCGTGGCGTTTACGGTGCTGGGTGCGTTCTTTGTGCAAAACACTTTGGCGGATGCCACGAGTGCCAATCTGGCGCAGGAAACCGAGCTCATTGCTGCCGCCCTCGACGAGCAGCAGGAGCCCATTCCGTTCTTGCGAAGCCTCGATCGCGAGGATCTTCGTATCACGCTGATCAATAAGGACGGATCTGTTGCCTACGACAACGAGGCGTCGCCTTCCACACTGCCCAACCATGGCGATCGCCCCGAGGTCATCGAGGCCTTTGAGAGTGGTTCGGGTTCCGCGGAGCGCGCAAGCTCTACGCTCGACGAGATTATGCTGTATCGCGCCGTCACCCTTGATAACGGCCAGGTCGTCCGCTTGGCGCAGGCCCAGCCTGGCGTTGCGGCGATTTTGCTGTCGATGCTGGCGCCGATGCTGCTTATCGCAGCAGCGGGTGCGGTACTCTCGTTTTTTATGGCGCGCCGTGAGTCCCGTGCCATCATCGCGCCGTTGCAAGAGGTGGATTTGGACCACCCACGCCGTAGCTATGAGCACGCCTATGCCGAGATGGTCCCCATGCTTGAGCGTATCGAGTCGCAGCGCCAGGAACTCAAGCGCCAAATGGCGGTGCTAGCGGACAACGACCGTATGCGCCGCGAGTTCACGGCGAATATCACCCATGAGCTCAAGACGCCGCTTACGGCGATTTCGGGCTATGCCGAGCTCATCGCAAATGGCATGGTCGAGGGCGAGGACGACCTGCGCAACTTTGGCGGTCGCATCTATCGTGAGGCAGGCCGCTTGGCAGCGCTTGTCAACGATATCCTTACGCTGTCTAACTTGGACGAGGCCGAACGTGCAACTGAAGGCGAGGCAGTGCCCATTGGGTCCACGGAGCCTATTGAGCTCTCGCGTGCGATCTACGCGGTTGAGCAGCGTCTTGAACAGGTCGCCCGTCAAGCGAATGTGACGATAAGTCATGAGACCAAGCCTGTGGTCATCGAAGGCGTGTCGCGCTTGGTCGACGAGCTCATCTATAATCTGGCAAGCAACGCCATCCGCTACAATCGGCCCGGCGGTACGGTTACGCTGCAGTGCGGCACCAACGACGAAGGCCATCCGTTCCTCGCTGTCGCCGACACGGGAATCGGTATCGCGCCTGAAGAACAGGGCAAGGTATTTGAGCGGTTCTATCGCGTGGACAAGAGTAGGTCCAAGGCACGCGGCGGAACCGGCCTGGGGCTTGCCATTGTCAAGCATGCGGCCCTGTATCATCACGCCACGCTTGATCTGTCGAGCGAGTTGGGCGTGGGAACCACCATTACGGTGACGTTTCCCATACAGCAGGACGAGCCATTCGCATAGCGATACAACACAGATATTGATGTAGACGCCGCATTTGACTTTCGGGTGCGGCGTTGTTGTGCAATTTTACGATTGCTTCCGACATTTTTACAGGAGAGCCTGTTTCTTATGTATAGAGTTTGGTCTCGGTAAAAAGATGCGATAACATACGGACAGTTTTGTCAATCCGAACTGGGGAAATGAAAGGCAAGCTGCATGACCCTTCTCGAACTGTTCCAGCTGCTGAAGAAGCACCTCAAGCTGGTCATCACCCTTCCGGTGGTCTGCGCGATCGCCATGGGCATCGTGTCCTTCGTTGCGATGGACAACACTTATACCGCGACGACGAGCATGTACATTCTCGCCAAGACCGACGATAGCGGTCAGATGAGCTACAACGATCTCTCGGCGAGCCAGATGCTTTCCAACGATATCGCCACGCTGCTGGATAGCGATAGCGTTAAGAGCGGCGCCGCCAAAGAACTGGGCCTCACCGATTTGGATGACTACAAGGTGTCTGTTTCCTCCGAGACCACCACGCGTGTCATTACGCTTTCGGTTACCGGCACCGATGCCAAGGAGACGGCTGAGGTCGCAAAGGCCATTGCCAGCTCGGTGAGTACGGTCGCTCAGAACGTCGGCGCTGCCCAGAGCATCAACGTTATCGACGAGGCTAAGACCCCCGAAGCCCCCAGCGGCCCCAAGCGCACGCTGTATATTGCCGTCGCGTTCCTCGCCGGTATCTTTATCGCAGTTGCCTATGTCGTTTTGGCAGACATGCTCAATACCCGCATCCGCGGTGCCGAAGAGGCAGAAGAGCTCCTGGGTATTCCCGTTGTTGGCCGAATTCCGGCTATGAAAGGTGGTAAATAGGCATGGCTAAGGCAAAGAACACCGATAAGCTCGTTGTACAGAATGCCGCCAAGACCCTTCTGGCCAACATCCGCTTTGCGAGCGTGGACGACCCCATTCGCACCATCACCGTTACCTCCTCGATTCCCAACGAGGGCAAGTCTACGGTTTCCATTAACCTTGCTCAGGCAATCGCCACGAGCGGCAAGTCCGTGCTCCTGGTCGAGGCCGATATGCGCCGCAGGTCCCTTTCCGATATGCTCGGCGTTCGTTCGCGCGGCGGACTCTATGCGGTCCTTTCCGAGCAGATCTCCATTGACCAGGCAATTGTCGAGACGGGTCAGAAGAACTTCTACTTCCTCGATGCCGAGCCGCACATTCCCAATCCTGCCGACATCATCGTCTCCCATCGCTTTGCCAAGCTGGTAAAGGCACTGTCCGCCAAGTTCCAGTACGTCATCTTCGATGCTCCTCCGGTCGGCACCTTCATCGATGCTGCCGAGATTGCCAGCCTGACCGACGGCGCGCTGTTCGTGGTGCGCGAGGACTTTACCAAGCGCGAAGAGGCGCTCAACGCTATCGCCCAGCTTAAGAAGTCCGAGAAGGTCAAGCTCATCGGTACCGTCATGAATTACTGTGAGACCGAGACCAGCGAGTACTATTATTCTTACTACACCAAGGACGGTAAGAAGGTTAAGAAGGGCTCCGACGATCAGGGCACTTCCAAAAAGGGCATCTTCACCAACCGAGCAAACGTTTAGTTGATTAAGGCTGACCTATGCGTGACATTCATTGCCATATCTTGCCGGGTGTAGACGACGGCGCCGCCGATCTCGAAGAGAGCTTGGCGATGCTCGAGGCTGCCAAGCGGGCCGGTGTAACCAGAATCGTTTGCACTCCTCACTGCCGTGATCCCTATTTTGATTACGACAAGATGTGGGATGCCTTTGAGCTGCTGCGCGATAACGCTGACGGTTTTCCGCTCCAGATGGGCTTCGAGGTCAACCATCGAAAGCTCGTTGAGCTTGGTATCGATGCCGCGGATCACTTGCATTTCGATGGGACCAACGAGTTTCTGCTCGAGCTTTCGACGCATGCCGATGCGTATGCGTTTAGAGAGTACGAGAACACGATTTACGATTTGCAGTGCCGTGGCTATCAGGTGATCATCGCTCATCCTGAGCGCTATCGTGCGGTTCAAAAGGATGTAAGCGTGGCGGAACGCCTGGTCGATATGGGCTGCAAGCTGCAGGCTTCGGCGGACTTTATTGCCGGCGGTCGCTTTGGTCGCGAGAAAAAGCCGGCACAGCGCCTGTTCGATCAGAACCTGTACAGCTTCATCGCGAGCGATGCCCATAACGTGGGTCATTACGACTGCCTGGCGAAGGCTCGCGCGAAGTTTAGCGTGCGCGGAGCTCATTTTCGCTAAAATCTGTCCCTAACGTTCGCATTGAATGAAAGGGCAGCCATGGATATCCAACTTAAGACGGGATGCTTTGATGACGCGGCGTTGGTGCGCCGCGTCGTTTTTATGGACGAGCAGGGCTACGAGAATGAGTTCGACGCTATCGACGAGGATCCGAACTGCATTCATGTGACACTCTATGTAGACGGCGAGCTTGCCGGCTGCTCGCGCGTGTTTCCCGAGGAACTGGAGTACGCGGCAGATGCCGAAGCCCCAGTTTTGCCGGCGTGCGACTTGGACGAAGGCGTCGCGGCGGGGGAGACCTACATTATGGGGCGCGTGGCCGTGCTGCCGAGCATGCGCCGTCGCGGTTTGGCGAGCAAGATTGTCGAGGCCAGTGATACGTGCGCGCGTGATGCCGGCGCCAAGCTCATTAAGCTGCACGCGCAGGAATACGCGCTACCACTCTATGCCAAGGCGGGTTACACGCAGATTGCCCCGGTGGACTACGAAGACGAGGGCCAGCCCCATGTTTGGATGGCCAAGCGCGTAGATGGCAGATAGGGACGTTCCTTTCCTGCCGGCAGTCGGGGACACTCCTTGGCAATTGGCGCATCAGAGCGTTTGGACATACAGTTTTTCGATTCCGTATGTATATATGCGCGCTAATGGGTTATAAAATCTAAGTCTGAACATAGCAGGTCTGCAATGCGGCTCGGGCAACCGGGCCGTTTTTGCGGACGGGGGTAGCGCGAAAGGACTGCACATGCGTCAATTTAAGACCGAGAGCAAAAAACTGCTCGACCTCATGATCAACTCCATCTACACCAATAAGGAAATCTTCCTGCGCGAGCTTATCTCCAACGCGAGCGATGCCGTCGATAAGCTCAACTTTAAGAGCCTGCAGGACCCGAGCGTCAAGCTCGACCAGGGCGACCTGGCTATTCGTGTTTCCTTTGATAAAGATGCCCGTACCATCACCATTTCGGATAACGGTATCGGCATGACCGCCGAGGAGCTCGAGCGCAATCTGGGCACCATCGCCCATTCCGGCTCCGAGGAGTTTAAGACTGAGAACGCCGAGCAGCAGGGTTCCGATGTCGACATCATCGGTCAGTTTGGCGTGGGTTTCTACTCCGCCTTTATGGTCGCCAGCCACGTGAAGGTCGTCAGCCGCGCTTATGGCGAGGATATCGCCCACGTTTGGGAGTCCGACGGTCTTGAGGGCTACACCATCGAGGATGGCGAGCGTGCTGAGCACGGTACCGATGTCATCCTGACGCTGCGCGAGAACGAGAAGCTCGACGCCGACGGCGAGGCCGAGACCTACGATCGCTTCCTGACCGAGTGGGGCCTCAAGAGCCTGATTCAGCAGTACAGCAACTATGTGCGCTACCCGATTCAGATGATGGTGTCCAAGAGCCGCCAGAAACCCAAGCCCGAGGACGCCGGCGACGACTACAAGCCCGAGTACGAGGACTACCAGGAGCTCGAGACCATCAACTCCATGACGCCGATTTGGAAAAAGCGCAGCTCCGACGTTGAGCAGAAGGACTACGACGAGTTCTACAAGACCACGTTCCACGACTTTGATGATCCTGCGCGCACCATCAGCTTTCATGCCGAGGGCACGCTCGAGTATGACGCCCTGCTGTTTGTACCGGGTCGCGCGCCGTTCGATCTGTACAGCAAGGATTACGAGAAGGGCCTGGCGCTCTACAGCTCCAACGTGCTGATTATGGAGAAGTGCGACGACCTGCTGCCCGACTACTATAACTTTGTCCGCGGCGTCGTGGATTCCGCCGACGTGTCGCTCAACATCTCGCGCGAGACGCTGCAGCAGAACCGTCAGCTCAAGGCCATCGCCAAGCGCGTGGAAAAGAAGATTACCGCCGATCTTGAGGACATGCGCGACAACGACCGCGAGGCCTACGAGAAGTTCTTTGAGAACTTTGGCCGCGGCCTTAAGTATGGCATCTACTCGAGCTATGGCATGAAGGCCGATGAGCTCGCCGACCTGCTACTGTTCTGGTCTGCCAAGGAGCAGAAGATGATTACCCTGGCCGAGTATGCCAAGGGCATGCCCGAGGATCAGGAGGCCATCTACTACGCCGCCGGCGACTCGCGTGAGCGCTTGGCCAAGATGCCCGTGGTGAAGGGCGTGCTCGAGCGCGGCTATGACGTGCTGCTGCTGACGCAGGATGTGGATGAGTTCACGTTCCAGGCTATGCGTGAATACGTTGCCGCCGATATGCCCAAGATCTACGAGGACGATGCTGCCCGCGAGGCTGCCGAAAAGGCCGTGGCCGACGGTGCCGAGCCCGAGGTCGAGGATCGTCATCTGGAGCTCAAGAACGTTGCGACCGGTGATCTTGACCTGGCGACCGAGGACGAGAAGAAGGAGGCCGAGGACGCCACCAAGGAGAACGAGGACCTCTTTAGCGCTATGAAGGAGGCGCTCGGTGACAAGGTCGAGAAAGTTGCCGTCTCCGCGCGCCTGACCGATGCCCCCGCTTGCATCACCACCGAGGGCCCGCTTTCGCTTGAGATGGAGAAGGTGCTCCAGAAGGGACCCGAGGGCGCGCCCGACGGCATGCCCAAGAGCCAGCGCGTGCTCGAGCTCAACGCCAAGCACCCGGTCTTCGACAAGCTTGTCGCTGCCCAGAAGGCAGGCGACGCCGACAAGATCAAGCAGTACTCCGGTCTGCTCTATGACCAGGCTCTGCTGGTCGAGGGCATCCTCCCTGAGGACCCCGTTGCCTTTGCGGCGGCTGTCTGCGAACTTATGTAATTGGTTCCGCCGTTCTAACGAACGGCGGACCTGCCGACGCTGCAAACGCCCCTAAGCGAGCAAGGTGACGTTCAATCGTCGGTCGCGTACCGAAGTACGCTTCCCTCCTCTTTCACGTCACCTTGCTCGCTTAGGGGCGTTTTCGCTGACTTATACTCAACCTGCGACGCTTCCGTGGTTCAAAGTAGTCATCGGGGACGTTCTTAAATGACTAGTCGTTATAAGAATGCCCCCGATGACTATTCGGATTGCTAATTTGTGCGGGTTGTGGTTTTGTGACCTGCTGAAATTTGAGATACTGTACAACTGTACGTTAACTAATCTTCGTAGTATATTGCTGCCCGCAAAACTCAATACCATTGTGCTTCGAGACGCTAAAGCGCCTACGTACAATGGTTGTCGATAGTACGATTCGATTCAACGATAGGATGGATGGTCCAAGCGTGAGTCTCGGCAGCAAACTATCCAACGCAAAGGTCTCCTTTGCGATCTTTAAGCGCGACATCAAGCGATTGCTCGTGAACCCCGTCGCCCTGGTGGTTACTTTGGGCGTGTGCGTCATTCCCTCGCTGTATGCCTGGTACAACATCGTGGCTAACTGGGATCCGTACGGAAACACCCAGGGTATCAAGATTGCCATCGCCAACAACGATCGGGGCACCCAAAACGACTTGGTGGGCGAGCTCAACGCGGGCGACCAGGTCGTCGATCAGCTCAAGGAGAACGATCAGCTGGGCTGGACCTTCGTCGATTCGGCGGCCGACGCCAAGGAGGGCGTCGAGAGCGGTGAGTACTATGCGGCCATCGTAATCCCTAAGAACTTCTCGGATAACCTGGTCTCGATGCTCGACGGCAACTACCATCAGCCCAAGCTTACGTACTACGTCAATGAGAAGAAGAGTGCTATTGCGCCCAAGGTTACCGACACCGGTGCAAGCACCATCGAGGAGCAGATCAACTCGGAATTTGTCTCCACAGTGGGCGAGACCGTTGCCAGCATCGCCAAGGATGCCGGGGTCGATTTAAAGGACAAGGCAACCCAGACTCAGAATTCGTTGGCTGGTTCGGTATCAGAGGCATCCGGTACCTTGGGTGAGGTGCGCGATTCGATTGGCGACATGAATGCCGCCATCGATAAGACGAGTGGCGCTATCGCCTCGGCTGATGCCGCGTTGGCGGGCCTGCAGGGTCAGACGCTCTCTCTAACGCAGGCAATCGCTCAGGGCAATGACCTGCTGGGCGAGGCGCGCGCTACGGCGGGCAACTCTGTCGCCTCGCTCTCCAAGGCACTCTCGGAAGGCAGCCTTGCGCTCACCAAGACGTCAGCCTCCGCGAACGCTGCGATTGGCAAGCTGACGGGCGCGGTCACATCTACGACCACCCGCATCGACAACTCGCTTGAGTCTCTCCAAGCGACGATCGACCACAATAAGGCCGTTATCGGGCACTTGGAAATTCTCGTTAATGACACGTCGACAGGTTCCAAGGAAATTGACGCGCGCATTGTATCGACCATCGATTTGCTCCGCGAGCAGAATGAAAAGCTTCAGAGCATCAAGGACGGTCTGTCTGCGCAGTCGAGCGCCATGGCGAATGACGCCGCGGCTGTCTCGGGCGCCAGCGACGCTATCAATAACGCAATCCAGACCGGTGCGACCAACCTTGGCCAGGCCCAGACGGACCTGGGTCAAAACGCGCTGCCGAAGGCCTCGAGCGCGCTTGATTCATTTGCCGCCGTCTCGGGTGATCTGACGGGAATCGTGTCTGGCCTCACGCCTACTATTGCAAGTGCGCGCGGTACGCTTTCGCAGCTTAACGCTACGCTCGGCCAGGCCAAGACCACGCTGTCCCAGACCGATTCCTCGCTTGCCAAGGTCCAGGACAAGCTTGCGACCGCAGCCAATGACATCGCGGCGCTGCAGACCTCTGAGTCTATGGGCGAGCTCGCCGACCTTATGGGCGTCGATGTCAATGACGTGGCAGATTTCATGGCCTCTCCGGTCGAGCTGACGTCCAAGTCGATCTATCCGGTCAAGAGCTTTGGCTCGGGCATCGCTCCCTTCTACACCAATCTGGCGCTTTGGGTGGGCGGTTACGTACTCATCGCCATCTACAAGCTCGAGGTCGATCGCGAGGGCATTGGCAGCTTTACGGCGCGCCAGGGCTACTTCGGCCGTTGGATGCTCCTGGTGATCCTGGGCGCGCTCCAGGCCACCATCGTTACGGTAGGCGATCTGGTGATTGGCGTGCAGTGCATCAACCCGCTGCTGTTCGTGCTGGGCGGCATCGCCATCTCGTTCACCTACGTCAATATCATCTATGCGCTGTCCACTACGTTTAAGCACATCGGCAAGGCAATCGGCGTCATTCTCGTCATCGTGCAGATTCCGGGTTCGTCGGGCATGTATCCCATCGAGATGATGCCCGGCTTCTTCCAGTGGCTGCACCCGCTGCTGCCCTTTACCTACGGCATCAATCTGCTGCGCGAGACGGTCGGCGGCATGTACTCGTTTAACTACCTGTTTAACCTGTGCATTCTGGGCGTGTTCTTGATCGTGGCGCTCTTTATCGGTCTGCAGCTGCGTCCGCTGCTGCTCAACCTTAACCTGCTCTTTGATAAACAGCTTTCCACGACGGGTATGATGATCTGCGAGTCCAACGACCTGCCGCGCCAGCGCTACTCGCTGCGCACGGCCATGCGTGTCATGCTCGATTCCGATTCGTACCGTCGCGAACTGCTCGATCATGCGGTCGCCTTTGAACATCGCTACCCGTACTACATCAAGGGCGGTTTTGCCGCCGTGGTGGGCGTTCAGGTCCTGCTCTTTGTCCTGTCGACGGTTCTCGATATCGACAATAACGGCAAGATCATCCTGCTTGTCATTTGGATCATCTCGGTTATTGCCATCTGCGGCTGGCTTATCAATATCGAGTACATCCGCTCGAGCCTCAACACCCAGATGCGCATCTCGGCGCTTTCGGATGAGGACCTGCGCCGCGAGATGCGCGAGCACACGGCCGCCATTCCGGCCGCTCGTCGCATGTTCGGCTTGAATGCGAGCGAGCGGGGGTCTGAACCCAAGACTCAGGCTGTCAACCAATGTGGTCATCGCGATGCGGCCCATGTGCCCGAGAACGGGGATGACACGTTTGTGATGAATGAAAAGAACGCCCCGCTCGGCAAGCACTCCAAAGGAGGTGAGGCATAAATGAAGAACATCCTGCATCTGTTTAAGCGCGATGTCCAAAACGTGTCTCGCTCCGTAATCGGCTTGGTTGTCGTGATGGGCCTCATTATCGTACCGTGCCTGTACGCGTGGTTTAACATCGCCGGCAGCTGGGATCCGTACGGCAACACCGGCAATCTTAAGATCGCCGTGGTCAACACCGATGAGGGTTACGAGAGCGATCTGATCCCCGTCGAGGTCAACGTGGGCGAAAACGTGACCGCCACCCTGCGCGGCAACGAGAACTTCGACTGGGTTGTGCTCAACGATCGAGAAAAGGCCATCGAGGGCGTCAAATCGGGCGCATACTATGCGGCTGTCGTTATCCCTAAGACGTTTAGTGCCGATATGATGACGCTCTTTTCGACCGACGTTAAGCATGCCGATATCGAGTTTTACGAGAATCAGAAGGCCAACGCCATCGCGCAGATCGTGACCGAGAAGGGTTCGAGCGCCGTTCAGAACCAGGTTAACGAATCTTTTACCGAGACCATTACGAGCATCGGTCTTAAGACGGTGTCCAGCCTGCTCGATTACATGAGCACCGACCAGGTCAGCAACTTTATCGCCAACCTGTCCTCGACGCTCGGCGATTCGATTGGGGACCTGCAAGACGTTCAGGCTAATGCTTCGTCGCTGGCGGGCATTTTGAGCTCTACGTCCGATTCGTTGACGTCGGCGAGCGGTATGCTCCAGCAGACGGGTACGGTCGATGAGTCGACCAAGCAGTTGATGGAGCATGCCAAGAGCGGCATGAGCGATTCCAAAGAAGCGCTGAAGGCCGCCAACGACGCCATCAACGCCGCGATTGACGGAAGCGCGGGCTCGTTCGACAACGTGTCCGCCGAGCTTGCGAAGGCATTCGATGCCGCGAATCAGCATGTCGACCTTACGGTGTCTCAGCTCAACGATGCCGCGGCGGCGCTCAATACACGTGCCGACGATATCGACGCCACGGCCGACCAGCTCCGCGGCTTTGCCGAGCAGTTCAGTGACGAAAAGCTCCAGGAGAGCCTTAAATCTGTGGCAACATCGCTGGGCAGGATCGCGGTGGAGTATCGCAACAACGCCAAGGACCTGACGGCAACTGCTAAGTCCCTTTCTGACAGCATGGCAGAGGTCAACAGCACGCGTGCCGAGGTCGATCAGGCCATCGCCGATGCCAAGGCGGGCATTTCTGGCGCCAAGTCCGACTACGATTCCACGTTCTCGGTTAAGGCCAAGGAGCTCAAGAAGACGGTTTCGGGCATCCTGGACTCGCTCGATGGCATCTCGGGCGATCTGGATAGCGCCGTAGACGGCCTGACCGACGCATCCGGTTCGCTGGCAAAGGGCCTCTCCAAGGCTGCAAAGCTGGTCAACAAGGCTTCCGATCAGCTGGGCGAGGCGTCGGACAAGATCAGCGCGTTTAAGGACGAGCTCGATGGCGCCCTGATGTCGGACGACCTTGCCACGATCAAGACGATGATTGGCAACGACCCCGAGGGTTTGGCCGTGTCGCTTTCCGGCCCCGTCGCGCTCGATCGCAAGCCGGTCTATCCGATTCGTAACTACGGTTCGGCCATGGCACCGTTCTACACGATTCTGTCGCTATGGGTCGGCTCGATCGTGCTGGCGGCCATGATGAAGGTCTCGGTTGACGATGAGCTCATCAACGAGCTCATCCCCGTGCGCCTGCACGAGATCTACCTGGGCCGCTACCTGTTCTTTGGCGGTCTGGCCCTGCTGCAGGCAACGCTCGTGTGCGCGGGCGACATCCTGTTCTTTGGCATCCAGTGCGACGACCCGCTGCAGTTTGTGCTGGCGGGCTGGGTCGCGAGTCTCGTGTTCTCCAATATCGTCTACACGCTCACCGTGTCGTTTGGCGATATCGGCAAGGCGCTCGCCGTCGTGTTGCTGGTCATGCAGGTCGGCGGTTCGGGCGGTACGTTCCCCATCGAGATGACGGGCCCTGTGTTCCAGGCGATCTATCCGTTCCTGCCGTTCACCCACGGCATCAACGCCATGCATGCCGCCATGGCCGGTGCCTACCATATGGAGTACTGGATTGAGCTGGGCATTCTGGCGAGCTATCTGATTCCGTCGCTGGCACTGGGCGTCGTCTTCCGCCGCCCGGTCATCAAAGCCAACGACTGGATCATCGAAAAGCTGGAGTCGACCAAATTGATTTAGTTCAGCCACGTAAACGCTGTCAGAACATCGAGGTCTTCCAGTTTGACACTTTATTATGCTGGATTGCGATGCAACGCTGGTTGTTGCTACAGTAGCGGGGCGTGCCGGGGGTCCGGTGCGCCCTGTTTTTATTTGACCATGAGGCGGCACGCAGCCATACGCGTGCGGACACCACGCCCAGATTGAGTGCGAGGATGTTCCATGGCCCAATACGCTGCCAATGAAATCGAAAACTTGCCCGATAGCCCTGTAGCCCGTGAGGATTTGGGCGCCGGCGGCACCTCCCGCGGCGCCGGCGCGCGTTCTCCGTTCTTCTGGAAGTTCTTGCTGCTTTCGGTGGCGGTCATCTGGGGCTATTCCTTTACCACCATGAAGGATGCGCTCGATACCGTTCCGGTGTTCGAGCTGGTCTACGTTCGCTTTCTCCCGGCATCACTGGTTATGTTCGCCATCTTCCGCAAACGCATCATCGCACACTTTAATGCTCGCAACCTTATCGTCGGGCTTGGTATGGGCGCACTTATGTGGGGCGCGTACGGTTTGCAGACGATTGGCCTGGCACAGACCACGGCGGGCAAGAGTGCATTTTTGACGGGTACCTATTGCATCCTCGTGCCGTTTGCGAGCTATGTCCTGAGCGGAGAAAGGCTTACCCGTTACAACTTGGGCGCCGCGTTGCTGTGCCTGGCGGGCATTGGCCTGGTGGCACTCGATAGCGTCGAGTTCAATGCTGGAGATGTCATCACGCTGGGCGGCGCGGTCTTCTTTGCTATCCAGATGGCGGTGACCGCCAAGTATGGCCGCAAGATGGATATCAACGTCATCACGTTTTGGATGTTTGTGGGCAATGGCGTCTTGAGCTTAGCAACGTCGTTGCTATTCGAGACCCAAGCGCCCGCGTCCGTGTGGACGCCGAGTTTTATCGGCGTGATGGTCTTCCTCTCGGTGGGCTGCACGTGCGTGGCACTGCTCATCCAAAACGTCGGTCTGGCGCACGTCCCGGCCTCGACGGGCTCGCTGCTTCTTTCGATGGAGTCGCCCTCGGGTGTGCTGTTCTCGGTGTTGTTGATGGGGGAGGCGCTCACCTCGCGCCTGCTTGCCGGCTTTGCGCTCATCTTCCTGTCGATTATCTTGAGCGAGACGCATTTCGATTTCTTGCGCCGAAAATCTCGCCCGCAATTGTAAACAACTTGTTGCGCCGCCCTTCCAGGGCGGCATTTTTTATGTTATGCCCTTACAGTTGTGCCTTGCACTTTACGCTATCAAAGTGCGTGCTGCAAAAACGTTACTGGAGGGCATCTATGGCACCAGCTCTGTCCGATCTTCAACCGCAACCAGCGCCTCAGGCTACCACAGCGGCGCAGACCGCTATCGGCGATGGCCTGGTCAAAGAAGCCCAGGCATTTGCCGGTGAGCTTGCCGCATGGCGCCACGATCTCCATCAGACGCCCGAGCTCGGTAACAATCTTCCGCAGACGTCTGCCTATATCCAGGCACGTTTGGACGAGATGGACATTCCCTATACCACGCTTGTCGACGGCTCCTGTGTTGTTGGCCTGATCGGTGCCGGTGCGGCCGCGGCTGCTCAGGGCAATGGTGCGTGCGCGGACGAGCAGGCCGGTACGGTTATCATGCTTCGCGGCGACATGGATGCTCTGCCCGTTGTCGAGGAATCGGGCGAGCCTTTCGCTTCCACCAACGGCTGCATGCACGCTTGTGGCCACGATATGCATGCGACGGCGCTGCTCGGCGCGGCCCGTTTGCTCAAGGCCCGCGAGGCCGAGCTTGTCGACGCCAATGCCACCGTCAAACTGCTGTTCCAGCCGGGTGAGGAGACCTTTGAGGGGGCACGCGCTGCCATCGCCGACGGCTTGCTCGAGAACCCGCGTCCTCAGGCGGCTTTTGCCATGCACGTCAACAGCCAGTCGCCGCTCGGCCTAGTGCTCTATGGGAGTCCGGCGCTCTCGGGCGTGTACGGCTTTCGCATCACGCTCCAGGGCAAGGGTGGCCACGGTTCCAGCCCCGAGATTTGCATCGACCCCATCACGGCCGGCGTGCATGTGCACCTGGCGCTTCAGGAGCTTATCTCTCGCGAGGTGCCGGCGGCCAAGGAGGTCGCGCTTACCGTGGGTAAGTTCGCTGGCGGTCTGGCGGCCAACGTCATCCCCGACACCTGCGTGCTCGAGGGAACGTTGCGCGGCTTCGATGTCGAGCTCATGACTCATCTCAAGGAGCGTATCGCGGAGGTCGTCAACGGCGTTGCCGCAACATATCGTACGCCGGCAACCATCGAGACGCTCTCGGACGTTCCGCCGCTCGTGCTCGACAGACACTATGACCCAATCCGAGGGCACTAAAAAGACAGGAGCCCCCGCTC
>CAUGGC010000012.1 GCA_959599095.1 uncultured Collinsella sp. | reverse complement strand
GAGCGGGGGCTCCTGTCTTTTTAGTGCCCTCGGATTGGGTCATAGTGTCTGTCGTGGGCGTCATCCTCGCCATCACCGTGCTGTTCCCAGCCGTCCGTCGCGCAAAGCCTGTCGCCTAATCACGTCCCCTCATCAGTTGCGGTGAAATACGGACTGCTGGGTCCAATAAACCCGGCAAACAGTCCGTATTTCACCGCAACTTAGAAAGGGGCTGGGGTAGCTAAAAGAGCCCCGTCCCAAATTAGCTACCCTGCTGGGCATACAATGGATGTCGTTGTGTTGAGCTTACCGGGAGGTTGCTATGTGGGCATACGAGACGACGTTCTACCAGATCTATCCGCTGGGCTTTTGTGGAGCTCCGCGCGAAAACGCCGCACCCGTTGCCGAGGATGAGCTTGCCCAAGCTGCCGGCACCGCGCCCAACCCCGATGCGCCCATCATGAAAATCGCCCAATGGGCTGACTACCTGCAGGAACTCGGCGTTGGCGCTGTGTTGATCAACCCGCCGCTCGAGTCTGATAGCCACGGCTACGACACGCGCAGCCTGCGCCATATCGACCGCCGCCTGGGCGGGGATGCCGATTTTGCCGCCGTATGCGAGACGCTGCATGCCCATGGCATTCGCGTGGTGCTCGATGCCGTCTTTAACCATGTGGGCCGCGGTTTCTGGGCATTCCGCGACGTGCAGGAACGCAAGTGGGACTCGCCTTACAAGGACTGGTTCCACATCAGTTTTGACGGCGATTCCTGCTATGGCGACGGCTTTTGGTACGAGGGCTGGGAGGGCCATTTTGAGCTTGTGAAGCTCAACCTGCAAAATCCCGCCGTGGTCGATTACCTGCTTGAGTCCGTGCGTCGCTGGGCCGAGGTCTTTGGCATCGACGGCCTGCGCTTGGACGTCGCCTATATGCTCGATCGCGATTTTATGCGCCACCTGCATACTTTTACCCGTGAGCTCAAGCCCGACTTTGTGCTGATTGGTGAGACGCTCCACGGCGACTACAACCAGATCGTCAACGACGAGATGCTTGACTCCTGCACCAACTACGAGTGCTACAAGGGCCTGTACTCCAGCTTTAACTCGGTCAACATGTTCGAGATTGCCCACTCGCTGCATCGCCAGTTTGGCGGTGACCTGTGGTGCATTTATCGCGGCAAGCATCTGCTGTCGTTTGTCGACAACCACGATGTGCCGCGCCTGGCGAGCATTCTTACCGACAAGTCCTGTCTGCGCCCCGCTTATGGCATGCTCTTTGGCATGCCGGGCATCCCGTGCGTCTACTATGGCAGCGAGTGGGGGATTCCTGGCGAAAAGGGCGGCCCCGATGGCGACTGGGCGCTGCGACCTGCGCTCGATGAGCCTGCGCCCAACGAGCTGACGGCCTTCATCAAACAGCTCGCGCACCTGCGCTCGGCAGACGACGCGGCGGCCCGTGCCCTCAACTACGGTGCCTATCGCAACGTGGTGATCCAGAACAAGCAGCTGCTGTTCGAGCGCGCCTGCGACGACTCGACGGTGCTCGTGGCGGTCAATGCCGTGAACGAGCCCTATACCTTTGGAGCCGGCGAGCTCAACGGCTCCTTTGCCGACCTACTTGCCGACGGCGCGCCCACAGTCGAGCTAACGGGTGCCCTTGAGCTCGCACCCTACGAGGTGCGCTATCTGTTGAGAGCCTAGCCCATGCCTGTGTCTGACGAGGGCTATCAACATATTGAGCATGGGTTTGAGCCCGTGTTCGACCAGCACTCGCGCGTTTTGGTGCTCGGATCGTTTCCCTCGGTGCTTTCGCGCGCCAATGCCTTCTATTACGGTAATCCCCAGAACCGCTTTTGGCGCGTGATGGCCGCGTGCCTCGGTGTGCCTGTGCCGCCCAACGAGGGAGACTCTTTGGCGAGCGGCGAGCCCGCGACGCTCGACGCCTCGGTTGCTGCCAAGCGGGCTATGCTGCTTAACGGTGGCGTAGCCCTGTGGGATGTGATCGAGAGTTGTGACATCAAGGGCTCGAGTGACGCCAGCATCAAAAACGTTGTGCCGGCACATATTGAACGCATTGTGGATGCCACGCCGATCGAGATCGTTGTTTGCAACGGCGGCACGGCCGGACGGCTCTACAAACGCTATCTACAAGAGCGGACGGGGCTACCCGCCATCGTGCTGCCGTCGACGAGTCCTGCCAACGCGGCGTGGCGTTTGGAGCGGCTTGTCGAGCGTTGGAGTGAAGCCGTTGACTGGGCAGCTCATTAATTTAGATTATTGATTGAGTGCGGGCGCCGAGGTGTTTCAGAACGCCTCGCCAGATCGGCGCGGGCACGGCTGGCTCGGCGCAAGCCATGCCGTCGGCGTCGACGTCCTCGGCATTACCACCACCAAGTCGCTGCGCATGTTCAACCGAGCACCCCATGCGCACGGCGCCCACCAGCTTATCCATCGCTTCGGAAAACGGCCGACGCAGGAGCCCCATGCGTGGGGAATGACGAAGCGCCGCGATGCCGCTGCCAGTACAGACGACAACGCCGCCGCACCATGACAGCTCATGAAGGTCGCATGCCGCTCGCAGACGCACGACGAGCCCGTGTGCTCGCTCGAGGCCGCCGACGTCGGCCTGGATAACAACATAGACACGCGTCCCTGCGCCGCCAAAGCGGTCGAGCACCTGCTCAATGGGCGCCATCGCTTCATCATTGGGTGCATCTTCAACGGCGAACACAATGCCATCGGCGGTACCGGCAACGCTGCCGGCATCATCCGCCTCCAAATCGACCGGGCGGGGGAGCACAGTGCCGGAAAGCTGTGCATAGGCGGCGATGGCATCCTGCAGGTCCCAAAGCAAAAACTCAAGATCGGCGCTATTGGGAATGCTGATATACGCAATGGTTTGCAGCGTTTTTGGTACATCGCCGCGTGCGGTCGTCTCCATGCCGCCTCCTTTCCGGTTGGTTTCCGTTTAGGTTACACCGTCCGGCGGTGCCTCGCCGCGCTATCCTAGTGCAACCCTTACGAAAGGAACGCCATGCGCCTGCCCATGAATACCTCGCTTGCCACGCTCAAGCCCTCCGGCATCCGCCGAATCAACGCGCTCGCCGCCCAGCACCCGGGGTGCATCGCGCTCGCGCTCGGCGAGCCCGATTTTCCCACGCCCGATGTGATTAGCGCCGAGGTGACTGCTTCGTTGGACCGCGGCGACACGCACTATCCGCCCAACAACGGTCGCCCCGCCCTGCGTGAGGCGTTATCTGCCTACATGGGGGATGCGGGCCTTGCGTTTTCGGCCGACGAGGTCATCCTGACCGACGGTGCGACCGAGGCCCTGTCGGCAACATTCATGGCTATGCTCAACCCCGGCGACGAGGTTATTATCCCCACGCCGGCCTTTGGCCTGTACGAGAGCATCGTCGTAGCCAATCACGCCAAAGCGGTCTATTTGGATACGGAGCCTGCGCAATTTCAGATTGACGAGGATGCGCTTCGCGCCTGTGTGACCCCGGCGACCAAGGCCATCGTTATCTGCTCGCCCAATAACCCCACGGGCTGCATTCTCAACGCGGCCTCACTCGATGCCGTGGCGCGCGTGGCAGAGCAGGCGGGTATCTACGTGGTCTGCGACGACGTGTACAACCGTCTGGTCTATGCGGATGGCTACGAGCGCTTTGCCCAGCGTCACCCGGAGCTGCACGAGCAGACAGTAGTCATCGAGAGCTTCTCCAAGCCATGGGCTATGACCGGCTGGCGCCTGGGTTGGCTCGCAGCAGCGGCACCCGTCATCGCCGAGATCGCCAAGGCTCACCAATACCTAGTATCGAGCGCCGTCTCCTTCGAAATGGACGCCGCAGCCCGAGCCCTCACCGTCGACCCCACCCCCATGCTCGAAGTCTACCGAGCCCGCCGAGAACGCGTGCTCGCAGCCTTAAACGCCATGGGCCTCGACGTAGTAGAGCCCGCAGGAGCCTTCTACACTTTCCCGAGCATCAAAAAGTTTGGTCTAACCAGCGAAGACTTCTGCATCAAAGCCATCAAAGAAGCAAACGTAGCCCTAGTCCCGGGAGACTGCTTCGGAACCGAAGGCCACATCCGCCTCAGCTACTGCGTTTCCGACAAAGACCTGGACGAAGGTCTCCGCCGCCTGTCCACCTTCATTTCAACCTTGTAGCCCTCAGGGATGCAACACATCAGCCCACCGACCCAAGCATTATGAGTGGGGCGCGCCGGCCAACGGAAAACCGGGCTGCCCCATAGTTGACGCAGGCCGCGCCGCCGAAGGCCAGGCGCAAGGTTTTCGTAGATTCCGCACGAGCCGAAGGCCACTTAATGTGGCCTTCGTGCGAGCCCAGGACTTGACCGAGCGAAAACCTTGCGCCTGGCCTTCGGCGGAGCGTGCCGGATGGTGGAATTGTGTGCAGCCCGGTTTTCCGTTGACCGACGCCGGGGTCCCCGCCATAATACTTTCGGTTCACGCACGAATCCGCTGCCAGAGACAGCCGGTGCAAACGGGCATCGCCCGCGAGCTTAATGGGATATCCCGCCAGCCGAGGTGGTCGAGTAGATATGTCTTCTCGCCCCCGTCGCTCATGCAGCGCGGGGGCTTTCTTTTTGGACATGCCCCCGTCACGTCCTTGTGGCGGACCGTGCCCGGAAAGAATTCGAGGAGGTGTAATTCATGCCCCAGCAGTACAAAATCGACAAGGTTGCAGAGATCGAGTCCCGTATCGCCGAGAACGCCGGTCTGTTCGTCGTCAACTACAACGGTCTGACGGTTAAGCAGGCTCAGGAGCTGCGTCATCAGCTTCGCGAGTGCGGCGCCGAGATGAAGGTCTACAAGAACAACCTGGTCAAGATCGCTCTCAAGAACCAGGAGCAGCCCGAGATCGACGAGATCCTCGCCGGCCCCGTCGCTTATGTGTTCTACGAGACCGAGCCGGTCGAGGCCGCTAAGGCCCTTAAGGACTTCTCCGCTAAGTCCAAGGGCGTCCTTGAGATCAAGGGCGGTATCTCCGACGGCAAGGCCGTTTCCGCTGATGACGTTAAGGCTATCGCCGAGCTGCCCACCAAGGATCAGCTTCTCGGCCAGATCGCCGGTCTCATCTCCGGTTTCGCTCGCGACATCGCTGTCTGCGTCAACGGCGTTTCCTCTGGTCTCGCTCGTTCGATCCAGCAGGTCTCCGAGCAGAAGGCAGCCTAGTTGCTGTTTTCACCCGCGGCGGCAACGCCGCACCCCTGGCGCATTCGCGCCGTGTTTTAACTGATCTCCGTGCATCCGCACGGAAACCGAAAGGACTTAGAAATGGCTAAGCTTACCACCGATGAGATCATCGATGCTCTTAAGGAAATGACCCTTCTCGAGGCTTCCGAGCTCGTTAAGGCTATCGAGGACACCTTCGGCGTTTCCGCCGCTGCTCCTGCCGCTGTTGTCGCCGCTCCCGCTGCTGGCGCTGCTGAGGCCGAGGAGAAGACCGAGTTTGACGTCGTGCTCGAGGGCTTCGGCGACAACAAGATCCAGGTCATCAAGGCCGTCCGTGAGCTCACCAACCTTGGCCTGAAGGAGGCCAAGGAGGTCGTCGAGGGCGCTCCCAAGGCTGTTCTCGAGGGTGCCAAGAAGGAGGACGCCGAGGCTGCCAAGGAGAAGCTCGAGGCTGCTGGCGCTGCTGTCACCCTCAAGTAATCAGGCTTTCTCGCCAGATTTCTTTGCAGACGGGGTTCGCATTGCGAGCCCCGTCTTTTTTTGTTTTTCGGTCCCTCGGCATCGGTTGCTCAAACTGCCATGTTCTGTGATTTGCGTCGCATCGGGTGCCCTGCCGTTGGGCAATAAAATTGCACCATTCGAGCAATAATTTGCGTTGACCTGCTGAAGAATTGTCTCTGCCTTGTAGCGACATATAGTTCCAGCGGTAAGATGCTTGGGTATCGCAATTTGGTCTGCGGCTGTGCGCCGCACGCACGGGGCGCTTTTGCGCCTGCGAAAGGATCTTTGAATAACATGAAGGCAATCATCCCCGCCGCCGGTCTTGGCACGCGTTTTCTGCCTGGCACCAAGTGCACGCCCAAAGAGATGCTGCCGGTGCTCGACAAGCCGGTCATCCAGTATGTCGTCGAGGAGGCACTCGACCCCGAGGAGGTCGACGACGCCATCATCGTTACCTCGCCCGGCAAGCCCGAGCTGCTGAACTACTTCCAGCCCGACCGTTCGCTCGAGAACCTGCTGCGCGAGCGCGGCAAGAACGCCTATGCCGATGCCGTCGCCCACGCTGGCGGTATGCCGGTCGACTTCCGTTATCAGTACGAGCCCAAGGGCCTCGGCCATGCTATTCGCTCTGCTGCCGACGCCGTGGCAGGGGAGAACTTCCTGGTTCTTCTGGGCGACTACGTTGTACCTAACCGCGACATCTGCGACAAGATGCTCGCCGTTTCCAAGGAGCACGGTGGCGCTTCGGTTATCGCCGTCGCTGCTTGCTCGCCCGAGGAAGTCAGCCGCTACGGTGTTATCGCCGGCGAGCGCGTCGGTTCGCTCGAGGGTGCCGAGGACGTTGCCGATGCCGAGCCGGGCGCTGTCTGGCGTATCGGCGGTCTGGTCGAGAAGCCCGCTCCCGAGGCGGCTCCGTCCAACCTGTACATCGTCGGTCGCTACCTGCTGAGCCCGCTGGTCATGGACTTGCTGGCAGATCAGCAGGCCGGCAAGGGCGGCGAGATCCAACTCACCGACGCCATGGCCCGTTCGCTCGACCGCGAGGCCATGTACGCCGTCGTCATCGACCCGCTGTCGGGCTACGACACCGGTACTCCCTCTGGCTGGATGGCCACCAACGCCCTCATGGCTGCAAGCGACCCCCGCTTTGCCGATGCCTTCTGGGACGCCATCGACGAGCGCGGCGGCTTGATGCGCAAGTAAGCCTTCGGTCATCGACATTTACGGGCGTGGACCTCGGTTCGCGCCCGTTTTTTATAAGAGCTGCGATTGCCGGCTCTCTGTTCACAGAAAATATATGAACAGATGTTCGATACACATACATCTACCTGCGTGTTTTCTGTCGAAAAACTTTGCTACTCCAAAAACTCAATCGCGTCAAGGCTTTTCTTGCCCAACGGTCGGTACCTGATAAACTATTAGGTTGCGATAACTGGCGAAGCTATGCCTCGCCAACCCACCGAGCATTTCCGTGAAGGAGGAAAAACCTGGTGACCTACGCATACACTGCCACTGAGCGCAAGCGCGTCAGCTTCGGGAAAATCCCGGAGGCCATGGAGCTCCCCAACCTTATCTCTGTTCAAAGGGAATCCTTTGAGCGTTTTAAGGACGAGGGCCTTCGTGAGGCGTTCAAGGAATCCAGCCCCATCCAGAGCCAGAACCATGTTCTCGAGGTTACCTTCGGCGAGCATCAGTTCGGCGACCCCGCGCACACCGTCGAGGAGTGCCGCGAGAAGGATATGACCTATCAGGCTCCGCTTCTGACCGACGTCCGTCTCACCAACAAAGAGACCGGCGAGATCAAGGAGCAGCTCGTCTTCATGGGCGACTTCCCCATGATGACCGATCAGGGCACCTTCATCATCAACGGTACCGAGCGTATCGTCGTCTCGCAGCTCGTCCGCTCCCCGGGCGTGTACTACAGCTCCGAGATGGATTCGGGCAAGCAGATCTACAAGGCCCAGATTATCCCGTCCCGCGGTGCCTGGCTTGAGTTTGAGGTCGACAAGCGCGACCAGCTCATGGTCTCCATCGACCGTAAGCGCAAGCAGAGCGCCACGATGTTCCTGCGCGCCCTTGGCATCGCCGTCACCAACGACGACATCATCGAGCTGCTCGGCAACTCCGATGTGATCAAGCGCACCCTGGAGCGCGACACCGCCCTTACCCGCGAGGACGCCCTCATCGAGATCTACCGTCGCCTGCGCCCGGGCGAGCCTCCCACCGTGGACGCTTCCCGCAGCCTGCTCGAGGGCCTGCTCTTTAACCCGCAGCGCTACGATCTGGCCCGCGTCGGTCGTTACAAGGTCAACAAGAAGCTCAACCTCACCACCGAGGAAGAGGTCACGGTGCTCACCGACGAGGATATCGTCGCGACGCTGCGCTACCTGCTGTCCCTCGCTGCCGGCGAGCAGGGCTTCAAGGTCGACGACATCGACCACTTCGGCAACCGCCGTATCCGCACCGTCGGCGAGCTCGTCGCCAACCAGTTCCGTATCGGCATGAGCCGTATGGAGCGCGTCGTCCGTGAGCGCATGAGCTCCCAGGACATTGACGAGATCACCCCGCAGTCGCTCATCAACATCCGCCCGATCGTGGCCTCCATCAAGGAGTTCTTCGGTTCCTCGCAGCTCTCGCAGTTCATGGACCAGGCGAACCCCCTGACCGGTCTGACCCACAAGCGCCGTCTGTCCGCACTCGGCCCTGGTGGTCTTGCCGGCCACAAGTCCGGCTCCAGCCGCCGCACCAACGTGCCGACGGCCGTCCGCGACGTTCACAACTCGCACTACAGCCGCATGTGCCCGATCGAGACCCCCGAAGGCCCCAACATCGGCCTGATCGGCTCGCTCGCCCTCTACGCCCGTGTCAACGAGTATGGCTTCATCGAGGCCCCGTTCCGTCGCGTCGAGAACGGCGTTGCCACCGACCAGATCGACTGGATGACCGCTGACGAGGAAGAGAAGCACGTCATCGCGCCGGCCAACACGCCGCTCGATCCCAAGACCAACGAGTTCATCACGACCGATGCCGAGGGCAAGATCGTCCGCCCGCACACCGTGATCGCCCGTACCCGCGACTTCGACGGCTCCTTCGGCGCTCCCGCCGACGTGCCCGTCGAGGACGTCGACTACATGGACGTCTCGCCGCGTCAGATGCTCTCCGTCGCAGCCACGCTGATCCCGTTCCTTGAGCACGACGACGCCAAGCGTACGCTGATGGGCGCTAACATGCAGCGTCAGGCTGTGCCGCTGGTTCACCCCGCCGCTCCCTATGTCGGTACCGGCATGGAGCGTCGCGCCGCCCTGGACTCCGGCGAGGTCACCCTGGCCAAGAACGCCGGCGAGGTCATCTTTGCCGACGCCGCCAAGATCATCGTCAAGCATGCCGGCGGCATGGACGAGTATCACCTGGCCAAGTACCAGCGCTCCAACCAGTCCACCTGCATCAACCACCGTCCGCTCGTGCGCGTCGGTGACACCGTTGAGCAGGGCGAGCCCCTGGCTGACGGTCCTTCGACCGATCATGGCGAGCTCGCACTGGGCCAGAACCTCACCGTGGCCTACATGCCGTGGGAAGGCTTCAACTACGAGGACGGTATCGTCGTGTCCGAGCGCCTGGTGGCCGAGGACCTGCTGACGACCATCAACATCACCCGTCACGAGATCGACGCCCGCGACACCAAGCTCGGCCCCGAGGAGATCACCCGCGAGATCCCGAACCTCTCCGAGGACATGCTTGCCAACCTCGACGAGGACGGCATCATCCGCATCGGCGCCGAGGTCGGCCCTGGCGACATCCTGGTCGGCAAGGTCACGCCTAAGGGCGAGAGCGCTCTGACCGCCGAGGAGCGCCTGCTGCGCGCCATCTTCGGTGCCAAGGCCCACGATGTCCGCGACACCTCCCTTAAGATGCCTCACGGCGCTTACGGCCGCGTCATCGACGTCGTCCGCTTTAGCCGCGAGAACGGCGACGACCTGGCCCCCGGCGTCAACGAGCAGGTGCGCGTCTACGTCGCCCAGCGTCGTAAGATCCAGCAGGGCGATAAGATCGCCGGCCGCCACGGCAACAAGGGTGTTATCTGTAACGTTCTGCCGGTCGAGGACATGCCCTACATGGCTGACGGTACCCCGATCGACGTTATCCTCAACCCGCTGGGCGTTCCTTCGCGTATGAACGTCGGCCAGCTGCTCGAGTGCCACCTTGGCTGGGCTGCTGCCTGCGGTTGGGATACCGAGCAGGCCGACTCCGACAAGTACGTCCCCGGTCCGTTCTTCACCGCGACGCCCGTCTTCGACGGCGCCAAGGAGGACGAGATCGCCGAGGTCATCCGTCGTGCCAACAAGAACATGCTCAACAAGGCCACCGCTGCCTTTGGCGATCACATGCGCCCCGAGTTTGTCACCCAGCTTGACGAGCGCGGCAAGACCCGCCTGTTCGACGGCCGCACCGGCGAGGAGTTCCGCGAGCCCATTACCGTGGGTACGTCCTACATCCTCAAGCTCGGCCACATGGTCGACGACAAGATCCACGCCCGTTCGACTGGCCCTTACAGCCTGGTTACCCAGCAGCCTCTGGGCGGCAAGGCCCAGTTCGGCGGCCAGCGCTTCGGCGAGATGGAAGTTTGGGCACTGTACGCTTACGGTGCTTCCAACGTCCTGCAGGAGATCCTGACCGTCAAGTCCGACGATACCGTGGGCCGCGTCAAGACCTACGAGTCCATCGTCAAGGGCGAGAACGTTCCTGTCCCGGGTATCCCCGAGTCCTTCAAGGTTCTCGTCAAGGAGATTCGCTCCCTCGCACTGGACATCGAGCCCATGCACGATGCCGACGAGGACGCCTCCGCCCCCGTGACCGCCGAGGAGACCTCTGCTCTCGACGACCTGGCTGCGCTCGCCGGCGTTGACACCGACGTTGAGGCCGAGGATGCCGAGACCGCCGAGGCACCCGAGGCTGTCGCCGCCACGACCACTGATAAGGAGTAGTTGACTGTGGCAGATTTCGAAGCTACTGATTTTGACTCGGTAAAGATCTCCCTTGCCTCCGCCGACCAGATCCGTTCCTGGTCGCACGGTGAGGTCAAGAAGCCGGAGACCATCAATTACCGTACCCTCAAGCCCGAGAAGGACGGCCTGTTCTGCGAGAAGATCTTCGGTCCCGCCAAGGACTGGGAGTGCTCCTGCGGCAAGTACAAGGGCATCCGCTTTAAGGGCATCGTCTGCGAGCGCTGCGGCGTCGAGGTCACCTCGGCCAAGGTGCGTCGCGACCGCATGGGCCACATCGAGCTCGCCGCTCCCGTGTCCCACATCTGGTACTTCAAGAGCCCCACGAGCTTCCCGATGAGCCGTATGCTCGACATCAAGTCCAAGGACCTCGAGAAGGTTCTGTACTTCGCCAGCTACATCATCACCGAGGTTGACTATGAGGCCCGCGAGGCCGACGCCGACGACCTGCGCGAGGAGCTCGCCGCCGATCTGGAAGAGATCGATGCCGAGTGCGCCCGCCAGATCGAGTCCCTCAAGGAGCAGGGCGACCCCGAGAACTTTGACGAGTTCTCCGACGAGGAGCCGCTGACCCCCGAGGAGATCGCCTCCGGCATCGTCGACATCGAGGAAGAGTGCAAGGACGAGAAGCAGCTCCGCACGGACGCCTTCAACGCCTTCATGAAGCTCACCGAGCGCGACCTCATCTCCGATGAGCCGCTGTTCCGCGAGATGACCCGTTACTACTCCATGTACTTCAAGGGTGGCATGGGTGCCGAGGCCGTCCGCGACCTGCTCGCTGCCATCGACCTCCCCTCCGAGGCCGAGAAGCTCAAGGCCATCATCGCCGACGAGGATTCCCAGAAGCAGAAGCGCGAGAAGGCCGTCAAGCGCCTCGAGGTCGTTGACGCCTTCCTGAAGGGCGGCAACAGCCCCGCGAACATGATCCTGGACGTCATCCCGGTCATTCCGCCCGATCTGCGCCCGATGGTCCAGCTCGACGGCGGTCGCTTCGCCGCGTCCGACCTCAACGACCTGTACCGTCGCGTGATCAACCGTAACAACCGACTCAAGCGCCTACTCGACCTGGACGCCCCTGCGATCATCGTGAACAACGAGAAGCGCATGCTCCAGGAGTCCGTGGACGCCCTGTTCGACAACGGCCGTCGTGGTCGCCCGGTCTCTGGCCGTGGCGGTCGCCCGCTCAAGTCGCTCGCCGAGGCCCTCAAGGGCAAGCAGGGTCGTTTCCGTCAGAACCTGCTGGGTAAGCGTGTCGACTACTCCGGCCGTTCGGTAATCGTTACCGACCCCAAGCTGCTGCTGCACCAGTGCGGTCTGCCCAAGACCATGGCGCTGGAGCTCTTCAAGCCCTTCGTCATGAAACGCCTGGTCGAGCTTGGCAAGGTCGAGAACATCAAGGGCGCCAAGCGCGCTATCGACCGTGGTGCCACCTTTGTGTGGGACATCCTCGAAGAGGTCATCGACGGCCGCGTCGTGCTGCTCAACCGTGCACCGACCCTGCACCGTCTGTCCATCCAGGCCTTTGAGCCGGTGCTGGTCGAGGGCAAGGCTATCCACCTGCACCCGTTGGTCTGCTCGCCCTTCAACGCCGACTTCGACGGCGACCAGATGTCTGTCCATGTGCCGCTGTCCAGTCAGGCTCAGGCCGAGGCTCGCGTGCTTATGCTCTCTGCGAACAACCTGCGCTCGCCGGCATCTGGCAAGCCGGTCAACATCCCTTCGCAGGACATGATCATCGGTGTGTACTACCTGACCCAGGTCCGCGACGGTCTGCCGGGCGAGAACCACGTGTTCGCAAGCTTCGACGATGCGCTGCACGCCTATGACTGCCGCTCCGAGGTCGACATGCAGGCCAAGATTCAGGTCCGTGTGTCCGCTGCCGACGCCAATGTCATCAACGAGGACGGCACCCGTATCTTCCGCGTCAAGAACGGCAAGAACGAGTTTGTCGACTACGACGTCACCGGCAACAAGACCGCGCGCTTCGAGACCTCCATCGGCCGCATCATCTTCAACCGCCAGTGCCTGCCCGAAGACTATGAGTTCATGAACTACAAGATGGTCAAGGGCGACGTGGCCAAGCTGGTTGCGGACTGCTGCGATCGCTACCCCGAGGCCAAGGTCGGTCCGATCCTCGACGCCATCAAGTACTCCGGCTTCCACTACGCTACCCGCGCCGGCCTCACCATCTCGGTGTGGGACGCTCTCATCCCTGCCGAGAAGCAGGAGCTGCTGGACCGCGCCCAGGCCAACGTCGACCAGATCAACGAGTACTTCGAGGAGGGCTTCATCAACGAGACGGAGCGCCACATCGAAGTCGTTAACGAGTGGACCGCTTGTACCGACAAGGTCGCAGCGCTCATGCTCGACTTGTTCGACGAGGAGAACCCGCTGTACATGATGGCCGACTCCGGCGCCCGTGGTTCTAAGACCCAGCTGCGTCAGCTCGGCGGCATGCGTGGCCTGATGGCAGACATGTCCGGCGAGACGATCGACCTTCCCATTAAGGCGAACTTCCGCGAGGGCCTGCTGCCGCTCGAGTACTTCATTTCGACCTACGGCGCCCGTAAGGGCCTGGTCGATACCGCATCCCACACCTCGGACTCTGGTTACCTGACCCGTCGTCTGGTCGACGTGGCCCAGGACGTCATCGTCCGCGAGGAGGACTGCGGTACGCACGAGGGCGTCACCTACAACCTCATCATCCCCGGCACCACCGACCTCAACACCGACCTCGTCGGCCGTTGCTTCATTGAGGACGTCGTGGCTCCCGATGGCACCGTGCTCTTTGAGCAGGACGGCTACATCGAGAAGGTCGCCGACATCCAGAAGATGGTCGATGCGGGCCTCAAGAAGGTCAAGCTTCGCGCGCTGCTCACCTGCCGCTCCAAGTACGGCGTGTGCCAGAAGTGCTACGGCTGGGATCTTTCCACCCGTCGTCCGGTCGCCATCGGTACTGCCGTCGGCATTATTGCCGCCCAGTCCATCGGCGAGCCCGGTACGCAGCTTACGATGCGTACCATTCACTCCGGCGGCGTCGCTGGCGTCGACGATATTACGCAGGGTCTGCCTACGGTCAGCCGTATGTTCGATATCGTCGGCAACGTCAACGAGAAGATCCTGGGTCGCGAGGCCGAGCTGGCTCCGTACTCCGGCCACCTCTCGATTAAGCCCGAGAAGTCCGAGTACGTGCTGACGCTCACCGACTCCGAGGATCACACCCGTGTCCTCGACGAGCGTCGCGTCCCCGCTTCGGTGCGCTTCATGCCCGAGATCGAGGACGGCTGCGAGGTTCGCGCCGGCGACCAGATCACCAAGGGCTTCGTCAACTTCCGCAACCTGCGCAAGCTGACCGACATCGAGTCGACGATGCACACCTTCGTTGAGAGCGTCAAGGACGTCTACACCAGCCAGGGCGTCGACCTGAACGACAAGCACATCGAGGTGCTCGCACGTCAGATGCTGCGTCGCGTTCAGATCACCAACCCCGGCGACTCCAAGTACCTGCTTGGTCAGTATGTCGACCGCTACGAGTTCGCTGACGAGGTCGAGCGCGTTGCCCGTCTGGGCGGTCAGGCTCCCGTGGCCGAGCCCGTCATCCTGGGTACGCTCAAGGTCGCGTCCAACATCGACTCCTGGCTGTCGAGCGCTTCGTTCATCCGTACCGCCGGCGTCCTTACCGAGGCTGCCATCGAGGGCAAGGTCGATCACCTGCTCGATCTTAAGTCCAACGTCATCGTCGGTAAGAAGATCCCTGCTGGTACCGGCCTCAAGCCGTACGCCAACGCCAAGATGACGTATCGCACGGCCGACGGCTACGTGGACATCGACGGCCCGGCTTCGCCCAACGCCAAGTCGCTGCCCGAGTGGGCTCCTGTGGAGCTCAAGGACCTGGACGAGCAGCTCCCGCAGCAGCTCGACTGGGCCGGCTACGACGAGTTCGGTGGTGCTGACGGTTCGTTCACCCGCAACGGCCACACCATCTCCGCCGAGAAGGCTCGTCTGTACCTGTTCGACGACCTGGGCGTGTCGCAGCGCTGGACCAACAAGTTCAGCGAGGTCGGCATCGAGACGGTCGGCGACCTGGTTGGCAAGTCCGAGGAGGATCTGCTGCGCATCGATGGCATCGGTGCCAAGGCGATCGAGGAGCTCCGTGACGGCCTGGAGGCCCACGATCTGCTCTACATCCTCGAGAACAACGACGACGTTGCCGACGAGGAAGACCTCTCGCAGCTGCTGCAGATGGTCTTTAGCCCCGACGGTCCGGACGATATCCTGCTGGGTACCTCCGCTCCGACGCATCACGCCGACGCCGACGAGGAGCTCCTGGGCGCCCCGATCGACGACAAGAAGGCTCCCGCCAACGGCGCGATCAACGAGGACATGGCTTCCCTCGACGAACTGCTCAACCAGCTCGTGGACACCGATGACGCCGAAGAGGCCAAGGACAACGACGAGGAGTAATTTCCTAGTACGTTAACCGCCCTTCCAAAGACCCGTTTCCCAACAGGGAAGCGGGTCTTTTTTTTGAAGAGAACCTGCCAAAAAGGGACAGGTTTATTTTGGTAGGTTTTTCCTGCTTGAATTTGAAACATTTCGTCCGGCCAGAGCGTATCAATGGTGAGGTCCTCATCAAGAATCATTACCGTCACCGGGAGGTGATTATGGAAGAACAAGCTTTTAGACAGGCGGTCGAAGATCACCGGGATGTCGTGTTTCGAATCGCGTTGACGTACCTGCGCGATCGTGCCGATGCCGACGACATTGCCCAAGATGTCTTTCTAAAGTTGCTTAAAAGCGATGGACACTTTGAAAGTTGGGAACATCTTCGCCGCTGGCTTATCCGGGTCACGATCAATGAATGTAAATCGCTCTTTCGAAAGCCATGGAGGCGTGTGGAGGATATTGAGAACCTGGCCGATTCGCTTTCGGCGGCGCAGGATGAGACCAAGGCGGTCCTGTCAGACGTTATGCGACTTCCGGAGCGATTCCGTGTTCCCATCGTGCTCTATTACTATCTGGGCTTTTCGACCTCAGAGATTGCCGAGTTGTTGCATGTACCAGCCGCGACCGTTCGAACGCGTTTAGCACGCGGTCGATCGAAGCTCAAATTCATCCTAGAGGAGGGCGACCGTGAAATCCAATCAAATCAAGCAGGCCTTCGAGTCCGTCCAAGCCGATAGCGATCTTGCTGACCGTGTTCTTTATGCCGCTGCTGGTGAGCCGCTTCGCCGAAAGGGTCACGCGAAGCCTCTGTATGTTGCCGTAATCGGATGTCTTGTCGGAGTGTTGGCGACCGGAGGGGTCGCCTACGCCGTTATCAATTCCGGCTATTTTGCCTTAGCCTGGGGAAACCACGGCAACGGGGATTCCATCACCTGGACCAACGGCGGCTCATCGGGGACTAAATATACCTACACCAGAGAGTTTGGTGACGGCATTGCGCCCCAAAGTCTGAAGGGCGCAGTTCAGAAAGTTAATCTGTCCGTCGAGGGCAACGGCTATACGCTCGATATCCATGAGATGGCTATTGACCAAAACGGCTGCGGAGCCGTGACGTTTACGTTGTCCAATCCAAATGGAGTTAACTACTACAAGCCAGCAGCAGAGATTGGCGAACTTGTTCTCAATGGGGGAGGGGGAGGGCAGTGCCTCGATACGGCTGACATGAAGTTTGGCGAAGATTGGGCCGACACTCGCTGCACCATTGATAAGGACGCGTCAAGCGAAACGGTCGTTAACGGCACAATGTACTTTTCCTCGTGGGATCGCAATCGTGACTTGCAGCGTGCTGTTACCTGGAATATCTGCTGGACCGAGGGTGAGGGTGAGACGGCAAAACAGTGCGAGGCATCGACACCCGAGTTTAGCGTCGGAGCGCACGTCGATACTAAGGAACTTCACTCCGATAGTTCATCCATCGCGATCAGCCCATTTTCAATTCAGACGCACATCGCCGATCTGGGCTATGAAGCAGTTGAAAATAAGCTGACCGTCACCTACAAGGATGGATCGGAGCAGGTCATAGAAGATGATGCTGCGGGCGCGTACAACTCCTATTTTTCGCTAACGCGCAATAACGGAGAGAACATCTGGGTGCCAACGAAGTTGATTGATGTCGACCAAGTGGTCTCAGTAACGCTTGAGGGCACGAGGTGCACGTCAACAGGAGAGGCCGAAACAGAAGTACCCTTTACCATCGTCTATTCGTAAGGTCTGGGCCGCTTCCCAAGAGGGGGAGCGGCCTATTTTGCGTTAAATGGGCGGTTATTGTTTCCCCAGATAAAACCAACCAAAATAAACCTGTCCCTATTTAGCAGGTAACGTTGCCCCGACGAGCACGTCGGATTCCCGGGCCGGGCGGCGCAGGGGTTAAGTTTGTCGCGAGTTCCGCACGAGCCGGAGGCCACTTAATGTGGCCTCCGTGCGAGCCAGGACTGTAGAGCAGCAAACTTAACCCCTGCGCCGCCCGGCCCGGGAATCCGTCCCCGCGTACAGAAGGGGATTCCATTTGTGTAGGCTTTGCGGAAATATGCCAATTTTAGGATACGCCCGGCGGCGTGGTCTGTTGACGGCACAGCTAACGCCACGTATCCTATCGAACTGCGTGTTTCGTAGGGGGATGCTGACCCCTCGATTCAAGCCGTTGCACTTTACAGAAAGCTGGAATCATTCGAGAAGGAGTACGCTTTGCCTACTATTAACCAGCTGGTTCGCCAGGGCCGTCGTTCCGTGCCCAAGAAGTCCAAGAACGCTGCTCTGCAGCACAACTCCCAGAAGCGCGGCGTGTGCACCCGCGTCTTCACCACGAGCCCCAAGAAGCCGAACTCGGCTCTTCGTAAGGTTGCCCGTGTTCGCCTCGTCAACGGCATCGAAGTTACTGCTTACATCCCGGGTGAGGGCCACAACCTGCAGGAGCACTCCATCGTGCTCGTCCGCGGCGGTCGTGTCCGTGACCTCCCTGGTGTCCGTTATCACGTCATCCGTGGCGCCTACGACGCTGCTCCGGTCCAGAACCGTATGCAGGCCCGTTCCAAGTACGGTGCTAAGCGCCCCAAGGCTAAATAAGCCAGATAACGTTTTGATACTTTCGCCGTGTGCCGCCTAAGCGCCGCACGGTAGACACTTAAGGAGATTTCACATGCCGCGTCGTGCAGCAGCTAATCGTCGTGAGGTTCAGCCTGACGCCGTTTACAACAACCGCCTGGTGACTCAGCTCATCAACAAGGTCCTTCTTGACGGCAAGAAGGCCACCGCTGAGCGCATCGTTTACACCGCTTTCGAGATCGTTGCCGAGAAGTCCGAGGGTGGCGACGCTCTCGCTACCTTCAAGAAGGCTATGGACAACGTCAAGCCTACGCTCGAGGTTAAGCCCAAGCGTGTCGGTGGCGCTACCTATCAGGTCCCGATGGAGGTCAACTCCCGTCGTTCCACCGCTCTGGGTATCCGCTGGATCGTCAACTTCTCCCGCGCTCGCAAGGAGAAGACCATGGCCGAGCGTCTCGCCAACGAGATTCTCGACGCTTCCAACGGCCTGGGCGCTTCCGTCAAGAAGCGTGAGGACGTCTTCAAGATGGCCGAGGCCAACCGCGCGTTCTCTCACTATCGTTGGTAAGTTAAGGTAAGGAACTAACATGGCTAAGCCTAAGTACAAGCTTTCCGATACCCGTAACATCGGCATCATGGCCCACATCGATGCCGGTAAGACCACCACGACCGAGCGTATTCTTTACTACACCGGTAAGACCCACAAGATCGGTGAGGTCCATGAGGGCGCTGCCACCATGGACTGGATGGTTCAGGAGCAGGAGCGCGGCGTAACCATTACCTCCGCTGCTACCACGTGCTTCTGGAACAAGGACGGTAAGGACTACCGCATCCAGATCATCGACACCCCGGGCCACGTTGACTTCACCGCCGAGGTCGAGCGCTGCCTGCGCGTCCTCGATGGCGCTGTCGCCGTCTTCGACGCCGTTGCCGGCGTTCAGCCCCAGTCTGAGACCGTTTGGCGTCAGGCTTCCACCTTCAACGTCCCCCGCATCGCTTTCATCAACAAGTATGACCGCGTGGGCGCTGACTTCTTCAACGCTATCGAGACCATGAAGGATCGTCTCGACGCTAACGCCGTGGCCGCTCAGGTCCCGATGGGCGCCGAGGACAACTTCTGGGGCGTCATCGACCTGGTCACCATGACTGCATGGGACTTCAAGGCCGACGAGAAGGGTATGACCTACCCCGAGCCGATGGACGAGATCCCGGCTGAGTTTGCCGACATCGCTGCCACCAAGCGCGAGGAGCTCCTTGACGCTGCTGCCAGCTTTGACGACGAGCTCATGGAGAAGATCCTCATGGAGGAGGACTTCACCGTCGAGGAGCTCAAGGCTGCTCTGCGCAAGGGTGTTCTGGCCAATGAGCTCAACCTCGTCTTCGTGGGCTCCGCCTACAAGAACAAGGGCGTTCAGGAGCTGCTCGACGCTGTCGTCGACTACCTGCCCAGCCCGCTCGACGTTGAGGCCGTCACCGGTACCGATCCGGACACCGGCGAGGAGATCCAGCGTCATCCTTCCTTCGACGAGCCCTTCTCCGGCTTGGTCTTCAAGATCATGACCGATCCGTTCGTCGGTAAGCTCACCTATGTCCGCGTTTACTCCGGCCGCGCCGAGTCCGGCTCCTACGTTGTTAACGCTTCCAACGGTCAGCGCGAGCGCCTCGGCCGCATCCTCGAGATGAACGCCGCCGAGCGTATCGACCGTGACGACGCTGCCGCCGGCGACATCGTCGCTTGCGTCGGCTTCAAGAACTCCACCACCGGCGACACCCTGTGCGCCGAGGGCAAGGAGATCGTCCTCGAGAAGATCGAGTTCGCTAAGCCCGTTATCGACGTTGCCATCGAGCCCAAGACCAAGGCCGAGCAGGACAAGATGTCCCTGGCTCTGACCAAGCTCGCCGAGGAGGACCCGACCTTCCAGGTGTCCACCAACCACGAGACCGGCCAGACCATCATCGCCGGCATGGGCGAGCTGCACCTCGAGATCATCGTCGACCGTCTGCTCCGCGAGTTCAAGGTTGACGCTAACGTCGGTAAGCCCCAGGTTGCCTATCGCGAGACCGCTGGTCACGACGTCGAGAAGGCTGAGGGCAAGTTTGTCCGTCAGTCCGGCGGTCGCGGTCAGTACGGCCACGCTGTCATCAAGCTCGAGAAGATGGAGGAGGGCTTCGGCTACGAGTTCGTCAACGCTATCGTCGGCGGCGTCGTGCCCAAGGAGTACATCCCGTCCATCGACAAGGGCATCCAGGAGGCCCTGAACACCGGTGTTATCGCCGGCTTCCCGGTCCTCGACGTTAAGGTCACCCTGTTCGACGGTTCTTACCACGAGGTCGACTCCTCCGAGGCCGCCTTCAAGATCGCCGGTTCCATGGCTATCAAGGCCGCCCTCAAGAAGTCCGATCCGCAGCTGCTCGAGCCGATCATGGCTGTCGAGGTCGAGACCCCCGAGCAGTACATGGGCGACGTTATGGGCAACCTCTCCGGTCGCCGCGGCAAGATCGAGGGCATGGAGGATCGCAAGAACAGCAAGCTCATCCGTGCCAAGGTGCCGCTGGGCGAGATGTTCGGTTACGCTACCGACCTTCGCTCCCAGACCCAGGGCCGTGCATCCTACACGATGCAGTTCGACTCTTATGAGCCCGCGCCCAAGTCCATCGTGGACGAGGTCATGAGCAAGAACGCCTAAGTTCGAGCTCCCTGTTACGTAATCCGCGAGAACATCTCTCGCACTCTTTGGAGGTTTAAGTTGGCTACCCAGAAGATCCGCATTCGCCTCAAGGGCTATGATCACGAGGTCGTCGATCAGTCCGCGAAGCTCATCGTCGAGACCGCTCAGAAGACCGGCGCTCGCGTTTCCGGTCCTGTCCCCCTGCCCACCGAGCGCAACCTGTACACGGTTATCCGCTCGCCGCACGTGAACAAGGACTCCCGTGAGCAGTTCGAGATGCGCACTCACAAGCGCCTCATCGACATCCTCGACCCCACCTCGGGCACCGTTGATTCGCTCATGCGTCTCGACCTCCCCGCTGGCGTCGACATTGACATCAAGCTCTAAGCGATATCGCTCATAGCTTAAAGGGCCCCGCTGCCGTTACGGTAGCGGGGCCCTTTTGTTTTGAATGATGGTTTGGACTGCCGGGTAATGCTGCCGAGCCGATGGCTGCGGCGCCCTAATCGCTTAAGTGGCGCAAAGACGCCTCCTCAAAATGGAAGAAACGCAAGCCGTCTTTCGTTTCGATGCACGCGCGACCAAAGCCATCGACCGTTTTAAAGATGCCTCGCGCCAGCTCGTCTCCAGCGGGGGAGCGGGCGATAACGTGCTCTCCAATCCAATTGAGGTGAGCGACATATTCGCCGTGGACGGGCGCGAGCGGTCCGGTGTTTTCTTCCATGGAGTTGAGGCGTTCTGCCCAGGCATCTACGGCGTCTATAACGGCGTGATAGACCTCATCAAGGAGCATGTCGACGGTAGGAACGTTTTCGTTAAGGTCCGAGAGGCCAATTGCCGCCAGGCCGCCATCGGGCACCTCCTGGGGCGTGTAGTTTACGTTGACGCCAATGCCGCAGACGGCGAAGGGCCCGCCCTCGTTGTCACGAGCCGCCTCGACTAAGATGCCGCCAAGCTTATGTCCTCGTGCGACGAGGTCGTTGGGCCATTTGAGGCCGATCTCGTTAGCAAGACCCTGCTTTTCGAGCGCCTCGAGCACCGCTAGGCCGCTGACGGCGGCAAGACCAGAGTACTTTGCAGGATTAACGCATGGACGCAGGACAATCGAAAGCAATAGGTTGCCGGCGGTTGAATCCCACTTGTGGCCGCGCCGGCCGCGTCCTGCCGTCTGAGCCCGGGCGGCAAGTCCTGTGCCGTGCGGCGCTCCTTGTTTTCCTGCTTCGAGCAGGTCATCGTTGGTCGATCCGGTTACGTCGACTATCGTTAATTTGGCATCCATAGCGGCTGCTACCTCCTTAATGAATAAGTGAATAACGCAATAGTGTCGTGAGGCAGACACAATGTGAAGCCTTTGTCGCATTTGGACAATTTAATGTTAACACGTCAACAATTACTAAAATGCGCTATCCTCTCTTGGTCGATGTAAACACGTCAACAACTCAAAGGAGGTTAGTGATGGGTTTCACGATACTGGGAACGGGCTCGGCGCTTCCCGAGCGCAGCGTTTCCAACGACGAGCTGTCCGAGTTCCTGGACACCTCGGATGAGTGGATTTTTACCCGTACGGGGATCAAGAGCCGCCATGTGTGCACCGCCGAGTCACTCGACGACCTTGCCGTGGCAGCGAGCGAGCAAGCGCTCCAGGCGTCCGGACTCGATGCGAGCCAGCTGGATCTGATCGTCTGCTCGACGACGACGGGCGATCATCTCGTCCCTGCCGAAGCGTGCGCCGTTGCTGAGCGCCTGGGTGCCACATGTCCAGCCTTCGACGTTTCGGCGGCTTGTGCCGGCTTCGTATTTGCGCTCGATGTCGCCGAGGGCTATATCGCTCGAGGACGAGCCAAGCATGTGCTTGTCGTTGCCTCCGAGCAGATGACGCGCGCCCTTGACTGGTCAGACCGCGCCACGTGCGTGCTCTTTGGCGACGGCGCGGGCGCTGCAGTGATAGGGGCTGGGGGAGACAACCCCCTTGCCGTTGAGCTTTCGACGGCGCCCGACGTCGAGACGTTGCGCGTTCCCGGTCTGGTCGGCACCTCGCCGTTTAAGGACTCCGCAGATAGCGCGAGCGTGCTGTCCATGAATGGTCGCCGCGTGTTCAAGTTCGGCGTCAACGCCATCTGCGACACGGTCCATAAGCTTGCGAGCGATGCGGGCATTTCGGTCGAAGACATCGATCATTTTGTATTCCATCAGGCTAACGAACGAATCCTGAGTCAGGCGGTCAAGCGTCTCGGCGTGCCAGACGAGCGCGTGGTTCGAACGCTACGCGAGACCGGCAACATTTCGAGCGCCTGCATTCCCTTTGCGCTTGACCGGCTGGCACGTACCGACGCACTGAATGAGGACGACACCATCGCCCTCGTTGGATTTGGCGCCGGTCTGGATATAGGTGGCTATCTGCTTCGTTGGAAGTAGTCGCACATAGGAAATAAAAACGCCCCTAGGGCACAAACAAAGGAGAACTACCATGGCAGATCAGAAGACCTTCGAGCGCGTTTGCGACGTTATCCGCGAGACCGCCGGTCTTGACGATGTCGAGATGAAGCCCGAGTCCACGCTCGAGGAGATTGGTCTCGACAGCCTGGGCACCGTCGAGATCCTCGTTGCCGTCGAGGACGAGTTTGGCATCCAGCTCGATACCGAGGAGAACCCCAAGACGGTCGGCGAGTTCGCCGATACGGTTGAGGCGGCATTGGAGAAGTAGAGATGCTCAAGACTCCTCTCTGCGATCTGCTCGGCATCGAAAAGCCCGTGTTCCAGGGCGGTATGGCCTGGATTGCCGATGCCTCGCTGGCGTCCGCAGTGTCCGAGGCGGGTGGCTTAGGCATCATCGCGGCCATGAACGCCGACGCCAACTGGCTTCGCGACCAGATTCATGAGCTGCGCGCCAAGACGGATAAGCCCTTTGGCGTCAACGTCATGCTCATGAGCCCGTTTGCCGACGAGGTCGCGCAGGTCGTGATTGACGAGCGAGTGCCGGTCGTCGTGACGGGCGCCGGCAATCCCGCCAAGTACATGAAGGCGTGGAACGAGGCGGGCATCAAGGTCATCCCGGTCGTTGCCTCGGTGGCGCTGGCGCGCCTCGTGGCACGTCGTGGAGCCACGGCGGTTGTTGCCGAGGGTACCGAATCGGGCGGCCATATTGGCGAGACCTCGACGATGGCACTGGTGCCGCAGGTCGTCGATGCGGTTGACATTCCCGTCGTGGCCGCCGGCGGTATTGCCGACGGCCGCGGCGTGGCGGCCGCCTTTATGCTGGGCGCCGAAGGCGTGCAAGTGGGTACGCGCTTTCTGGTCGCAGACGAGTGCACCGTCTCGGAGCAGTACAAAGAGATGGTCCTGAAGGCCAACGACACTTCGACGCGTGCGACCGGTCGCTCGACGGGACATCCAGTGCGCGCCCTCAAGAGCCCCTTCACCAACGCCTATGCCAAGAGCGAGGGTTCCGGCGCGAGTGCCGAGGAGCTCGGTGCTATGGGAACCGGTGCGCTGCGTAAGGCCGCCAAGGACGGCAACTACGAAGAGGGTTCGTTTTTGTGTGGACAGATTGCCGGCATGGTCAACGAGCGCCAGAGCGCACGCGAAATCGTTGACGACCTGGTCGATGGCGCCGAGCACGTCCTGAAGGGTGCGTGCGCATGGGTGGCGTAGCGTTTTTGTTTGCCGGCCAGGGTGCCCAGCACCCCGCGATGGGCGTCGACTTGATCGAGACATCGCCGGCGGCTGCCGAGGTGTTCGCCATTGCCGATGAGGTGCGCCCGGGGACGAGCGAGCAGTGCCGGAGCGCCTCCAAGGAGGAGCTCTCGCAGACCGAGAACACGCAGCCTTGCGTGTTCGTGCACGACTTGGCTGTCGCCGTCGCCCTGCGTGAGCGCGGCGTGGTGCCTGCCGCCTGTGCGGGATTCTCGCTGGGCGAGGTCGCTGCACTCACCTTTGCGGGGGCATTCGATACGCGAGCGGGTTTTGAGCTCGTGTGTGAGCGCGCGGCATTGATGGCCACGGCGGCCGAGCGTCACCCCGGCGGCATGCGCGCCGTCATCAAACTTGATGCTGCGCAAGTCGAGAACCTGGCTGCGCAGGCCGGCGAGGACTGCTGGCCGGTCAACTACAACAGTCCCCAGCAGACGGTTGTGGCCGGAGCGCCCGATGCGCTGCAGACCCTCGACGTCCTAGTAAAAGAGGCTGGCGGCCGGGCCATGAAGGTCGCGGTGTCGGGTGCATTCCATAGCCCCTATATGGCCGAGGCGACTGAGGGACTGGCGACGTATATCCAAGCCGGCCACGCGCCGTCTCCGCTGCTGATTCCGGTCATGGCAAATATGACGGCGGCGCCCTATCCGGCGGACTCGCGAGCAGTATCGGATGTCTTGGCCAACCAGGTGAGCAATGCCGTTCGCTGGGTCGACACGCTGCATACTCTGCAGGATCAGGGTATCGACACGTTTATTGAGGTCGGTCCTGGCAAAACACTGTCGGGCCTGGTCAAGCGTACGCTGAGCGACGTTCGCGTGTATTCGTGCGAAACGGCCGAGCAGGTCGCAGCTATTGCCGATGAGCTCGCATAGCCCACAGGGCTGTAACCCGAAAGGAATGACATGGGCAACTTGAACAACGGCGCGCTCGAGCGCAACGACTCACGCCGTGTGGCACTGGTCACGGGCGGCTCGCGGGGAATCGGCCGCGCTTGTGCGGTTGGCTTGGCGGAGGACGGCTTTGATATTGCCGTCGTCTATGCCGGTAGCGTCGATGCCGCGCGCGAGACATGCGGAGCCTGCGAGATGGTTGGCGCCACGGCGCGCGCATATCAATGCGACGTGGCAGACCCCGCTGCCGTCAATGCGTGCGTGGAAGCGGTCCTCAACGACTTTGGCTCCATTTGGGCGCTCGTCAACAACGCCGGCATCACGCGCGACGGCCTGCTCATGCGTATGGGTGACGATGCCTTCGACCGCGTGCTCGATGTCAATCTCAAGGGCACGTTCAATACGACGCGCGCACTCACCAAGACCTTTATGCGCCAGCGCGGCGGTTGCGTCATCAACATGAGCTCGGTTGTGGGCCTGATGGGCAATGCCGGGCAGGCTAACTACGCTGCCTCCAAGGCGGGCGTCATCGGCCTGACCAAGGCGGTAGCGCGCGAGCTTGCGCCCCGCGGCGTACGAGTGAACGCGGTCGCACCCGGGTTTGTCGAGACGGATATGACGGCAAAGCTCTCGGAGAAGGTTCGCGCGGCAACCGAGGAGCAGATTCCCCTAAAGCGCATGGCGCGCCCCGAGGAAGTGGCCGGCGTGGTGCGCTTTTTGGCGAGCGATGCGGCTGCCTACATTACGGGCGAGGTCGTACGCGTCGACGGCGGAATGGCGATGTAGAAACCAAGGCCGAAGAACGGCTTGGATGAGGAGACCATGATGGAACAGAGAGTTGCAATCACCGGTATCGGTGCCGTGTCGCCGCTCGGCAACACCGCGCTTGCCACCTGGGCGGCCATGTGCGCCGGCACGTGCGGCATCGGCCCGATCACGCACTTCGATACCGATGCGTTTGCCGTCAAGGTGGCAGCCGAGGTCAAGGGCTTTGACGGCAACGAGTACTTTGGCAAGCGTGACGCCAAGCATCTCGACCCCTGCGTTCAGTTTGCGATGGCGGCTTCGGACGAAGCCATGCACGATGCGGGCTTTAATGTCGAAGGCGCCATCGATCGCGAGCGCCTGGGCGTCTACGTGGGCTCGGGCGTGGGCGGCATGACGACGCTCGTCGACAACGTCCATACGATTGCCGAACGTGGGCCCCGCCGCGCATCGCCCTATATGATCGCGATGATGATCCCCAACATGGCATCGGGCAATATCGCAATCCGCCACAAGGCAAAGGGCCCGACCCTGCCCGTGGTGACCGCGTGCGCGACCTCGGCCCATGCGGTGGGCGAGGCGTTCCGCGCCATCAAGCACGGCTATGCCGACGCGATCCTCGCGGGCGGCGCCGAGGCCGCAATTATCCCCGATGCCGTTGCGGGCTTTACGTCCTGCCGCGCATTGACCACCAACCCCGATCCCGCGACGGCCTGCCGTCCGTTCGATGCAGACCGCGACGGCTTTGTGATGGGCGAGGGCGCCTGCGTGCTCGTGCTCGAGAGCATGGAACATGCGCAGGCGCGCGGTGCGCACATTTATGCCGAGGTCGTGGGCTACGGCAACACCGATGATGCCTATCACATCACGAGCCCTGATCCCGAGGCTGCCGGCATTGCCCGCGCGATATCGCTGGCGGTGACCGAGGGCGACGTCAAGCCTTCCGAGGGTCTCTACATCAATGCCCACGGCACATCTACCAAGCTCAACGATTCGTCCGAGACGGCGGGCATTAAGCGTGCGCTCGGCGAGGACGCGGCGCGCGCCGCGCACGTCTCGTCGACTAAGTCGATGACCGGCCACATGATCGGTGCCACGGGCGCCATCGAGGTCATGGCCTGCGCCATGGCGCTCGAGCAGGGCGTGGTGCCGCCGACCATTAACTACCACACGCCCGATCCCGCCTGCGATCTTGACTACACGCCCAATCGCGCGGTTCGCGCCGACCTTACCTGGGCGCTTTCGACCAACCTGGGCTTTGGCGGACACAACGCCGCCATCGCGCTGCGTAGATATACGAGGAGCTAGAGCATGGATTCCAAAAGACTTGCCGAGATAGCCGATGTTATGGAGGACCGCGGCCTCACGCGCGTGCGCGTTGAGGAGCCCGATGGCACCGCGGTCGAACTCGAGCGCGCGAGCGCCGCACAGCCGGTTGCCGTGCCCATGCCCATGCCGAGCGCTATGGCCGCTCCAGTTGCAGCTCCCACAGTCGCGCCTGCCGCACCGGAGCCCGCCGCGCAGACACCTGTTGCCGCACCGGAGCCCAAGGGCACCGAGGTGACCGCTCCCATGGTCGGCGTTTTCTATGCTGCCCCAGCGCCGGGCGACGAGCCGTTTGTGCGCGTGGGCTCCAAGGTCAAGGCCGGCGAGACCCTCTGCATCATCGAGGCTATGAAGGTTCTCAACGAGGTGACAGCCGAGGCAGACGGCGAGGTGCTCGAGATCTGCGTGGCCGACGGCGCCCTCGTGGAGTTTGGCAGCTGCCTCATGAGAATCGGATAGGTGATATCCATGAACAAAGAAGAGCTTAAGGAACTGTTGCCGCATCGCGAACCGATGCTTTTGCTCGACGAGGCCGAGCTGGTGGGCGACGAGGCCCACGGCAAGATCACGATCACGGGCGACGAGTACTTTTTGCAGGGGCATTTTCCGGGAAACCCGGTGGTCCCCGGCGTGATTCAGTGCGAGATGCTCGCCCAAAACTGCTGCGTGCTGCTGATGGGCGATGAGGAAGCGCGCGGCGCGACGCCGTTCTACACGAGTCTGGACAAGGTGCGCTTTAAGCGTCCGGTGCGCCCGGGCGACACGGTTGATCTGGTGTGCACCATCACGCGTGCGCGCGGGCCGTTCCGCTTTGCGACGGGTACTGCGAGCGTCAACGGTGAGGTTTGCTGCCGCGCCGATATGTCTTTTGCACTCATGCACGAAAGTTAAGGAAGGCTTCATGTTCGACAAAGTGCTCATCGCCAACCGCGGCGAAGTCGCGGTCCGTGTTATCCGCGCGTGCCGCGATATGGGCATCAAGACCGTCGCCGTTTATTCCACGGCCGATGCGGACGCGCTGCACGTGCAGCTTGCCGACGAGGCGTATTGCATCGGCGGTCCGCGTCTTGCCGAGAGCTACCTCAACGACGATGCTGTGCTCACCTGTGCCGTAAAGTCGGGAGCTAAGGCAATTCATCCCGGCTATGGCTTTTTCTCCGAGAAGGCGAGCTTCGTGCGCGACTGCGACAAGTATGGCCTGGCGTTTGTTGGTCCTTCGGCCAAGGTGATCGACAGCATGGGCGACAAGGACGCCGCACGTCGAACGGCTGCCGCGGCGGGCGTGCCCATCGTGCCGGGCTGCGATTTGCTCAAAAGTCCCGAGGAGGCAACGGCCGAGGCTGAGCGCATTGGCTGCCCCGTGCTTATTAAGGCGCGTGCGGGCGGCGGCGGTCGCGGTATTCGTAAGGTCGAGCGCGTGGAAGATGCGGCAAAGGCGTTCATCGAGGCGCGTGCCGAGGGCGAGGCCGTCTTTGGCGACGGCGAGTGCTACATGGAGAAGTTCGTCGCGCCGGCGCACCACGTTGAGGTGCAGATTATGGCCGATAAGCAGGGCCATGTGTTTTCGCTCGGCGAGCGCGAGTGCTCGGTTCAGCGTCGCAATCAAAAGCTGATCGAGGAGAGCCCCGCGCCGTGCCTCGACGGACACGACGACACTCGTGCTCGCATGCACAAGGCAGCGCGTGACTTGGCTCGTGCCGTCGGCTACGAAGGGGCCGGTACCATCGAGTTCTTGTATTCGGACGACGGCAATTTCTACTTTATGGAAATGAACACGCGCTTGCAGGTGGAGCATCCGGTTACGGAGTTTGTGACCGATACCGACTTGGTCAAGTGGCAGCTGCGCGTGGCAGCCGGCCAGCCTCTGCCCTTTGAGCGGGAGGACATGCCGGTCCGCAACCACGCCATGGAGTGCCGCATCAATGCCGAAACGCCGGACTTTCTGCCGTCATGTGGAACGGTCACCGCGTTGCGTGTGCCGGGTGGTCCGCGCGTACGCTGGGATTCCGCCATGTTTACCGGTGCGAACGTTCCGCCGTACTACGACTCTATGCTCGGCAAGCTCATCGTGTGTGCGCCCACGCGTGACGGCGCTATTCGTAAGATGCGCTCGGCCCTGGGCGAGCTCGTGATTGAGGGCGTGAGCGAAAACAGCGAGCTTCAGCTCGACGTGCTGGCAAACGACGAGTTCTTGTCAGGCATGTATCACACCGATCTGATGGGGCATCTCTATGCTGATGAATAGAAAAGCGAAGACGGTCAACGTCCTCGAGGGGCCAATGACCGAGTCGTGCGCCGAGTTTCCCGCGCGTCACGTGTTTATCAAGTGCCCGGAGTGCCGCCGTGTGATCGATGAGGCGCGCCTGCACGACAACCTTGAGGTCTGCCCTCGTTGCGGCAAACACTTTCGCGTGAGCGGGCGCGACCGCATGCGCATGACGGTTGACGAGGGCACGTTTGAGGAATGGGATGCCAATCTGGCGCCGGAGGACTTCCTCTCGTTTCCCGGCTATGCCGACAAGCTCAAGAGCGTGAGCGAGCGTTCGGGCGAGCGCGATGCCGTTGTGTGCGGCAAGGGCAAAATCTGCGGTTGCGATACGGCGCTCTTCTTTATGGACGCCAACTTTATGATGGGCTCGATGGGTTCCGTGGTGGGCGAGAAGATCTGTCGCACATTTGAGCGAGCGACCGAGCTGGGATTGCCAGTTGTCGGCTTTACCGTTTCGGGCGGTGCGCGCATGCAAGAGGGCGTGACATCGCTTATGCAGATGGCCAAGATTTCTGCGGCGGTTAGGCGCCACAGCGAGGCGGGCGGCCTGTATATCACGGTGCTCACCGACCCCACGACCGGAGGCGTAACCGCGAGTTTTGCCATGGAGGGCGACATTATCCTGGCCGAGCCCGATGCCCTGACGGCATTTGCCGGCCCGCGCGTGATCGAGCAGAACATGCACAAGCGCCTGCCCAAGGGATTCCAGCGCTCCGAGTTTTTGCTGGAGCACGGCTTTTGCGATGCCGTTGTTCCGCGTGGCGAGATTGCGCTCACGGTAGGCGAGCTGCTGGCGCTGCACGAAGGGCACGCGCCCGGCCTGGGGGCACCGCATGAGATCGTGCATACGGGTCGCCGCGGCAAAAAGCTGGGACACTTGTTCAAGCGCTCGGCCGCACCAAAAACCGCGCTCGAGATTGTCAAGCAGACCCGCTCGGCAGATCGCGCCACGGCAGGCGAGATGATCCCGCTGGGCCTGGATGGATTTGTGGAGCTGCACGGCGACCGCTACTTTGGCGACGACGCTGCTGTGGTGGCTGGCATTGGCTGGAAAGACGGACGCCCCGTAACGGTCATCGCCGTCGAGCGCGGCACCACGACTAAAGAGCGTATGCGTCGCAACTTTGGTATGGCACATCCCGAGGGCTACCGCAAAGCGCGTCGCCTGATGCGCCAGGCCGAAAAGTTTGGTCGACCGGTTCTGTGCCTGGTCGATACTTCGGGCGCGTTTTGCGGCATCGGTGCCGAGGAACGCGGCCAGGGTGAGGCGATTGCCCAGAACCTCATGGAGATGAGCGGCCTTAAGACGCCGATTGTCTCGGTGGTGACAGGCGAGGGCGGCTCTGGTGGCGCGCTGGCGCTGTCCGTGGCCGACCGCATCCTGATGCTCTCGAGCTCGGCCTATTCGGTCGTGAGCCCCGAGGCCTGTGCGTCGATCCTGTGGAAGGATACCGAGCGCGCGAATGAGGCCGCCGAGGCGCTTAAGCTCACGGCCCCCGATCTGTTGGCGCTCGGCATCATCGACGGCATTGTTGACGATAGGGGCCTGTCGCATGAGGAGATCGCCGGTGCCGTCATGTCCTCGGCATTTGATGCCTTCGATACGCTTGGGCAGCTCGACGACGCGACCCTCACAAACCTCCGCTACGAAAAGTACCGCGCAATCGGTCAGTACCGCACGATGTGACAAAGGGAAAGCTCGCATGTCACATTGGGAAAGGCGTTCCATGTCACAAGTTTCTAACACCTCGTTTACAACGACGGTTTCATCAAACGCCATGGCCGTGGTGGACTATCTGTCCAAAAGCATGATGTCGGCGCTGCCGTTTATTGTCTGCGCGGCGTTGTTCCGCACCGTCGCCGTCATTATGGGCGAAGGTATGCTGGGCCTGTGGTCTGCCGATTCCGAAATCTATCGCCTGTTCTACAGTTGGCTCTATAACGCCGGCTACTACTTTTTGCCCATTTATCTTGGTTGGGCGGCCGCCCGCCAGCTCGGTTGCTCGGAGCAGTTAGGCATGATGCTGGGCGGCGTATTGATTGCGCCCGATCTGCTTAAGCTCGTCGATGCCGCATCGACGACGGGGGCATCGATGACTTCCGTGTATGGTCTGCTTCCCGCGCCGGTCAACGATTACACGACGACTGTTATTCCGGTTCTCATCTCGGTGCCCGTGCTATGGCGAGTGGAGTGTTTCTTTCAGCGCGTTATCCCTAAGGCCGTGGCGTTTTCGTTCGTTCCGTTTGCGACCATGCTTGTCATGGTTCCGGTTTCGCTGTGTATTACGGCGCCGGCGGGCAGCTATCTGGGCATGCTGTTGGGCCAGCTTATGTTTATGCTTGGCAATTCCGGTGGCATCGTGTCGCTGCTCACGCTCATGGGGCTTGCCGCGGGTTGGGAGTTCCTTAAGATTGCGGGCATCAGCAACGTTGTCCTATCGCTCGCCTATGCGCAGTTTATGAGTGTGGGAACGGATTCGTGCATTCTGATCGCCGCGACGATGGCAACGTTTGCCGTTTGGGGCATGCCCTTTGGTGCGTCGCTTCGCGTTGCGGATAAGGACGAGAAGGCCCTCATGCTGGGCTATTCAATCTCGGGCGTGCTTGGCGGCGTAAGCGAGCCGGCGCTGTACGGTTGCGGCTTTAAATATGGCAGGTGCCTGACGTGCATGGCCATTGGCGGTGCCGTCGGAGGCCTTGTTGCAGCCGCGGGCCACGTTACGGCCTATACCATCGGCATGACGAATGTCCTCATGGTCATTGGCTTTGCCACGGGCGGCATCTCGAACCTGCTATGGTGCTGTGCTGCCGGCGGTGTGGCATTTGCGGTGTCTGCGGCGCTGAGCTACTGCTTTGGCGTGGTGCCGGCGAAGGGACAGACGATGGGGGACGGAGCCGATTCACCCGAAACCTCGAAGAGCGTGGCCGAAGTAAGCGCGTAAACCTGTGCGACACAAGGACGATTCCTTTGCCACATTCCAAGGCCGTGGCCCGTGTGGGTTGCGGCCTTTTTTGTATCTGGGGGATAAAGTGGCTACACTACAATCCGTTTGAGCAATAGATATATAGGTAGTACCGTGGGGGCAGATGTAGATGGTCGAGTGGATTGTTAAGCGTGCGCAGGGCGACCGTGCGCGCGTGGGCACGTTGACGGGCGTGGTGTGTATTCTCGCCAATGTGGCACTATGCGCTGCGAAGGGCGTAATTGGCGTGCTGTCGGGATCGGTTTCGATCGTGGCGGATGCCATGAACAACCTGTCCGATGCCAGCTCGAATATCGTGAGCGTGCTGGGCTTTAAGCTGGCGAGCAAGCCGGCCGACCCCGAGCATCCTTACGGCCACGGTCGCTACGAGTATCTCTCGGGTCTGGTCGTGGCTGCACTCGTGCTGCTGATCGGCCTTGAGCTGGTGAAGTCCTCGGTCGAGCGCGTCATCCACCCCGAACCTGTCGAGTTCTCGCTTGCCCTGGTGGCAGTTCTAGTGCTTTCGATGGTCGTAAAGCTCTGGATGGCGGCCCTCAACCAAAAGCTCGGCGATCGCATTGAGTCCGAGACGCTGCATGCGACCGCGCAGGATTCCAAGAACGATGTTCTTGCTACGGGCGCCGTGTTAGCGTGCGCAATTGTTTCGCAGGTGACGCACATCAATCTTGACGCATGGGTCGGCCTTGCCGTTGGCGCCTATATTGGCTGGAGCGGTTTTGAACTCATCCAGGATACGGTGAGCCCGCTTTTGGGCCAGTCGCCCGATCCTAAGCTGGTCAAGCACATTCGAGACAAGATCATGAGCTATCCCGGCGTTTTGGGCGTTCACGATCTGATGGTTCACGACTACGGCCCGGGCAGGAAGTTCGCAAGCGCTCACGCCGAGATGGCGGCCGAAGCCAGCCCGCTGGAAAGTCACGACACGCTCGATAACATCGAGCAGTCGTTTAGGAACGAAGACGGCATGATTGTCACACTTCACTACGACCCCATCGTGACCGACGATCCAAAGGTGGCGAGCATGCGCTTGCGCATCAACGCTATGGCTCAAGAGATCGATAGCCGCCTTTCGATTCATGATTTGCGCTGCGTGCCGGGCCCCACGCACACCAACGTGATTTTTGACTGCGTGCGTCCCTCGGATCTGCAAATGAGTGCCGAAGACTTAAAGCACGCGCTGGCACAACGGGTCGAATCGGAATACCCCAGGTCGATTGCCAAGATTACGATCGACGAAGACTACGTAGGACATACCCACGAGTAAGGCTGTGCCGGCAAAGCAGGTTATGCAGAAGGGGAGAGCATGAAGAAACTGTATCTACTCCGCCACGGGCAGACGGAGTTCAACGTCAAAAAGCTGGTCCAGGGCCGCTGCGATTCACCGCTCACCGACCTGGGCCGTCAGCAAGCCGGGATGGCAGCCGCGTGGCTCAAAGCCCACAACGTCGTTCCCGACAAAGTGGTCTCTTCGCCCTTAGGCCGAGCCATGGACACAGCTCAGCTCGTCGCAACCGAACTCCTTGGCCCGGACGCAGTAGTCGAGTCCTGCGAAGGCATCATCGAGCGCTGCTACGGCACCTTCGAAGAAGGTCCGCACGACGCGCTACCCACCGACGTCTGGGATCCGGGCGAGGACTTAATTCCATTCGGAGGAGAAGGAAGCCAGGCACTGCAAGAGCGCATGGTAGACACCCTCACCAATATCATGGGCTCCGAGGGTATCGAAACCCTTCTAGCAGTAAGCCACGGCAGCGCCAGCCGCCAATTCATCAAGGCTGCAGCCCCAGAGGGCTTCGAGCTCCCAGCAAAACTCCCCAACTGCGCCATCATGATCTTCGATTTTGACGAGGCAAAGCCACAAGCAGAAGGCGAGCCTCATCAATGTAAGTTCACCCTCCAGCAAATAGTGGACCCCCAACAAAGTCATTAGCCTGAGCGAGCAAGGTTTAGCAGACATCAACGTGGCGTTCCCAGTGTGCGGCGGAGGGGGCGGGCCTGAGACATATTAAGGTTGTCGCGAGTTCCGCACGAACAGGAGAGCACTTAATGTGCTCTCCGTCGTGAGCAGGACTGTAGAGCAGCAACCTTAATATGTCTCAGGCCCGCCCCCTCCGCCGCACACTGGGAACGTGCCACGCACTTTACCTGCGTAAACAATGTGAGTGAAATATGAATCTCGATGGATACGCCCGCAGCCGTGTATACTAAACAGCTGTGTGTAACCAGGGGAGTATTCTGGCTGGACAAAATGCCTGCTTAATAGGGTTGTCAGGTAGTCCGGGCGAAATACAAGGCTGGGGAGCACGTCGTGTAAGTAGTGGTCCTCTAGGGGCGTACGCTCGGTGGTGTACGCATTGTCCCAAGACCACGCGAGAGTTGGGATCATATCTTGATCAGCATGATTCTCGGCCGCAAGATTGGCATGACCCAGGTTTGGGACGAGAACGATAACATCGTTCCCGTCACGGTCATCCAGGCTGGCCCCTGCGCTGTCTCGCAGGTTAAAACTCAGGCAACCGACGGCTATGACGCCGTCCAGATCGGTTTCGGCGACATCAAGGCCAAGAACGTGAACAAGCCTATGGCTGGTCACTTCGCCAAGGCTGGCGTCGAGCCTGTCCGTTTCCTTCGTGAGGTCCGCGTCGAGAACGGCGAGGAGCACAAGGTCGGCGAGGTCGTCACCGTCGCTGATTTCGCTGATGTCGAGAAGGTCGACGTCATCGGTACCTCCAAGGGTAAGGGCTTCCAGGGTCGCATCAAGCGCTGGGGTCAGCGCCGCGGTCCTATGACGCATGGTTCTCACTTCCAGCGTCACCCCGGTTCTATCGGTCAGTGCGCCTATCCTGCGCGCGTCCTCAAGGGCGTCAAGATGGCCGGTCACATGGGTAACGAGCGCGTTACCGTCAAGAACCTTTCCGTTGTCCGCATCGATGCCGAGCAGAACCTCATCTTGGTCAAGGGCGCTGTCCCGGGTGCCAAGAATGGTCTCGTCGCCATCCGTATGGCCTAAGGGCCCAGCCCATTTAGCCCAGCGTCATACCAAGGAGAACACTTAAATGGCAAAGTTTGAAGTAAAGAACAGCGAGGGCAAGAAGGTCGCCGAGGCCGAGCTCGCCGCTGAGGTGTACGGCATCGAGCCGAACATCCACGTTATGCACCACATCGTCAAGTGCCAGATGGCCTCTTGGCGTCAGGGCACCCAGTCTGCTAAGGGTCGCTCTGAGGTTTCCGGTGGCGGCAAGAAGCCTTGGCGTCAGAAGGGCACCGGCCGTGCCCGCCAGGGTTCCATCCGTGCTGCCCAGTGGCGTCACGGTGGCGTCGTCTTCGCCCCCAAGCCCCGTTCTTACGCTAAGCGTATGAACAACAAGGAGGTCAAGCTGGCTATGCGCTCCGCGCTGTCCGCCAAGCTGGCCGATGGCGAGCTCGTGCTCGTCGACGACTACGGCTTCGAGAAGCCTTCCACCAAGGCTGCCGTCGCCATGCTCAAGGCTCTCGGCCTTGAGGGCAAGCGTCTGACCATCATCGTTCGCGATGAGGACGTCAACGCCTACCTGTCGTTCCGCAACATTCCCAAGACGTTCATCATCACTGCCGACGAGGCCAACACCTACGATCTCGTCAACAACAACGCCGTGCTGATGCCCGCCGACATCGCCGCTCACTTCGGGGAGGTGCTTGCATAAATGACCGCCCACGAGATCATCATCCGTCCGATCGTGTCCGAGCGTTCCTTCTCCGGCATGGAGCTGAACAAGTACACGTTCGAGGTCGCCAAGGATGCTAACAAGTATCAGATCAAGGACGCTGTCGAGGAGATCTTCGGCGTCAAGGTCGTTCGCGTGAACACCCTGACGGTCAAGCCCAAGACCAAGCGCGTGCGCTATGTCGCCGGCAAGACCCGTTCTTGGAAGAAGGCCATCGTCACGCTGGCCGAGGGCGACACCATCGAGGTCTTTGGCAACCAGGCCTAAGACTCGCTGTTGTTGAGTGAGCTCATGCCTCCCAAATGGGGGAGGCGAGAGCTCAAGGTTTTGGGCGTATAAAATGGACACGCCCGGAACCGTGTATACGTCCGGTGTCATCGCACCCGAGGCAGAACCTCGAATCCCTGTCTGCGATGGCTAACGGATTCCTATTGAAAGGGATTGTAATGGCTGTAAAGCACCTTAAGCCGACCTCCGCTGGTAGGCGTTGGCAGACGATCTCCGACTTCTCCGAGATCACCTGCACCAAGCCCGAGAAGTCCCTTCTCGAGCCCCTGCCCAAGAAGGCCGGTCGTAACAACAACGGCCGCATCACCACCCGCCACCAGGGCGGCGGCGTGAAGCGTCGTTACCGCGTGATCGATTTCAAGCGCAACAAGGACGGCGTGCCCGCCAAGGTTGCCACGATCGAGTACGATCCGAACCGTTCCGCTCGCATCGCTCTGCTGCACTACGCTGACGGTGAGAAGCGCTACATCCTGGCCCCCAAGGGCCTCGAGGTCGGTCAGACCATCATGTCCGGTTCTGACGCCGACATCAAGCCGGGCAACGCTCTGCCCCTCGCCGACATCCCCGTCGGTACGCTCATCCACGCCGTCGAGTTCCAGCCGGGCAAGGGCGCTGCTATCGCCCGTTCCGCCGGTAACTCCTGCCAGCTGATGGGTAAGGAGGGCAAGTACGCTATCGTCCGTATGCCTTCCTCCGAGATGCGCCGCATCCTCGTTACCTGCCGCGCCACCGTCGGTGAGGTCGGCAACGCCGATCACTCCAACATCGTCATCGGCAAGGCCGGCCGTAAGCGTCACATGAACGTGCGCCCGACCGTCCGCGGTACCGTCATGAACCCTGTCGACCACCCGCACGGCGGTGGCGAGGGCAAGAACCACACCTCTGGTCGTCCCTCCGTTACCCCTTGGGGTAAGCCGACGAAGGGCCTTCGTACGCGCAAGAAGAAGAAGGTCTCGAACCAGCACATCATTCGTCGCCGTAAGAAGTAATTTCGGATACCGAGTTTTAGGAGAAAGCACTTATGAGCAGAAGTCTCAAAAAGGGCCCGTTCGTGGAGACTCGCCTTCTCTCGCGTATCACCGCGATGAACGAGGCTGGCAAGAAGGACGTCGTGAAGACCTGGTCCCGCGCGTCCACCATCTTCCCCGAGATGGTTGGTCACACCATCGCCGTCCACGACGGCCGCAAGCATGTGCCCGTGTATGTTACCGAGTCCATGGTTGGTCACAAGCTCGGCGAGTTCGCGCCGACTCGTACGTTCCGTGGCCACAAGGCCAAATAGGGGGTTAACCGTAAATGGCAACTAAGTCTATTGAAACTGAGGCCACCGAGGTTCGCGCCGTCGCTAAGTACGTGCGTGTTTCCCCCAGCAAGGCCCGCCTGGTGGTCGATCTGATCCGCCGCAAGCCTGTCGCTCAGGCCTTCGACATCCTCCACTTCTGCGACCGCGCCGTCGCCGTGGATGTCGAGAAGGTTCTCCGTTCCGCCGTTGCGAACGCCGAGAACAACAACGGTCTGCGTGCCGACAACCTGGTTGTCGCCGCTGCCTATGTTGACGAGGGTCCGACGCTTAAGCGCATCCGTCCCCGCGCCAAGGGTTCCGCTTCTCGCATTCTGAAGCGTACTTCCCACATCACCGTCGTCGTTGCTCCTCGAAAGGAGGCGTAAAGCTGTATGGGTCAGAAAGTCTACCCCACCGGCTTCCGTCTTGGCATCACCGAGAACTGGCGCTCCCGCTGGTTCGCAGAGAAGGATTACGCTAAGACCCTCGGTAACGATCTCGAGATCCGCAAGTACCTCGAGAAGCGTCTTTCCCGCGCAGCTGTCTCCCGCGTCGAGATCGAGCGCGCTGGCGACAAGGTGAAGGTCATCATCCTCACCGCTCGCCCCGGCGTTGTCATCGGTAAGAAGGGTGCCGAGATCGATACCCTCCGCACCGAGCTCGAGAAGGTTGCTGGCGTCTCCAAGGGCCAGCTCTCCGTCGACGTTGTCGAGATCAAGCGCCCCGAGCTCGACGCCAACCTCGTTGCTCAGTCCATCGCCGAGCAGCTCGAGGGCCGCGTTGCCTTCCGTCGCGCTATGCGCAAGGCTGTCCAGTCCGCCCGCAAGGCCGGCGCTAAGGGCATCCGTATCCAGTGCTCCGGTCGTCTCGGCGGTGCCGAGATGGGCCGTCGTGAGTGGTACCGTGAGGGTCGCGTGCCTCTGCACACCCTCCGTGCCAAGATCGACTACGGCACGGCTGTCGCCAGCACCACCATGGGCGCTTGCGGCGTGAAGGTCTGGATCTACCTGGGCGAGAAGCTCCCGGGCCAGCCCGTTCCCAACCCTGCACTCGAGGGCTCTTCCCGTCCTCGTCGTCGTAACTCCGAGAGGAGGGGTCAGTAGTGCTTGCCCCTAAGCGTATTCTTCACCGCAAGGTGCAGCGTGGCTCCATGAAGGGCCAGGCCAAGGGTAATACCGAGCTGCATTTCGGCGAGTTTGGTATCCAGGCTCTCGAGGCCCATTGGATCACCAACCGTCAGATCGAGGCCGCTCGTATTGCCATGACCCGCTACATGAAGCGTGGCGGTCGTGTCTACATCACGATCTTCCCCGATAAGCCCATCACTAAGAAGCCTGCCGAGACTCGCATGGGTTCTGGTAAGGGTAACCCCGAGGAGTGGGTGGCCGTCGTCAAGCCCGGCCGCATCATGTTCGAGGTCAAGGGTGTTCCCGAGGAGGTCGCTCGCGAGGCTCTGCGTCTTGCCCAGCACAAGCTCCCCATCAAGACCAAGATTGTGGTTGCCAAGAACGCTGAGCAGCGCATCGAGAAGGAAATGGCTGAGGAGGCCGCTCTCGAGGCCAAGTGGGCTGCTGAGGACGCCGCCGCCGCCAAGGAGGAGAACTAATGAAGCCCGCAGAGATTCGTGAGCTCTCGGACGCTCAGCTCGTTGAGAAGCTGAAGGAAATGCGCGCCGAGCTCTTTAACCTTCGTTTCCAGATGGCCACCAGCCAGCTGGACAACACCGCTCGCGTCAACACCGTGAAGAAGGACATCGCTCGCGTCCTCACGGAGCAGCGCGCCCGCGAGATCGCAGCGGAGAAGTCCGCTGTCGCCGAGTAGGACCTAAGGAGAGAACATGACTGATTCGCGTAACTCGCGTAAGGTCCGTACGGGTGTCGTTACCTCCGTCTCCGGTGCCAAGACCATCGTTGTCACCGTCACCGAGCGCAAGCGTCACCCCAAGTACGGCAAGATGATGACCAGCTCCAAGAAGCTGCATGCTCACGACGAGGAGTGCACGGCTGGCGTGGGCGACACCGTCCGCGTTATGGAGACCCGTCCTATGTCCAAGATGAAGCGTTGGCGCCTCATCGAGGTCGTCGAGCGCGCTAAATAAGCAGTCGCTCTTACGACTTGTACGTTTCCGAAGATGTGCGTATGCCTGGCTTGCATACCACGGGCCGCGTAAAGGCTGCGCACCTCTCTTCGGTTCTTAGTTCGGAGGAACATCTACCATGATTCAGATGCAAACCATGCTGAACGTCGCCGACAACTCCGGCGCTCGCAAGATTCGCTGCATCAAGGTGCTTGGCGGTTCCAAGCGTCGTTATGCAGGCATCGGCGATATGTTCATCGGTGCTGTCCAGGAGGCTACTCCTGGCGCTAACGTCAAGAAGAAGGACGTTGTCCGTTGCGTCGTCGTTCGCACCGTTAAGGAGATCCGCCGCAAGGATGGCTCCTACATTCGCTTTGACGAGAACGCTTGCGTTGTCGTCAACAACGATGGTTCGCCTGTCGGCACCCGTATCTTCGGGCCCGTCGCTCGCGAGCTTCGTGACAAGAAGTACATGAAGATCGTCTCGCTCGCTCCCGAGACCCTGTAGTTAGGGGAGATATATGTATATCAAGAAGGGCGATAAGGTCCAGGTTCTTTCCGGTAAGGATCGCGGCAAGCAGGGCGTTGTTCTGCGTGCTCTCCCCGCCGAGAACAAGGTCGTTGTCGAGGGCGTTTCGGTCGTCAAGAAGGCCGTCAAGCCCAACGCTGCCAACCAGCAGGGCGGCATTGTTTCGCAGGAGGCTCCCATCGACGCCTCCAACGTCAATCTCGTTTGCCCCGAGTGCGGTAAGGTTACCCGCGTCGGTCACGAGAAGGACGGTAAGAACAAGCTGCGCGTCTGCAAGAAGTGCGGCCACAAGTTCTAAGCTGCCCGCAACACCTAAGTTGCTAGCGAAGGCCCGGATGCCCACGGCACCCGGGCCTTTTTCTATCCCTACTTATTGGGTACTCATTGGGGACAGACTTAAATGAGTACCGTTGTTCATTGGGGACAGACTTAAATGAGTAGTCGTTTGGGACGTTCTTAAACGACGAGCCTATGGGGACAGCCTTGCAACGAAAGTGTCACATGGGGAACGTCACCAGGTGCCGGCACATAGGGACGTTCTCTTTTTGCCGGCAGTTTGCGGTCCTTTGATGTCTGATGCCCCAGGAGGGGTGGAGTAATACAGCCTACTCTGTCTTTTAGGGCTTTGGTGTTCCGTCCCTTTATGTTTCACGATGATCGCCGTATGCGTATTTACGCGCATAGCCTTGCGCGATAATGCGTGTAACCGCGCAAACATATGCAAACTATGGCTAAATAATGACCGTTAGACAAATAAACACGCAAATACGAGCAAATGCGCGCGCATTTGTGCGAATATAGGGCTGTTAGAAATGAAGGACTTCCGATAACTCAGGAGGCACATGATGGCAGATTCCAAACAGGCTCCGCTTGATGCCGAAGCAGCCGCTAAGGCGGCGTTTGCCTCGGTCCAGGATCAGCCGTTCCCCGATGATATCTTTACGGCCCCCGAGCTTCGTTGGGCTGTGATCGGGTGCGGCGTTATCGCCAGCCAGATGGCCCAGTCCCTCGCTCTTGCCGGCCGTAAGCTCGCGGGCGTCGCCAACCGCACGCTGTCCAAGGCTCAGGCTTTTGCCGAGCAGTATGGCATCGAGAAGGTCTATGACACGGTCGAGGACCTCTATGCCGATCCGGACATCGACGCCGTCTATATCACTACGCCGCACAACACTCACATCACCTACCTGCGAGCCGCTCTGGCAGCTGGTAAGCACGTGCTCTGCGAGAAGGCCATTACCCTCAACTCCGCTGAGCTCGACGAGGCGCGTGCCATTGCCGACGAGCATAACGTCGTCCTTATGGACGCCACCACGGTGCTTCACATGCCCTTGTATCAGGAGCTGTGCCGTCGCATGGATGCCGGTGAGCTCGGCCGTATGAATCTCGCGCAGCTCAACTTTGGCAGCTACAAGGAGTACGGTGATCTGACCAATCGCTTCTACAACCGCAACCTTGCTGGCGGTGCCATGCTCGACATTGGCGTGTATGCCCTGTCGGTCATGCGCCTGTTTATGGCCAGCCAGCCAACCGAAGTTGTTTCGCTGGGCAACACCTGTGAGACCGGCGTCGATGTTGCGGGTGGCATCGTCTGCCGCAATGCCGAGCAGCAGCTGGGCGTGGTGAGCCTCACGCTCCACTCGAAGCAGCCCAAGCGCTCGGTCATCAGCTTCGACAAGTGCTATATCGAGGTCAACGATTATCCGCGTGCCGATCACGCGACCATCGTGTGGATTGCGGACGGCCGCCGCGAGGAGGTCCACGCCGGCACCGAGGCTTACGCCCTTTGCTATGAGATGGCCGATCTTGAGAAGGCCGTTGCCGGCGACGACTCCAAGCGCGAGCTGCTGGATTATGCTTCTGATGTTATGGAGCTTATGACCAAGCTTCGTGCCGACTGGGGAGTCGTGTACCCCGAGGAGGAGTAAGCGATGCTTGCGGAAGATAGGCTCAACGCGATCGTGTCGATGGTACAGCAGGCTGGCTCGGTTACCGTACCGGAGCTTGCTGAGGCACTGGGTGTGACGGCGTCTACCATTCGGCGCGACCTGCAGACGCTCGACCGCGCACACCGTATCGCCAAGGTGCACGGCGGAGCGACGAGCCTTGAGCGCGCGCACGTGACGCGCGACCTAACGCTTAATGAGCGCAGCGATCTCCATAACGACGACAAGGAGCGTATCTGCGCCCGTGCGGCGGCGCTGGTGGAGCCCGAGAGCTTTGTGTACATCGATTCGGGTTCAACGACGCTCAAGCTCATTGAGCATCTTCCGCGCCTTGAGGGTGTCACCTACGTGACCGATTCCGTGCTCCATGCCCAGCATCTCGCCCTGCGCGGCATGCGCACCGTGGTGCTGGGCGGCGAGCTCAAGCCCGAGACCGAGGCACTCGTTGGCCCCGATGCCTTGGCAACCCTGGACCGTTACAACTTCAACTGCGGCTTTTGGGGTTCCAACGGCATTGCTGCCGAGCAGGGCTTTACGACGCCCGATATCGAGGAGGCACAGGTTAAGCGCATCTCGATGCGCCATACGGCCAAGCGCTTCGTAATCTCGGACGCCAGCAAATTTGGCATGGTGGCGCCCGTCAAGTTTGCGGACTTCCGCGACGCAACGATTATCACCGCGGGCGAGGTGCCCGCCAAGTACCAGGCGATGGAAAACGTCATCACGGTCTAGCGATGGGACAAGGCCAAAACCATTTAGTTTTCTCAATAGAAAAGCGGCAACGTCCATCACAGGCGTTGCCGCTTTCGTTGTCTGCCGGTTTGTCTAAATCTGTAACAACCAGACCGTTAAAAGTGGGCCAGGTGTTACAGATTGAGATTGCTTGGGGCGACGATGGTGGTTTGTCTAAATCTATAACATCTGAGGCTGATTATGCCGAGCTACTGTTACAGATTGAGATTTTCCCTTAAGGGGGATTTGAATGTCTCGATCTGTAACAGATAGACCGGGAAATGGGTTCTAACTGTTACAGATCGAGACGTTTTGGGACCGCGGCAGAGCCATCGTGGCAAAACCACCATAAAGGTGTCTGTCCCCTTTGTGGTGGTTTAGGGCTCCCAGGGGCAGGGGGCTTCGATGTGGATGTGCTCGCCGGTTACGGGATGCGTAAAGGACACGCTGTGGGCGTGGAGCATCAGGCCGCAGGGGCGCGGCGTTCCGTACAGGTCGTCGCCAACCAGGGGATGATGCTCGCTTGCCAGGTGCACGCGAATCTGATGCTTGCGGCCGGTGAGCAGCTCGACATCAATATACGAGCGCGTGGGCAGGCCGCGGCGGCTCTTAAGGCGCTTGAGTACCTTGACGCGCGTCTGAGACGGCTTGCCGCTGGCGCCAACGCGCATCTTGCGGCTATCGTGGCGGTCGCGGGCGATAGGCTTGTCGATGAGCTTCTCGTTCCAGTCGATTTTGCCCTCGGCGAGCGCCAGATAGTGCTTTTCGAATGCGCGGTCGATGACCATCTGGTCAAAGGCGGGCTGCGTCTGCTTGTCGAGCGAGAACAGCACCACGCCGGTGGTGTTGCGGTCCAGGCGATTGAGCGGCTGCATGTCGGTCGCGGCAAAGCCGTCGCCCATCGCCAGCAGCAGGTCGCTGGCGTAGTCGGTGAGCGTGCGCTCGCCGGTGCCGTCGCCGTGGACGATCATGCCGGCGGGCTTGTCGATGGCCATGAGCCAGGCGTCGCAGTAGAGGACTTGAGGTTCTTCGTTCACGTGTAAGCCTTTCGGTTAGCTAATTCCCACAAACATGCAGCCCGAGGTCGCCCCGCGCAGGCGGGCGGCGGGCTTGCGGCCGGCCTGCGCTGCTTCGACGGCGCGACGGACGCGGGCGACGGCACGGCCCATCTCATCCGTCTCGAGCAGCGTTCCGTCCACCATGAGACGACGCACGCCAGCATCGAGCAGCTGAGGAACCTGCGGCGTGAGGTCGATGGGGTAGGCATCGTACAGGCGAGAGCGGCCGTGGATGTCGGTGCGGACGGGCATGACCTTTCCGTCGATATTCTTGAGCGAGAGCTTGCGGGCACGCAGGCGGCAGTTGGCACAATCGTGGATGCAGCCGTTGGCAACCTGCAGAATGCAATGCTCGCTTGTCATGACGCGCGGGCGGCCAAAGACGGTGATGCCCAGCGCCGCGGGCGCGGCGGCGCCGAGCGAGACAATCTCGTCGAGCGTGATCTCGGGCGAGAGCCAAAACGCACTGGCTCCGCGCTCGGCAAGCGCTTCCATGCAGGGCGTGTTATGAACCGGCAGGCAAGAGCGAATCTCGGCCGTGGCGCCAACCTGGGCGGCCAGGGCAAGCTCAGAGATGTTGCCAATAGCGACCGTGGCGCCGGCAACAACCCATGGGTCAACGCGGACATGGTCAACGGCGCGGCAGACCTCATCGAGCACGGGTACGATGCCCTGCTCAAACGTATCGGCGGGGGAGAGCTTGGCCGCATCGAGCGCGTCAGTGGTCATGTAGATGCGCGTTGCACCCTCCGCCCGCGCTGCCTCGGCGGCCTCGAGCGAGGTGACGGTGGCGCAGATCTGCGGCTCGTCGCGGTAGTGCTCGGGCGCGGGGCGGGAATCACTGGTGACAATCGCCGGCAGCTCGAGCGTTTTCGCGCGCTCCGCGTACGGCGCCAGAATGGCCTCTTCCAGCGCCTTGCAAGCGGCGGCGCGCACCTTATGTACGGCGGAGAAACCCATGCCACAGCCCTCATCGAGTGCCACCTCAAAGCTCGCAGCCTCAAAGGGAGAGGAACCCATGCGGCCGACGTGTTCAACCAGATCGGACGCCTCGACCGCACGGGTCTTGGCGGCTTCGACGGTAAAGCCCGTGGCCGTGGCCGTAAGCGAAGGGTCGTCGCAGCAGGTGAGCGTAACGGTAAACGGCTCGCCCAGACGCGCCACGACGGACACATCAACAGCTCGGCGGCGCAGCACATCGCGCTTGAGCGCGGCGCCGGCGGCGTCGATGGCACGCTGACTGCGAATCACGCGGACGCGGCAGCCCTCGGGCATGCTGCGGGGTACGCGACATTCGATGACTTCACCGGCTGCGGCATCATCGGCGGCAATGGTGGTCAGGAACTGGTCAAACTCGTTATCGTGGCGAAGCTCCAGCAAGTCGCCCTTGCCCACGGGCTCAAACAGCTCAATGCGGGCGATGGCGGCGCGGCGACGGCGGTCATCGGGCTTGAGGCCGCGCACATCGCGGTTGGCCGGGCGGCTGCCCAGCACCGTGCCCACGATCTGGCCGCGGTTGTTGGAACGCTCATAGCTCATCATCTCGTCGCCCGAGGTGCCGTCCTGATAGGCGTGCGTAAAGTCGCGGTTAAAGCAGCGCTTGAGCTGGCGCTGGCGGGCGGCTTTCTCGTCCTTGGCAACGGTGGTTCCGGCCAGCATGTCATCAATCTGATGACGATACACGTCGACGATGGAGTACACGTAATCGGGTGCCTTCATGCGGCCCTCGAGCTTGAGCGACGCGGCGCCGGCGTCATACAGGCGGCGAACAAGTTGTGAGGTGTTGGTGTCACGCGGGCACAGCGCGCGCTCGCGACCGGCAGGGGAGAGCGAGCGACCGTTCTCGTCGATCAGCTCGTAGGGCAAGCGGCAGGGCTGGGCGCACATGCCACGGTTGGCCGATCGTCCCGCCATGGCAAAGCTCGAAAGCAGACACAGGCCAGAGTAGCAAAAGCAGATGGCGCCATGGCTAAAGACCTCAAGGTCCACATCGGGCGCGACATCGTGAATGGCGGCAATCTCGTCGATGGAAAGCTCACGCGAGAGGGTCACGCGGTCGGCGCCTTGCTCGCGGCACCAAAGGGTTCCGCGGTCGTCGTGGATGTTCGCCTGGGTCGAGATATGCGTCTCGATGCCGGGCATGGTGCGCTTGACCTCAAAGAACAGGCCCCAGTCCTGGATGATGAAGGCGTCGGCGCCCAGCGTGGAGCAGCGATGGATGAGCTGCAGCGCATCGCTCATCTCGGATTCCTTGATGACGATGTTGACCGTGACGTAGACGCGCGAGCCGGCCAGATGCGCGGCGCGGCAGGCCTGCTCAAAGGCCTCGTCGGTAAAGTTGGTGGCCTTGCGGCGTGCGTTGAAGCTGCCCATGCCGCAGTAGATGGCGTCTGCCCCGGCGGCGAGTGCGGCGGCAAAGGGCTCGGGCCCTCCGGCGGGCGCCAAAAGCTCGGGTCTGCGGTTGGTGGTTCGACTGGCGGTTGCGGTCATATCCTGCCTTTCAAAATGCTCAAATACTCAAAAGTATAGTGGTGCCGTCGCGGCAGGCGATGCCCGTGCTCTAAGCGGGATAAAGTCTTCAGCAGCTTGGACTGGCTGCTCCACATGAGAACCGTTCAACGGTCCGGGGAAACCGTTGGGCGATAAAATATTCTCGCAACGTGATAATAATCTTGCATCGCGCGGAAACCTTGAGTACTATCCCAATCAAGCGCGGTGTTCAGACCGAACTGTGCCTCCCGGTGTGAACGCCGCGCTCCCGTTCCCTTTTACTTGTAAGGAGAAAAACATGAGCAAGACCGTCGTGTCTTCCGATAACGCACCCGCAGCCATCGGCCCGTATTCCCCTGGTATCCAGACCGGCAACATGGTGTTCCTGTCCGGCCAGCTGGGCATCGATCCCGCAACTGGCAAGATGCCCGAGGGCGTCGAGGCTCAGGCCAAGCAGTCCCTTGCTAACGTCGAGGCCCTGCTGACCGCTGCCGGCGCCACGTTTGCCGATGTCGTCAAGACCACGGTCTACCTGGCTGACATCGCCGACTTTGCCGTCGTAAACGAGATCTACGCCTCCAAGTTCGAGGCCCCGTTCCCCGCGCGCAGCGCTTTCCAGGTTGCCGCCCTTCCGGCTGGCGGTCTGGTCGAGATCGAGGTCGTCGCCGCTCTCTAAGGCGTTGGCCACAACTAAACATGACATGCAAAAAGACCCTGCAGCGCGTGCGAGCTGCAGGGTCTTTTGTCAAGTGGCGGATCGCTTGTGGAGCCGCGCTCCATTTTGCTCGTTAGCCCTCCTTGCGGACTTTTTGCAGGTAGCGGTACACGCTGGGCTCCGAGATGCCCAACGCGGTGGCAGCGCAGGCCACGGCGCCCTTGAGCATGAACACCCCGTTGCCGTTGAGGTGGCGAATGACGTCCACGCGGTCGCTCTGACCAAGCGACGCTACATCCAGCCCGCGCGCGCTCAGCAACTCGGCAATGCTGCGGTCGATGAGCTCCTGGGTGGACTCCGAAAGGCTTTCGACCTCGATAGAGGCGGGCTCCGTGCGCGTCGGCGCTGCGTCGAAGCACGCCATGAGCTGCTGCGCCATGGCGTTGATGGAGCGTACGGTCGAGAGGTCGGTGTTGACGCAGAGCATACCGACGATCTCGTCATCCTCGCGGATAAAGAACGTAGCGGACTCCAGCGTCTTGCCTCCGGCGCCGCGGCCCTCGTAGCCCGTAATAAACGGCAGGTCGCGATACTTGGGGTCGTGCATGATCTTGAGCGCCAGATCGGTGGCGGGACCGCCGACCTTGCGGCCACTCACGATGCCGTTGCGAATATCGACGATGGCGTGGTCGGGATCCGAGAAATCGTGCAGCACGATCTCGCTGTTCTTACCGAGTATCTGCTCCAGGAAATCGACCATCGGCAAAAAGCGACGTACGGTCTCGTTCACGGGCAACTCCTTGGGGTGAAATCGGAAATGTTCATAACAATTTTTTCTCATGGTAACACGCCATTCCTCATCTCGCATATCCGCAGGTACATTGCGTAATACGGACGAGCGGTAGGAATTTGGCGGTAAACGGTCGACCAAAAGAAAAGTTAGATGTTATTTTGACCAGACACTTTCCTGACCTGCGGAAATGCTTTGTCTCAGCTCAAGAATAGTTTGATAACAAAAAATTATTATTGAGAATGAGAATCATCTTTAATACGATATGCAACGAAGGCACAACCTCACCCCCGCACTGCGTCACAATAGAGCGTTAGATGCGAAAACAACTACTTCGAGGATTGGTGGTCAAATGGCCCAGGAGACGGTTACGAACGGCACTGAAGCCCTGTTCACTCGCGAAGGCATGCCGCCCGTTACGGAAATGATCCCGTGTGCCCTTCAGCACGTGCTGGCATCGTTTGCCGGCATTATTACCCCGGCGGTCATCATGGCCGGTGTCTACGGCTTTAATAGCCAGCAGAGCACCGATATCATTCAGGTCGCGCTCGTTCTTTCGGCGATCGACACGGCCCTTCAGGCTTTCGCTCCCTTCCGTCGCATCGGCGGCGGCCTGCCCATCGTCATGGGCGTTTCGTTCGCGTTCCTCCCGGCCCTGCAGGCCATGGGCGCCTCGGGCTTTAGCTTTGGCGCGCTGTTGGGAGGCGAGATCGTCGGCGGCGCCGTCGCGGTCCTCTTTGGTCTGGCCTACAGCAAGATCAAGTGGCTGTTCCCGCCCGTCGTGACCGGTACGGTCATCTTCTCCATTGGCGTCTCTCTCTATCCCACGGCCGTCAAGTACATGGCCGGTGGCATGGGCACGCCGCTGTGGGGCACCCCGCAGGCATGGTGCGTCGCTCTTATCACCTTCGCCGTGGTCTTTGCGCTCGCCAACTTTGGCAAGGGCACGCTCAAGCTGGGCTCCGTATTCTTTGGCATGATCGTCGGCATGATTGTCTCCATCCCCTTTGGCATGATCGACTTCTCCAGCGTCGCTACCGCCCAGGTCTTCGCGCTTCCCAAGCTCATGCCCTACGCGCTTGAGTTTGATCCCGAGGTCTGCATTACCCTCGCCGTCGTGTTCCCCATGGTCGCCATCCAGGTTATCGGCGACGTCTCCGCCGCCTGCCTGGGCTCCATCGACCGTATGCCCACCGAGCGCGAGCTCTCCGGCGCTATCGTGTCCCAGGGCCTTACCTCTATGGTCGGCGGCCTGCTGGGCGGTCTTCCCACCAGCGCCCTTGGCCAGAACGTGGGCATCATCTGCTCCAACAAGGTCGTCAACAAGTGGGTCTTTGTGATCATCGCGGCCGTCTTTGCCATCGCTGGTTTGTTCCCGCAGCTCTCTGCCGTCCTTTCCGCTATCCCGCAGCCCGTCATCGGCGGCGCGACCGTCGGCGTCTTTGGCACCATCACCATGAACGGCGTGCGCATGTTCACCCGCGAGGGCCTCACGCAGCGCACTACCACCATCGTCGGTACCTCCGTCGTCTTTGGCCTGGGTATCTGGATGGCCAGCGGTTGCCTTGCCGGCGAGGGTATGCCCGCCTGGGTGTCCACCGTCATCGGCTCCAATGCCGTGACCCCCACCGCCATCATGGCCATTGTCCTTAACCTGATCCTTCCGCAGACGCCGGTCGTGGCTCAGCACATCGATGCTGCCAAGGACGCTGCCGTGGATCTGGTCTTGCCCGAGAGCAAGAAGTAACCAATTCGGTGCTATTCGTCGGCGGGCGCATCGCCTCGTCCGCCGACGTCATGCGGCGCCAAGCCGCACTTCAAAGGGTTTGTCCCTTTGGTGAAGCGTTGACGGGAGAGGGCCCGTTTCCGGTGTAGGCCGGCGCTTCGCACTCCGCCATGTCAGAGGTGTCAAACCCCGCCCCTGATGTTGAAGGGAGCATTCATGCTTCTGGTCGCTAACGGTTCCGTTTTTACCCGCAATTCTCAGACCCCGTTCATTCCAAACGGTGCGGTTGCCATTGACGGAGATACGATCGTCGAAGTAGGTCCCGAGTGTGAGCTCAAGGCCAAGTACCCGGATGCCGTGTACGTCGACGCCCAGGGCAACCTCATCATGCCCGGACTCATCAATTGCCACACCCACATCTACTCGGGTCTGGCTCGCGGCCTTGCCATTAAGGGCTGCAACCCCACCAACTTCCTGGAGAATCTTGAGCAGCAGTGGTGGAAGATCGATGACAACCTGACGCTCGACGGCACCAAGGCCAGCGCCTATGCCACGATTCTTGACTCCATCCGCGATGGCGTCACCACGATCTTCGATCACCATGCGAGCTTCTGTGAAATCCCGGGAAGCCTCTTTACTATTAAGGATGCAGCTCAGGAGCTGGGCATGCGTTCGTGCCTGTGCTACGAGGTCTCCGATCGCCGCGGCCAGGAAAAATGCGACCAGGCCATTGCCGAGAACGCCGAATTTGCCCAGTGGGCCGCCAAGGAGCGTCGCGATAACCACAACCACATGATCGCCGCCATGTTTGGCGGTCACGCCACCTTTACGCTGTCGGACGAGACCATGGACAAGATGGCCGAGGCCAACAACGGCCTGACCGGCTTCCACATCCATGTGTGCGAGGGCATGAACGACGTGTGGGATTCCCGCCTCAACCGCGGTGGCATCAGCCCCGTCGAGCGCCTGCTGCAGCACAACCTGCTCGGTCCCGACACCATGCTGGGCCACTGCATCCACGTGACGCCCGCCGAGATGGACATCGTCAAAGAGTCCGGCACCTGGCTCGTCAACAACCCCGAATCCAATATGGGCAACGCCGTGGGCTGTGCCCCCGTGCTCGAGTTCTTCCGCCGCGGCATCCCCGTGTGCATGGGCACCGACGCCTACACCCACGATATGCTCGAGAGCCTTAAGGTCTTCCTGATCATTCAGCGCCACAACGCCGCCATGCCCAACGTGGGCTGGTGCGAGGCCATGACCATGCTGTTCGAGAACAACGCCAAGATGGCGAGCAAGTACTTTGATCGCAAGCTCGGCGTGCTCGAGGCCGGCGCTGCCGCCGACGTTATCGTCATGGACTACAAGCCCTTTACGCCGCTGAGCGAGGAGAATATCGACGGCCACATGCTCTTTGGCATGATGGGCAAAAACTGCCGCACCACCATCATCAACGGCCGCATCCTGTACAAGGATCGCGAGTTCGTTGGCATTGATGAGGAAAAGATCAACGCGTGGACCATGGCTGAGTCCAAGAAGCTCTGGAGCACGCTCAACGATCGCACCTACTAATTCACAAGTAGATTCACGCGCGTCGGGTGTTTCGCCGCATTCGACGCGCGTATAGGCGGCCTCCGCGGGGTCGCCGGCGCTGTGCTAGCGCTACACCGTATTTGCGCCCGCCGCGCGGTCTCGCCGGGCGTTACAGAGAGGAGCTCATTATGAGCGACATCATGAGGCCGATCCCGTTTTCGCAGCTGATGAACTGGATCATCGAGGAGCACAAGACTCAGGGCGCCGTCTTTGGCGTGCGCAAGATGGTCACGACCAACCAGGAGGGCGCGCTTCCCATTTTTGACGAGCGCATCGAGACTCCGTTTGGCCCGGCCGCCGGTCCCAATACGCAGCTTGCCCAGAACATCGTGGCATCCTATGTGGCTGGTTCCCGCTTCTTTGAGCTCAAGACCGTTCAGGTTATGGACGGCGAGGAGCTCTCCAAGTGCGTCAACAAGCCCTGCATCGTGGCTCAGGACGAGTGCTACAACTGCGAGTGGTCGACCGAGCTCGAGGTTCCGCAGGCCTTTGCCGAGTACGTGAAGGCATGGTTTGCCTGCCACCTGATCGCTCGCGAGTACGGTCTGGGCAGCCCGGACGGCTTTGTCTTCAACATGTCGGTGGGCTATGACCTCGAGGGTATTAAGAGCCCCAAGGTCGACGCCTACATCGAGGGTATGAAGGATGCCAGCGGCTCCGAGGCTTGGAACGAGTGCCGTGCCTGGGCGCTTGCCAACCTGGACAAGTTTGAGCATGTCGACGCTGCGTTTGTCGAGTCCATCCCGGCGCGCGTCTCCAACTCCATCACCGAGTCTACCCTGCACGGCTGCCCGCCTGCCGAGATCGAGCGCATCGCGACCTATCTGATCACCGAGAAGGGCCTCAACACCTACATCAAGTGTAACCCCACGCTGTTGGGCTATGAGTTTGCCCGCCAGCGCCTCAACGAGCTGGGCTTTGACTACATCGTCTTCGATGACACGCACTTCCGCGAGGATCTGCAGTGGGCCGATGCCGTGCCCATGTTCGAGCGCCTGATTGCCCTGTGCGCCGAGCGCGGTCTGGAGTTTGGCGTCAAGCTGACCAACACGTTCCCCGTCGACGTGACGAGGAACGAGCTGCCCTCCACCGAGATGTACATGTCCGGTCGTTCGCTGTTCTCGCTGACCATCGAGGCCGCCCGCCGCATTACTGAGCAGTTCGATGGCACGCTGCGCATCAGCTACTCCGGTGGTGCTACGGTCTACAACATCCGTGCCCTGTACGATGCCGGCATTTGGCCCGTCACCCTGGCGACCGACGTGCTCAAGCCCGGCGGTTACGAGCGCTTTAGCCAGATGGCCGGGGAGTTTACCGACCTGGATGGTAAGCCTTTTGAGGGCGTCTCTCTCGAGGCTGTGACTGCGATCCAGACCGACTCGCTCACCAACCCGCTCTACAAGAAGCCGCTGCGTCCGCTGCCCGACCGCAAGGTCGCCGGCAAGAGCCCGCTTTCCGATTGCTTTACCACGCCGTGCCGCACGAGCTGCCCCATCCAGCAGGATATTCCCGCCTATCTGGCGGCTGTTGACGAAGGCCGCTACGAGGACGCACTCAACATCATCATCGAGCGCAACGCCCTGCCGTTCATTACCGGCACCATCTGCCCGCATCCCTGCGGCCGTGCCTGCGAGCGTGCATTCTACGAGCCCGAGGGCGCCCAGATTCGCGCCAGCAAGCTCAAGGCTGCCCGCGAGGCCATGACGGCCGTGTTGCCCAAGCTGCGCGCCCAGGCCATCGCCAACGACGGTGAGCGCAACGTTGCCGTTATCGGCGGCGGCCCGGCCGGTCTGGCGACGGCATTCTTCCTGACGCGTGCCGGCGTGCCCGTCACTATCTTCGAGGCCCGCGATTCGCTCGGCGGCGTGGTCCGTCACGTCATCCCCGAGTTCCGCATTGCGAGCGACGATATCTCCCACGATGCCGAGCTCTGCCTGGCCTTTGGCGCCAAGGTGCAGCTCAACGCTCGCGTGGATTCCATTGACGAGCTCAAGGCCCAGGGCTTTACCGACGTGGTCGTGGCCACCGGTGCCTGGATGCCCGGCTCTGCAGGCTTGGGCGAGGGTGCCGAGCTCGACGTACTGGAGTTCCTCGAGGCCGCCAAGAAGGGCGAGAAGCTCGAGCTGGGCGAGGACGTCGTGGTCATTGGCGCCGGCAACACCGCCATGGACGCGGCCCGCGTGGCCAAGCGCCTGGCTGGCGTGAAGAACGTGCGCCTGGTGTATCGCCGCACCAAGAAGCAGATGCCCGCCGACGAGGAAGAACTCGATTTTGCTCTTGCCGACGGCGTTGAGTTCTGCGAGCTGCTGGCTCCCAAGGCACTCAACGGCGCCGTGCTGACCTGCGACGTTATGGAACTTGGCGAGCCGGATGCAAGCGGCCGCCGCAGCCCCGTCGCCACGGGCGAGACGGTCGAGCTTTCCGCCACCACGGTGATCTGCGCCGTGGGCGAGGGCATCGACGCCAGCCTGTACGACGCCGCGGGCGTTGAGCACGACCGTCGCGGCCGCCTTGCCGCCACCTCCACCGGCGTCGAGGGCGTCTGGGCTGCGGGCGACTGCCGTCGCGGTCCGGCTACCGTGGTCGAGGCTATTGCCGACGCCGCCGAGGTCGCCCGTGCCATCGCCGGCGTGGACTTTAACAAGTACGCCGACTGCAACGAGCAGGCCGGCCGTGAGGACACCTGCTACGAGCGCAAGGGGTCGCTGTGCCGCGACAAGCGCAACTGCACCAAGACCCGTTGCCTGGGCTGCGGCTCGGTGTGCGAGGTCTGCTGCGACGTGTGCCCCAACCGCGCCAACGTGGCAATTAAGGTGCCGGGCCTGGCCAAGCACCAGGTCGTCCACGTCGATGGCATGTGCAACGAGTGCGGCAACTGCGCCGTGTTCTGCCCCTACCAGGAGGGTCGTCCCTACAAGGACAAGCTCACCCTGTTCTGGAGCGAGCAGGACATGGAGAACTCCGAGAACGAGGGCTTCCTGGCCGTGGACGAGGATCACTTTAAGGTCCGTGTTGCCGGCACGGTCCGTACCGTCTCGGTCGATGCCGTCAACACCGGTCTGCCCGAGGCCGTCCGCCTGACCATCAAGGCCGTGCGCGACAGCTATCCGTACCTTCTTAAGAAATAGGCGAGTCTCTTATGGCCAAATCCATTCAACATAACGTGGCCTACGTTGCCTGCGGAAGCGGTTGCGCCTCCGCAGGCGGCGACGCCCGCTGCAGCGAAGGCTGCATTGGCTGTGGTGCCTGCGTCACGGCCTGCCCCCACGGCGCCATTGCGCTGGTCGATGGCATCGCCCGCGTGGATTGCTCCAAGTGCACGGGCTGTGGCCTGTGCGGCATGGCGTGCCCGCAGCGCGTGATCGCCTTCGTTCCCGGCTACCAGAACATTCTGGTGCGCTGCAACAACACCGATAAGGGCGCCATTGCGCGCAAGATCTGCGACACGAGCTGCATCGGTTGCGGCATGTGCGCTAAAAAGTGCCCTGCCGGCGCTATCCGCATCGAGGACAACTGCGCCCATATCGACGGCGTGGACTGCCTGTCGTGCGGCATGTGCGCCGTCGTCTGCCCGCATGGCGCCATTCACGACCGCACCGGCATCGCCGCCGGCGTGTAGAAGGGAATCACCATGGCACAGGAATTCACTTTTACCGTTAACGGCGTCCAGCACACGACGACCCAAAATAAACCGCTGCTGCGCTACCTGCGCGACGACCTGCATATTCACTCCGCCAAGGACGGCTGCTCCGAGGGCGCGTGCGGTACCTGCACCATCCACGTGGACGGTGCAGCCGTCAAGGCCTGCGTGCTGACCACCGCTCTTGCCGCCGGCCGCAACATCGTGACCGTCGAGGGCCTGCCCCAGGACGTGCGCGAGGCCTTTGTGTACGCCTTTGGCGCCGTGGGTGCCGTGCAGTGCGGTTTTTGCATCCCCGGCATGGTCATGGCGGGTGCGGCGCTCATAGCCGAGGACCCCGAGCCCACCGAGGAGCAGATCAAGTACGCCATCCGCGGTAACGTCTGCCGCTGCACCGGCTACAAAAAGATTATCGAGGGCATTTCGCTGGCAGCTGCGGTGCTCCGCGGCGAAAAGCAGATCGACGAGGACCTGGAGCGCGGCGACGACTACGGCGTGGGCAAGCGCGCCTTCCGTATCGACGTGCGCAAGAAGGTGCTCGGCGAGGGCAAGTATCCCGATGACATCGACGAGCTCGATCAGCCGGGTCTGACCTACGCCAGCGCCGTGCGCTCCAAGTATCCGCGCGCCCGCGTGCTCTCCATCGACACCTCCAAGGCCGAGGCCCTGCCCGGTGTGGTGGGCATCCTGCGCGCCGAGGACGTGCCGGTCAACCAGGTCGGCCACCTTATCCAGGACTGGGACGTCATGATCGCTCAGGGCGATATCACCCGCTGCGTGGGCGATGCCATCGCGCTGGTGGTTGCCGAGGACGAGGCGACGCTCGAGAAGGCCAAGAAGCTCGTAAAGATCGATTACGAGCCGCTGGAGCCCGTGCGTAACATTGTCGAGGCCAGGGCTGCCGACGCCCCGCGCCTGCACGACAGCTTCTTTGCCTTTGGCAACACGGTGGAGCTCAAGGACAACGTGTGCCAGAGCCGCCATGTGACGCGCGGCGACGCCGCAAAGGCGCTGGCAGAGAGCGCGTTCACCGTGACACAGCGCTTTACCACGCCCTTTACCGAGCATGCCTTCTTGGAGCCCGAGTGCGCCGTTGCCTTCCCGTACAAGAACGGCGTCAAGGTGCAGTCGACCGACCAGGGTGCCTACGACACGCGCAAAGAGTGTGCCCACATGTTTGGCTGGGACAACGAGCCCGAGCGCGTGGTCGTCGAGACCATGCTTGTGGGTGGCGGCTTTGGCGGCAAGGAGGATGTGTCCATCCAGCACCTGGCCGCGCTCGCCGCATATAAGTTCCAGCGTCCTGTGAAGTGCAAGCTCACGCGCGCCGAGTCGCTCGCGTTCCATCCCAAGCGCCATGCCATGGACGGTACCTTTACGCTGGGTTGCGACGCCGAGGGCAACTTTACCGGCCTGGACTGCGAGATCAACTTTGACACCGGCGCCTACGCGTCGCTGTGCGGTCCGGTGCTCGAGCGCGCCTGCACGCATGCCGTCGGCCCCTACAAGTACCAGAACACCGACATTCGCGGCTTTGGCTACTACACCAACAATCCGCCCGCCGGTGCGTACCGTGGCTTTGGCGTCTGCCAGTCCGAGTTTGCGCTCGAGAGCTTGATTGACCTGCTGGCAGAGAAGGTCGGCCTGGATCCGTGGGAGATTCGCTACCGCAACGCCATCGAGCCGGGCGAGGTTTTGCCCAACGGCCAGATCGCCGACTGCTCCACGGCGCTTAAGGAGACGCTACTCGAGGTCAAGGATGCCTACTACGCGCATCCCGGACACGCCGGTATCGCCTGCGCCATGAAGAATGCCGGCGTGGGCGTGGGCCTGCCCGATGCCGGCCGCTGCAAGATTCGCATCGAGAACGGCGTGGCCGTGGTCTATGCCGCCACGTCCGACATCGGCCAGGGCTGCAACACCGTCTTTTTGCAGGACGTTGCCGAGGCGTGCGGTCTGCCGCTGAGCTGCATCGCCAACGGCGAGTGCTCTACCGAGAACGCTCCCGACTCCGGCACCACGTCTGGCTCGCGCCAGACGGTCGTGACCGGCGAGGCCGTGCGCGGCGCCGCCTTCCTGCTGCGCGACGCCATGGTTGGCATCGAGGCCGGCAAGCCTGCGCCTACCGCCCCGGTGAGCGCTCATGGTGACGGCGTCAAGATCGAGTACGACGACGGTCGCGCCTACCAGCTGCGCACGCAGGAACTCGTCGCTGGCCAGGGCATGCATCCTCAGGACCCCGCCGCCGCCATCAAGGCGCTCGAGGGGTGCGAGTTTGGCTACGTGTATCTGGAGCCGACCGACAAACTGGGTGCGGATGTTCCCAACCCCAAGAGCCACATCTGCTACGGCTTCGCCACGCATGTGGTCATTCTGGACGATGACGGCCGCGTGAGCGAGGTCTATGCCGCGCACGATTCCGGCAAGGTGGTCAATCCCATCTCCATCCAGGGTCAGATTGAAGGCGGCGTGCTCATGGGTATGGGCTATGCGCTTACCGAGGACTGGCCGCTTAAGGACTGCGTACCCCAGGCAAGGTACGGTACGCTCGGGTTGTTCCGTGCCCCCGAGATTCCGGATATCCACGCCATCTACGTGGAGAAGGACGAGCTGCTGCCCGTGGCATACGGCGGCAAGGGCATCGGCGAGATCGCGACGATCCCCACGGCGCCCGCCGTACAGAACGCCTACCGCGCGTTTGACGGCAAGCTGCGTCCGGATCTGCCCATGGTGGATACGCCCTACAGCCGCGTCCGCAACCGCGGGTAGGGTGGGGCACAGACGGCATTGCTGACGGGCTGTTCGCGCTCACCATCAACTGCATATGCTGCGCCTTTGGCCCCAGCTCCATCGCGAGCCGGGGCCTTTTGTTTGGAGCGCCTTCGCATGCGGAAGCTGCGTCCCGGAATTGGCGCTCAGAATGGGGTGCAGTTTCCGGAGCGGTCCACGTGCGGTGGTGTACTGCCCCCTTTTGTGTGCGTCGGTCGTCGAATTACGTTATAGCTAGCTATATTATAGGAAGGTATAATATAGCTAGCTATAACGTAAAGGAAGGATGGCCCTATGTTTATCGGAAGAACAGCGGAAATGTCCGAGCTCAATCGACTGTATGGCACGGGCTCATTTGAAATGCCTGTGATTTACGGCCGTCGTCGCGTGGGTAAAACGCGCCTTATCACAGAGTTCATCCAAGGCAAGAAGGCTATTTACTTTCAAGCTCGTCGCACCAATGCAGAGGCAAACCTGCACGGCTTTAGCCAGGCGATACTTGCAGGCTCGGTTGGTGCTGCAGGCGTGTCGTTTCGTAGCTTTGACGAGGCGTTCGATGCATTGGCCACCATGGCTCGCACGGAACGTTTGATTGTCGTGATTGACGAGTATCCCTATCTCGCCCAATCGAATCCCGAGATCAGCCCGTTGCTGCAAGACAAGATTGATCACCTGTACAAAGAGACCAGGCTCATGCTGATTCTATGCGGCTCGTCTCTTTCGTTTATGGAGGAACAGGTGTTGGGCTACGAGAGCCCACTATACGGTAGGCGTACGGCCCAGTTTAAGATCATGCCGCTCGATTTTACGACGACCCTCGGCCTGTGGCAGAGCATGAGTCGCGAAGACGCTGCGGTTTGCTATGGCATGACAGGCGGAATTCCTGCATATATCGAGAAGGTCGATCCTACCGTATCGCTCAAGGACAACATCAAACGTCTTTTTCTTACTCCTACGGGCTATCTCTTTGAGGAGCCGAGTAACCTGCTGTTACAAGAGTGCCGCAATCCCGAGCAATATGATGCGATCGTGCAAGCAATTGCTCAGGGGCGCTCGAAGATCTCAGAGATTGCGAGCTCTACGGGAATCCCTGCGAGCAACGTAAAGAGCTATGTGGATAAGCTGGCGTCGCTTGGGATTGTCGAGCGCGAGCTGCCCCTAAACGAGACGAGCAATAAGCGAGCCGTGTATCTGCTGAGCGACCAGATGTTTAGGTTCTGGTACAAGTTTGTGCCGCAGAACATTGGGCTGATTCAAAACGATATGGCCGAGATGGCGTATAAGCGCATTGAGCCGCACGTATCGGATTACATGGGTACGGTCTTTGAGCTTATATGCAGACAATACGTGTACGAACTCGCGCGCGCGGGCCAGCTCGATGTGGTTCCGGCGAGCGTCGGGCGCTGGTGGGGGACGGACAATCGCACGCATACGCAGGAAGAAATCGACTTGATTGTTGACGATGGCGAGGGCGCTGCGCTGTTTGCGGAGTGCAAATGGCGCAATGAGCCGGCGGGCGAAGACGTGCTGCAAAAGCTCGTGCACCGAAGCGAGCTCTTTAGACGGCAACGAAAAAGCTATGCACTTTTCTCAAAAAGCGGCTTTACGCAGGGATGTCGGGATGCCGCGGAGAGTGGGGGAGACGTCAAACTGATCTCGTTTGCCGAGATGTGAGGGCGGGGTAGCTCTGCTCGAGGGCAAGAGCCTGTCCTCGAATTGCTGGAATAGGGCCCCTTCTTTTGTCGTGTTGGCTGCCGGCGGAAAGTGTGTCCCAGATTTCGGCCCCAGAGTGGGATGCCGTTTCCGGATCGGCCCTCAGGCGGAAACTACGACCCGGAATTTGGCTCCAAAACGGGATACGCTTTCCCGGTGGCATCTCTAGCGGAAACTGCATCCCGGAATGAGCTCTCGGAACGGGACACACTTTCCCATCGGGGCTTCAAACGGAAACCGTGTCCCGGAATCGAGCCTCAGGGTGGGACGCATTTTCCGGTAGAGGCCTGGGACGGAAGGCGTGTCCCAGAATCCGGCTAATCCGATGGCCAGGTGGTTGAGCGAGCGGGCTCCGAGGCTCCATTACTGATAATTCATTTGTTAAACCTGGCAACCGTGGGTAGAATAAAGTCGACGGCAGCCCAAGGGTGATAGCTGGGCAGCGCCGTTACTTAGTTCAAGGGGTTAATGCCTTAACGGCGTCGACCCCTCTTCTTTTGCTTCGTACGCTGCTTAAGTGCCTCGGAAAGTCCGATAAGCGCCGTGAGGAGCGAGACCAAAGCGGTCAGGAGCTTCACGAAATCAATCAGATCGGTCATGGGCATCACCTCCCGTCGCATGGAGGGCGCTGCCCGGCACATGGAACTGCCGTCAACAACTGCCATTCTATCAAAGCGCGGTCATAAATACGAATATATGTTCGATAATAACTGCAACGTGATTCCCTCGAATAGCAGCCTTTCGTAAGGGCGGCAGAAGACGGCGCTGGGCGATTGGGGATAGACGCGCAGGTCTTCGTCACCGAAAGCCCGTTTGATTAACCAGCCCTCTGTAGGTACACTGCATATTGATGGGTTCGGGATGACCACTGATTCAAGTCACCGGGCCTAAATCTTTTTCATGCATTTGAATAGAGCGGGCGACTCTCTTGGGGCGGTCTGCATGGCGTGCGACCGGCGCATGGCGTTGCACCCCGCTTTTGTGTCCGCACGGGCGCCTATCCTTACGGCAATGTAGTCTCTTATGTAGCAAGCGGCATTTGACGGAGAGAGGTCCTAACCGTGTCAGCTGAAAAGACGCCGTGCATCTCGGCTATCGATACGACGAACTTTGCGCGCCAGATCGTGCTGGACTTTGAGTTTGCGCCGGTGCCAAAGCAGCGCCAGCGCCGTGGACTGCGCAACGAGATTATCGAGGTCGGCGCCGTCAAGCTCGATTACCACGGCAACGTTATGGGCGAGTTCTCGCAGTTTGTGCAGACGGAATTTACCGAAGGCGTTGCGTTTCCCGTCCGCGAGCTTACGGGGATATCGGCTGTGGACACCGCGATGGCCGATCCGCTCTATGTGGTGATCAAAAGGCTCAGCGATTGGATCGGTTGCTACTCCGCCCAGGTGGTCTGTTGGAGCGGGGCGGACCGTCGACAGCTTTTGACCGAGTGCCAGGCAAAGCACATCGATCTTTTCGCATTTCCTACGGACTGGGCCGACCTGCAGGCGTTTTACACCTCGATCATGGACGTGGACAGCCACGGGTGTGTCTCTTTGAGTGACGCGGCAACGTGGTTTGGCATCGAGTTCGACGAGTCGACGGGCCACGCCCACAGCGCCTTAGCCGATGCGCGCGTGACCGCCAAGCTGCTCAAGCAGATGATGGACGGGGACTACCGCGTGAGCCCGCGCGCCCAGGAAGTCCGCCAGCGGTGGGGGATGGGCGAGCGAGCCCAGACGCGCCTCTCCAGCAAGTGCCCCGAGCTGGGCGACCTGCTGCTAAAGCTGAAGGCGGAGGGGAGGTAGGGGGCGACTACAGCTGATGGGCGAGGTGTGCGGGGCGGTCGGTGCTATCAATGTCAATTTGATAGAACCAACGCATACAGATCGACTGCCTACGGCGTCCCCGGGAATGACCTCAGATCCAAGTCATTGGGGCTCAATTTGTCGCATGAGTTTAGGCGTAAACGTGCGCTTGCTTTATACATTCCATTGAGGTGGGCTACTCCCGCGACATTGATTGGTGTCCGGAGCGGCAGAAGCGGCTCCAAAAAGCCCTGTCAGTCAATTTAGGGGGCCCGGGCAATCCCGGGGAAATGGCTGCGGGACCTATAATGTTTGAAATAAGTAAAATACGCTTTTTGCAATTTCGCAGATAGGTTTTGCCATGGTTTTCGATAAAGAAGCTTCGTTCGAAGAAGCGGTTATCGCTGTGTTGAAGCAGCACGGTTGGGATGATGCGGAAGGCGTTCTTCGCTACCCTACCGAACAGGACCTTATCTGCAACTGGGCGAAGATCCTGTTTAACAACAATGCCGGCATAGACCGCCTGAATGGTTGTCCACTCACACAGGGTGAGATGGCACAGGTCATCGAACAGATCGAAACGCTTAAGACCCCGCTGGCGCTCAACGGGTTCATCAACGGCAAAACCATTGCCATCACCCGCGACAACCCTGATGACGTCCTTCACCTAGGCAAGGAAGTCAGCCTGAAAATCTACGACCGTCAAGAGATTGCTGCAGGTCAAAGCCGTTACCAAATCGCCCAACAGCCAATCTATCCCGCAAAAAGCAAAATCCTTAACGATCGTCGCGGTGATCTATGCCTGCTCATCAACGGCATGCCCGTCATCCATATCGAGCTTAAGCGCAGCGGCGTGCCCGTAAGCCAGGCAACTGGCCAGATTGAAAAATACGCGCACGAAGGTGTGTTCACGGGACTCTTCCGCCTGGTGCAGATCTTCGTGGGAATGACCCCTGACGAGGCGCGGTACTTCGCCAACCCCGGAGCAGGTGCGTTCAACCCCAACTTCTTCTTCCACTGGGAAGACTTCAACAACGAGCCCGTCTGCGCGGGCGACAAACCCGGAACCGACGAATGGAAACGCTTCACCTCCACGCTGCTTTCCATTCCCATGGCACATCAGCTCATTGGCTTCTACACCGTCGCCGACAGCTCGGACGGCTGTCTGAAAGTCATGCGCAGCTACCAGTACTACGCAGCTGCCGCCATATCCGACAAGGTGCGCAGATGCAAATGGGACGAGCCGCGGCACAGCAGCACGCCCGGTCGTCCCGGCGGCTATATCTGGCACACCACCGGCTCCGGTAAAACCATGACTAGCTTTAAATCGGCCCAACTTGTCGCCGACTCCCATGATGCCGACAAGGTCGTGTTCCTCATGGATCGTATCGAGTTGGGCACGCAGTCGCTCTCGGAGTACCGCTCCTTCGCTGACGACGCCGACGACGTGCAGGGCACTGAGAATACGCAGGTCCTCAAGTCCAAGCTCGCTAGTGACGACCCCAAGAATCGCCTTATCGTCACCTCTATCCAAAAGATGAGCAACTTGAAGGTCGGCGAGACGGGGATCACCCAAGCTGAGCTCGACCGCCTGGCTGGCGAACGTATTGTATTTATCATTGACGAATGCCACCGATCCACCTTCGGCGACATGCTCCAGGACATACGTCGTGCCTTCCCCAATGCCCTCTTCTTCGGTTTCACGGGAACGCCAATCCTCGACGAGAATCAGAAGAAGGGATCGACCACGGCCATGGTGTTCGGCGAATGCTTGCACCGATACAGCATCGCCGACGGCATCCGCGACGGCAATGTGCTGGGCTTCGACCCCTACATGGTGACGACGTTCGATGACTATGACGTGCGCGAAGCGGTTGCCCTAGAGCAGGCGAAAGCCGCAACCGTCGCCGAAGCCATTTCCGACGACCGAAAGAGCAAAGTTTTCTACTACTATAAGGACTCGGCAAAGGTTCCCATGGGGCCGATGGTCGACGGTGCCGGTAACCATATCAAGGGAATCGAGGATTTCCTCACTCCCGCCCAATACTGGCCCGACACCCCGCATCACGGAAAGGTTGTCGAGGACATCCTGCGCCGCTTTCCGGTGCTCTCCCACGGCAACAAGTTCCATGCAATCTTGGCGACAAGCTCCATCCCAGAGGCGATCGACTACTACCGAGCCTTCAAGGAGCGCGCCCCGCAGATGAAGGTGACTGCCCTTTTCGACCCGAGCATCGACAACAACGCCGGCTCCACGGTAAAGGAAGACGCTCTGGTCGAGCTCATAGAAGACTATAACAAGGCATACGGCCAGGAGTTCACTATCCCCACATGGCCCGCCATGAAGAAGGATGTCTCGGCTCGTCTGTCCCACAAGAAACCCTACGTCAACGTCGACACCAACCGTGATTCCCGCATCGACCTGCTCATCGTGGTTGATCAGATGCTCACGGGCTTCGACTCCAAATGGCTTAACACTCTCTACCTCGACAAGGTAATCGACTACGAGAGCATCATCCAGGCGTTCAGCCGCACGAACCGCCTGTTTGGGCCCGACAAGCCTTTCGGCACGATTCGCTATTACCGTCGTCCCCATACTATGAAGTGCAATATTGAAGCGGCGGTGAAGCTGTATTCGGGAGACCGCCCGCTCGATATGTTCGTCCAGAAGTTACCGGAGAATATTGCGTTGATGGATACGCGCCTCCAGGAAATACTCATGGTCTTCGAGGCCGCTGGCGTGGGAGACCTCTCGAAGCTCCCCGCATCGCAGGAGGCCAGGCGCAAGTTCGCGAAGGAATTCGTCGAGCTTAACGAGTTCCTTGAGGCCGCGAAGGTACAGGGCTTCACATGGGAACAGGATACCTACGAGTTCAGGGAAGAACCGAAAGAGGGCTCGCAGCTCAGCGAGTCCGTCCTCGTCCAACCCGTCATCGACGAGCGAACCTATCTTGTCCTCGTGCAGCGCTACAAAGAGCTCTTTTCTGACGGTACCCCGGGCGATGCTCCCGATGCACCCTACGAGTTAGACGGGCACATTACGGAAATCGACACAGGCCTCATTGACAGCGATTACATGAACTCGAACTTCGAGAAATGGCTAAAGTGCCTAGAACAGGATGACGAGGGCCTCGCGGCGGCGCGCGAGGAGCTTCACCGTTCTTTTGCGTCTTTGAGCCAAGATGACCAGCGCTTCGCGGAGCTGTTTCTGCACGACGTGGAGCGCGGCGATGCAATCCTTGAGAAGGGCATGACGCTGAGGGACTACATTACGTCATATGCCTGCAAGGCCAAAAATGCTCAGGTCCAGCGCGTTGTCGAAGCCCTCGGCATAGACGGCGACCTTCTCACCGCCATGGTGGCACTTGACTTGACTGAATCGAACATAAACGAATTCGGACGCTTCGACGACCTGAAAGACTCGATTGACAAAGTCCGCGCCAAAGCTTTCTTCGAGCAGAAGGAAGGCAAGGACCTGCCGCCATTCAAGGTGAACACCCGGGCTGCGGCGCTTCTCAAGAGATTTATCCTGAAAGGCGGCTTCGACATCGACGAGTGAGCGGCATCATCATCCTTCATCAGCGTGAGCCACCACACATGATGAAGGAGGCAAATAATGCTCATTGCCATCACCGAAGACTCTCTCTTTTGCGATTACTACTCGCAATGGGTCAGCGTCTATAAAGAGGGGGCCATCCGCGAAGTCACGATGGGGAAATATCGGCTCACCCAATCTTGGTTAGCCAGGCTTGTTCCTAACCTCAAGATTAAGGATTTAGACCGAACCTCGTACCAGCGACTCATAAATGGCTATGCTGAGCATCACGAGCGGCAGACGACCATGGATTTTCACCATCAGCTGAAAGGAGCGATCCTAGACGCTGTCGACGAGGGACTCATTCCGCGCGATCCTACGCGAAAGGCAATCATCAAGGGTAAGCAACCGCGGGCAAAGAAGATAAAATACCTCAACCAGTTCGAACTCCATGCCATGCTCGGCGATCTAGACTTGTCAACAAGCGAGCCAAGTTGGGACTGGCTCATCCTTATCGTCGCCAAAACAGGCCTGCGCTTCTCCGAGGCGCTAGGCCTCACCCCCGAGGACTTCGATTTCGCCCATCAAACGCTTTCCGTAAACAAAACCTGGGACTACAAGAATGACGGCGGCTTTGTTCCCACGAAAAACGCCTCGTCAATGCGGAAAGTTCAGCTCGATTGGCAACTAATCATGCAACTCTCCGGTCTATTGAGGAATCTACCCCCGTCTGAGCCAATATTCGTTAAGGGCAAGGTATATAACTCAACAGCAAACAGTGTTCTAGCACGTCACTGCAAAAACGTCGGGGTGCCAGTTATATCCGTCCATGGCTTGCGCCACACACATGCATCACTTCTCTTGTTTGCTGGCGTATCCATAGCGAGCGTATCGAGAAGGCTCGGCCATGCAAGCATGACTACCACCCAGGAAACTTATCTTCACGTCATTCAAGAGCTTGAAAACAAGGACATCGACATCGTCATGAGAGCCCTTTCCACCCTCATATAACCCATATTAGTAAACTGTGGCTCACGCTGATGAAGAGTGATGAGGTTATCTATTGAATCGATTGCTGTCCCTATAGCT